>NZ_CP026377.1:3320243-3622084 GCF_002953195.1 Mixta gaviniae | reverse complement strand
ATGAAATGCGCCTGATGGTGGCGCTGGACGTAGGCGGCGCCATCAAAGGCCAGCATTTCGATATCTACCAGGGCATCGGGCCGGAAGCGGGCCATCTGGCGGGCTTCTTTAACCACTACGGCCGCGTCTGGGTGCTACGCCCGGCGCCCGGCGCCGGCACTACGCTGTTTAGCAATGCGCAAAACGACCATAATGGTTCAATGCTGGTCAGCGCAAGCCAGTAAACTTCTCCGTCGCGGGCCGTTCTGGCCCGCTGTCGACAATCAACAAAGGTTATTGCATGAGAGTTCTCTCTGACGCCTGGCGGCAACGCTTTGGCGGTACGGCGCGTCTCTACGGTCAGGACGCATTACAACTGTTTGCCGACGCGCATATTTGCGTGATCGGCATCGGCGGCGTCGGCTCCTGGGCTGCGGAAGCGCTGGCGCGCACCGGCATCGGCACCATTACACTGATCGATATGGATGATGTCTGCATCACCAACACCAACCGTCAGATCCATGCGCTGCAGGGCAACGTCGGCAAGGCGAAAACCGAGGTGATGGCGGAGCGCATTCGGGCGATTAACCCGGAATGTACGGTGAACTGCGTGGACGATTTCATTACGCCCGACAATACCGCCGAGCTGATGGGGGCGGGCTACAGCTACGTTATCGATGCGATTGATAGCGTGCGCCCGAAGGCGGCGCTGCTCGCCTGGTGCCGTCGCAACAAGATCCCGGTCGTGACCACCGGCGGTGCCGGCGGGCAGATCGATCCCGGCCAGATCACGGTCGCCGATCTGGCGAAAACCATTCAGGATCCGCTGGCGGCGAAGCTGCGCGAACGGCTAAAGCACGATTTCAACATAACCAGAAACAGCAAAGGCAAGCTGGGCATCGACTGCGTCTTCTCTACCGAGGCGCTGGTCTATCCGCAGGCGGACGGCAGCGTGTGTGCCTCGCCCGGCACCGCGGAAGGTCCGAAACGCATGGACTGCGCTTCCGGCTTTGGCGCCGCCACCATGGTGACGGCCACTTTCGGCTTTATGGCGGTGTCGCACGCCCTTAAGAAGATGAGGGCAAAGGCGGCGCGTCAGGGCTAGCCGCCGCGGCCCGCACTGCGCGGGCCAATGCATCCAGCCCGCTGCTGCGTGAGGCGCTCAGCTGCTCACGCAGCCCCAGCTCATCGAACAGCTGCAGCGGATCCTGCGTCAGCAGCCGCTGCGGCGGCTGCCGCTCCACGGCGGTGAGCAGCACCGCCAGCAGGCCGCGAACGATGCGGCCTTCGCTGTCGCCGTAAAAATGCAGCGTGCCGTCAGCCAGGCGCTGATACCCCAGCCAGACCCGATTTTCACAGCCGCTCAGCTCAATGTCCGCGCTTTTTAACGCCTCCGGTAGCGGCGGCAGCTGTTTGCCCAGCAGGATCAGCTGGCGATAGCGCTCTTCCCAGCTGTGGCAGGCGGCGAATTTCTCTTTCAGCGACGATAGGGTAATCAGTTCGGCAAAGGGGTGCGGGGCGATAAGCATCATAAGGGTTACTCAGCCAGTAAAGTGATGGCGCTATGGATGGCGCGCACCAGCGCATCGACATCCTGCAGCGTGTTATAAGGGGCGAAAGAGGCGCGCAGCGTGCCGCTGACGCCCAGCGCCGCCATAAGCGGCTGGGCGCAGTGCTGGCCGGCGCGCACCGCCACGCCGCTTTCCGCCAGCAGCGTAACCACATCGCTGTGATGCACGCCGGCAATATCAAATGAGAGCAGGCTCGATTCGCCGCAGCGAAAGCTGCGGAAGCCGGGCAGGCTCAGCAGCCGGTGTTCCGCCAGCGAGGCCAGGCTGCTGCTCCAGCGCTCGGCCGCCGCCACATCGACGCTTTCCAGCCACTCCAGCGCCGCGCTCAGGCCGATAACCCCGGCGACGTTCGGCGTGCCCGCCTCGAAGCGCCACGGCACCGGCTGCGGCGTAAAACCGTTGAAGTCGACCTGAGTCAGCATCTTGCCGCCACCCTGCCAGGGCGTCATCGCCTCCAGCAGCGCCGGCTTGCCATACAGTGCGCCGATGCCCATTGGACCGTAGATTTTATGGCCGGAAAAAGCGTAGAAATCGATATCCAGCGCCTGCACGTCGGGCGGGCAATGTACCGCGCCCTGCGCGCCGTCGATCATCACCTTAGCGCCGACGGCGTGGGCGAGGGCGATCGCCTGCTTTAGATCGGGGCAGCCGCCGGTGACATTGGACATCTGCCCCAGCGCCAGCAGACGCGTTTTTTCATTCAGCAGCGCGGGCAGCTGCGCCATATCCGGCAGGCGATCCGCGCCCAGCGGCCATTTGACCACGCGCGCGCCGGTCTGCTGCGCCACCATCAGCCACGGCACCAGGTTGGCGTGGTGTTCTGCTTCGCTCACCAGGATCTCATCGCCCGGTCGCAGCAGCGGGCGCAGCGCGCTCTGCGCCACCAGGTTGATCGCCTCGGTGGTGCCGCGCGTCCAGACAATGCTGTGCGTAAGCGGCGCGTTGATCAGGCGGGCAACCTGCGCGCGCGCCTGTTCATAGCGTTCGGTCAGCTTACGCGCGGCGGCGTACTGACTGCGGTGAACGGTACCGGCGCTCAGGCTATAGTAGCGCTGGGTCGCCTCGATGACCGCCTGCGGCTTAAGCGCGGTGGCGGCGCTATCCAGATAAACGCCCGCATCGGCCAGCGCCGGAAACTGCTGGCGGAACTGGGCGGGATTAAATTGGGTCATGCTGTTCTCGTTGCAATAATTGTGTGGCGATCTCGGCCAGGCGCAGACTGAAAAGTGGCTAACCTACTGGCGAAGCAGCAAAAACGCGTTATGCTCAAAGGGCAAGGTTTAAACTGTTCACCGCCTGCCGCGCTGCGTTGGCTGCCGCTTTTACGGCACTCGCGCAGGCTGATTCAGACGGATGGTTTATCGCATTTAATCTGCAAGGAGATGAAAAATGAAAAAACTCGCCGCAGCACTGGCCGCCTGTGCCATGACTTTTACTTTAGCCGCCTGCTCCAGCAACTACGTGATGCACACCAATGATGGCCGCACCATTGTTGCCGATGGTAAGCCTATGGTAGACGAAGATACCGGTATGATCAGCTACAAAGATGCCTCTGGCCATGAACAGCAGATCAACCGCACTGACGTGAAAGAGATGGTGGAGATGGGGCAGTAATCGCAGGCAAAAAAAAGCACCGCAGTTTGCGGTGCTGTTAAAATCACTATGGACAGACAGGGTAAATCTACAGGAATAAACGGTAGCTGAGCCACCCGATCTGAAAAGCGTCAGATCAATTTGCAAACACAACATCACGACCACAAGCCAAAAGTCCTCTGAAATCAGCAGTTTCCCGCTTATTCTGAAAAACTTTTCGTTCCGGCTCAGGAAGTGCGGCAACTATAGGTATTTGCTGGAGCTTCCTCAACGGACAATTTATAATGTCTCGGATAAAAAAATCTAATACGTAACGCGCCGTTTACCGCTTGCGTCAAAGTGTTTCAGCCAAGACTTGGGAATCATGTCAAAACGTCTTCCACCACTTAATGCGTTGCGCGTTTTTGACGCCGCAGCGCGCCATCTCAGCTTTACAAAAGCGGCTGAAGAGCTGTTTGTTACGCAGGCTGCTGTAAGCCATCAGATAAAATCTCTGGAAGATTTTCTGGGTCTTAAGCTGTTTCGGCGGCGTAATCGTTCGTTATTGCTGACCGAAGAAGGTCAAAGCTACTATCTGGATATTAAGGAGATTTTTTCCGCGCTCAACGACGCCACGCGTAAACTGCAGGCGCGTAGCGCCAAGGGTGCATTGACCGTCAGCCTGCTGCCGAGCTTCGCTATTCAGTGGCTGGTGCCGCGCCTTTCCAGCTTTAACTCAGCTTATCCGGGGATCGACGTGCGCATTCAGGCGGTGGACCGCGAAGAGGAGAAGCTGGCGGATGATGTGGACGTGGCGATTTTCTACGGCCGCGGCAACTGGCCAGGGCTGCGGGTGGAGAAACTCTACGCTGAATATCTGCTGCCTGTCTGCTCGCCGCAGCTACTGACCAGTGATAAGCCGTTGAAAACGCCCGCCGATCTGGCGCATGTCACGCTGCTGCATGACGCCTCGCGCCGTGACTGGCAATCCTATACTCGTCAGCTAGGCTTGCAGCACATTAATGTGCAGCAGGGCCCGATTTTCAGCCACAGCGCCATGGTGTTGCAGGCGGCGATCCATGGTCAGGGCGTGGCGCTGGCTAACAACGTGATGGCGCAAAGCGAGATTGAGGCGGGCCGTCTAGTCTGTCCTTTCAATGACGTATTAGTCAGTAAGAATGCTTTTTATCTGGTTTGTCATGACAGTCAGGCAGAACTGGGTAAAATAGCCGCCTTTCGACAGTGGATTCTGGCAAAAGCGGCAAGCGAACAAGAAAAATTCCGCTTCCGTTACGCCAGTTAACCTATTTATCCGCGACGGAGTGACCCGGCGCGTTATGTTAACGAGGATCGTTCGATGTCCAGTCGTGCAATGTTGATTTTTTCCGCCATCAGCGGCTTTTTCTTTGTCGCTTTCGGCGCGTTTGGTGCGCACGTACTTAGCCAGTCTCTCGGCCCGACGGAGATGGCCTGGATCCATACCGCGCTCGATTATCAGGCCTGGCACACCCTGGCGATTATCGGCCTGGCGGCCGCGATGCTGCGCCGCGCCAATATCTGGTTTTACTGGAGCAGCGCGTTTCTGGCTCTGGGCGTAGTACTGTTCAGCGGCAGCCTTTACTGCCTCGCGCTCTCCCATTTGAAGATGTGGGTCTTCGTGACGCCGGTGGGCGGCACCTGCTTCCTGATTGGTTGGGTTTTAATGTTAATTGGCGCGCTGCGTCTGAAGAGAAAGGCAGATCGCCATGAATAAAGTGTTGTTGTATTGCCGCTCCGGCTTTGAAAAAGAGTGCGCGGCGGAAATTACCGATAAAGCGGCGCAGCGCGAAGTCTACGGCTTTGCGCGCGTAAAAGAGAACGCCGGTTACGTGCTGTTTGAGTGCTACGAAGCGACAGATGCCGACAAGCTGGCGCGCGAGCTGCCGTTCAGCGAGCTGATTTTTGCCCGTCAGATGGTGGTGGTGGGCGAGCTACTGCGTGACCTGCCGCCAGAGGATCGTATTGCGCCGATCGCCGGTATGCTGAACGGCGCGGTGGAGAAGGGCGGCGAGCTGCGCGTCGAGGTGCCGGACACCAACGAAGCGAAAGAGCTGCTGAAGTTCTGCCGTAAGTTTACCGTTCCGCTGCGCACTGCGCTGCGCCAGCAGGGTAGCCTGCTGAACTACGAAAGCGACAAGCGGCCGGTGGTTCACGTTTTCTTTATCGCCTCCGGCCATTGCTACGCGGGATACTCTTATCCCGCCAATAATTCGCCGTTCTTTATGGGCATCCCGCGTCTTAAGTTTCCCGCCGACGCGCCCAGCCGTTCCACGTTAAAGCTGGAAGAGGCGTTTCACGTCTTTATTCCCGCCGACGAGTGGGACGAACGTCTGGGGAGCGGCATGTACGCGGTGGACCTGGGCGCCTGCCCTGGCGGCTGGACCTATCAGCTGGTGAAACGCAGCATGATGGTGCATGCGGTGGATAACGGCCCGATGGCGCCAAGCCTGATGGACACCGGACAGGTGATGCATCACCGCGAGGATGGCTTTAAGTATCGTCCGACGCGCAGCAATATCAGCTGGCTGGTGTGCGATATGGTAGAAAAACCGGTACGCGTCGCCAGCCTGATGGCGGAGTGGCTAATCAACGGCTGGTGCCGCGAGGCGATTTTCAACCTCAAGCTGCCGATGAAAAAGCGTTATGAAGAGGTGTCGCAGAACCTGGCGATGATTCAGGAGAAGCTGCAGGAAAACGGCATCAATGCGCAGATTCAGGCGCGTCAGCTCTATCACGATCGCGAAGAGGTAACGGTGCATATCCGTCGCATCTGGGGCGCCGCGCCGGGCCGCCGCGACGAGCGCTAAGCGGTATCCGGCCGCGCGCCTGCGGGATAGTCGCCGCGCCCTGAACCCTTCCTGCCCTGCGGCGCGTCAGAGATGGCGCGCCGTTTTACATGGGCGCGACGCCATTTCCGTGCGCCGGGTTGGCCAGACGCAGATCTTTCAAATTGCCGTTTAGCTGCAGATCGGTGCGCAGCGTGGCGACGCGCTGGCTGATAAAGGCCATCTCACGCTGTTCCGCCAGCTTTTTACGCCACTTCTCCGGCACCGCCTCAAACTGCTGGTAGAGCTGTGCCAGCGAGCCGAACTGCAGCAGCAGCTGGCTGGCGCTTTTCGGCCCGATGCCGGCGACGCCCGGAATTTTGCTGCTGCTGATGCCCGCCAGCCCCCAATAGTCGGTAAGCTGCTGTGGCGCCACGCCGAATTCGGCATCGATAAAAGGCTGATCGAGCCAGCGTTTCTGGAAGTAGTCGCGGATGCGGATCGCCGGCGCCAGCAGCTGGCAGTAGCCTTTATCGGTCGAAACGATGGTCGCCTGATAGCCGCTTTGCGCCACTTTAACCGCCAGCGTGGCGGCCAGATCGTCCGCCTCATCGCCTTCGGCGGACCAGCATGCGACCCCCGCCTGACGAAACGCCGCCTGAATCTGCGGCATCTCGCGCTGCAGATCGTCCGGCATCGGCGGACGCCCCGCCTTGTAATCGGGCAGCAGCTGATGGCGCCAGCCTTCGCGCCGCAGTTCGTCGTCAAACACCGCCACCGCGTGGGTCGGTTGTGTATGCCCCAGCAGCTGCTGCAGCGCGGCGACGCAGCGCTCCTGACAGGGGCTGCCCTGCACGGCGTGAATGCGGCGAATAAGGTTAAGCGCGTCAACAATAAGTAAATGAATCGTCATCATAGAATCCGGGCGGCCTGATGCCGCCCGTATAGCCGTTTATTTAATGATTTCGTAACACGGGATATAAGCGGTGCCCGGCAGTTTCATACGGTGCTGCGCGACAAAGCCTTGCAGCAGATCGTCCATGCGGCGCATGATGGCCGGCTCGCCGTGCAGCTTATACGGACCTTTTTGGCGGATCTCGCGAATGCCCATCTCCTTCACGTTGCCGGCCACAATGCCGGAGAAGGCGCGGCGCAGCGCAGCGGCCAGTTTTTCCGGCGGCTGATCGGGATAGAGATTGAGGTTAGCCATATTGTCGTGAGTCGGCAGGAAGGGCACCTGCAGATCCGGCTCAATACGCAGCGACCAGTTGAAGCTGTAGGCGTCGCCGCTTTCACGACGGTTCTCTTTCACCTGCGGCATCGCTTTTTTCATCTGGCGCGCCACTTCGGCCGCATCGTCGATAATGATGGTGTAGTGGCGGCGCGCCTGCTCGCCGACGGTGTTGACGATAAACTCATCCAACACGCGGAAGTAATCGGCGCTCTCTTTCGGCCCGGTCAGGATCAGCGGCAGCACCTGATCGTTGTTTTCCGGGTTCATCAGAATGCCCAGCAGATAGAGCAGCTCTTCCGCCGTGCCCACGCCGCCCGGGAAAATGATAATACCGTGGGCGATGCGCACAAAGGCTTCCAGACGTTTTTCGATGTCCGGCATGATAATCAGTTCGTTCACCAGCGGGTTAGGCGGCTCCGCGGCGATAATGGAGGGTTCGGTCAGGCCGATAAAGCGCCCTTCGCGATAGCGTTGCTGCGCATGGCCGACGGCGGCGCCTTTCATCGGCGCTTCCATGACCCCCGGCCCGCAGCCGGTGCAGATATTCAGCTCGCGCAGCCCAAGCTGGGTGCCGACGTTGCGGCAGTATTGATATTCGGTCGCGTTGATCGAGTGGCCGCCCCAGCAGACCACCATATTGGGATACTCCCCAACGTGCAGCGCGCGCGCGTTACGCAGAATAGAGAACACCAGGTTGGTAATGTGCGCGGAGTTTTTGACATCGACCTGCTGGTGAAAGCGCCCGCCGGCGACCAGCTGGCCGTTGACGAACAGAATATCGCGCAGCACGGCGAACAGGTTGGCCTGCAGCGAGCGGATAATGCGCCCGTCGACAAAGGCCTCTTCCGGCGGATTGATCAGCTCCAGCTTCACGCCGCGTTCGCGGCGCAGCACGTTGATATCGAAGTTTTCGAAACGGGAGAGCAGCTCATGGCTGCTGTCGGTCTGGCTGCCGGAATTAAGCACGGCGAGGGAGCAGTTGCGAAACAGCTGGTAGAGGTCACTGCTGGCCGTACGCTTCAGCATGTCGACTTCCAGTTGCGAGAGCAGATCCATCGAGCCGAGTGGGCTGATATGTGTAATCAAGTGAACTCCTTTACACCCGCCAGGGTGACAAATGACACCGCGCGGCGACGTCAGCCGCGCGGTGACGAGAAAATCCCTGAGCGATGGGGCCATGCCACCGCTGCTTCTCAGAGTAGCCTTCTCCTGCCTGGTTTCTCAACCGATTCCTGTAACAGAAGGTTGTCCTGCGAGCCGCGCCGCAGTTTACTGACGCACCAGACGAGAACGGCTCGGTTTGAAATCCGTATTGCTGCGCCACGGATTGATATCCAGGCCGCCGCGCCGCGTATAGCGGGCGTAAACCGACAGCGTTTCCGGACGGCAGAAGCGCAGCAGATCGTTAAAGATGCGCTCTACGCACTGCTCGTGGAACTCGTTGTGATGACGGAATGACACCAGGTAGCGCAGCAGCGCTTCGCGGTTGATGCGCGGCCCGCGATAGCGGATCTGCACCGAGCCCCAGTCCGGTTGGTTGGTGATCAGGCAGTTGGATTTCAACAGATGGCTGGTCAGCGTCTCTTCCACAATATCACTGCCTGCGGCGTCGGCCAGGTAATCGGCGTTGAACTGATAGTCGTCGATGCTGATATCCTGCTCATCGATACAGACGCCTTCGAAGTGGCCGATCGGCTGCGCTTCGATCTCCTGCAGGCGGAACAGCGCCACGCTGACGTCGCCCTGCGCGCAGGCGCTTAAATCGCGCTCCAGCGTCTGGCGCACCTCGCCCCAGTCGGCGAAACGCGTCTGGTTAAAGCTGTTAAGATAGAGCTTGAAGCTCTTCGACTCGATCAGGTTGATGCTGTCGGCACGCAGTGCCACTTCGCCGACGGCGACCTGCGGCACGCCTTTCGCGTTGAGCCAGGAAAGCTCATATAAGGTCCAGATGTCCGCGCCGTGAAAGGGCAGGTTATCGGGATAAAGCCCCAGCGGTTCGCGGTTCAGCGAACGGGGTACCGCCTGTAGCAGCGCCGGATCGTAGCGATCCTGATAGGCGGTAGGCTTGCCCAGCGTCAGGCCGGCAAGCGCCTGGTGGTTTTCATAAGAAGACATAACGTAGCCTCAGACCCGCCCGGAAAGGCGAGCAACCTCTTTTCGGTGATAAAGAAACAATCAATAAAGGCTGTAAGTGTAACTCAGGCAGCCTGGAGTGAAAAAAATGAATAATGATATCGCCACCGCGCTGCGCGACTTTACGCAGCGCTACTGCCAGCAGTGGCAGCAGCAGCATGGCCATCTGCCCGCCAGCGCTGATCTCTACGGCATCGCTTCGCCCTGCGAGGTGGAGAGCCGCGACGGCGTTGTGCTGTGGCGACCGCAGCCTTTCAGCGCCGAGCCAGATCTGGCGGCGGTGGAAAGAGCGCTGGAGCTGCGGCTGCAGCCAGCGGCGGCGCGCTACTATACTACGCAATATGCGGGCGACATGCAGGCGATGTTCGAAGGCCAGCCCATTACGCTGCTGCAGGTCTGGAGCGAAGCCGATTTTGCGCGCGTACAGGAAAACCTGATCGGCCATCTGGTGATGAAAAGGCGTCTGAAACAAACGCCGACCCTGTTTATCGCTACCACTGAATCTGATCTGGATGTGGTTTCGCTCTGCAACCTGAGCGGCGAAGTGGTGCTGGAAAAGCTCGGCACGCCGCAGCGCAAAGTGCTGGCACCGGACATACAGACTTTTCTTAATAGTTTACAACCGGTTAGTTAGGTTATTGAGAGATTGCCCGGTGGTTTTGTAAGATATATCTCACATTGTCTGTGAGAGATCGCCAGAATCACCGGCAGAAAAAAACAGCACGCTTTTGTGAAAATAATGTAAATCATAAACTTAGTGCAGAGCGGGTTTTCAGATTTACGCCAGGCTTCATTGTTAAAGGAAAAGGTAGCTTGTTTCCTTCGCTGAGTCAGGCAAACTGCTCAGCATCGGAAAGGGAAGCCGGGGAATGGATAACGTCAGGAAGATGTTCATCAGGATGATGTTGCGCGCTCAGGAAGATGCGCCGACAGGATCGCTTCAGGATGAAGCAGACAGCTCCAGGATGGATGAACAGGGACACCTCCAGGAAGGAGAATGAGAGCCAGACAGGATGACTGGCGGGCCAGGACGCTAAAGGATAATCGTCAGGAAGGCGATGATGTCAGGAAGACAACAGGGAAAAGTTTTCATGGACGAGCAGGGAGCGTCGAAGTAGCTGGATAGCTGCAAACGAACCGGGGGCACTGTATAACAGTGCCCCTTTTTTTATGTCGCGCGTTTTCCCCCGCCTCCGCCAGTGCTATGCTTGCCGCCCTTAAAATTCCACCCGTTGTGAGGATGCCGATGCACCGAGAACATCAGGTTCGCCAGGGGTTGCTGGCGGTTGAAGCCTTGCTGAAAACGCATGCGCTGTGGCGCAGCGAAGCGCCCGAAGCGGCGGCGTTCGCCAGCACGCAGCCCTTTTTCCTCGATACCATGCAGCCGCTGGAGTGGCTGCAGTGGGTGCTGATCCCGCGCATGCACGCGCTGCTCGACGCCGGCGATCAGCTGCCGCAAAACTTCGCCATCGCCCCCTATTATGAAGTGGCGCTGGAAGCGGACACGCCGGGAAGAGGCGCGCTGCTGACCCATCTCAACGCGCTTGATGCACTGTTTGTCGCCGCAGGTCGCTGATGCTGGAGATTATCTATCAGGATGAATGGCTGGTGGCCGTCAATAAGCCGGCCGGTTGGCTGGTGCATCGCAGCTGGCTCGATCGCAAAGAAAAAGTGGTGGTGATGCAGACGGTGCGCGATCAGATCGGACAACATGTATTTACCGCGCACCGGCTTGACAGGCCCACGTCCGGCGTACTGCTGATGGGGCTGTCCAGTGAGGTGGGGCGCCTGCTGTCGCAGCAGTTCGAGCAGCATCAGATGCGCAAAACCTACCACGCCGTGGTGCGCGGCTGGCTGGAAGGGGCGGACCGGCTCGACTATCCGCTCACCGAAGAGCTGGATAAGATTGCTGATAAGTTCGCCTCGCCCGATAAAGGGCCGCAGCCGGCGGTGACCGACTGGCGTGGGCTGGCTATCACCGAGCAGCCGGTGGCCATCGGCCGCTATCCCTCGGCGCGCTATAGCCTGATCGAACTGCAACCGGCAACCGGGCGCAAACATCAGCTGCGCCGTCATCTCTCCCATCTGCGTCATCCGATCATCGGCGATACCACGCATGGCGATCTGCGCCAAAACCGCGGCGCCGCGCAGCACTTCGGCTGTGAGCGTTTGATGCTGCACGCCAGCAGCCTGGCGCTTAACCATCCGGTAACGGGCGAACCGCTACTGATCCGCGCCGGGCTTGATGAGAGCTGGCAGCGTATGATGCAGTACTTTGGCTGGCAGCAGCTTCTCCCCGAACTTCCCAGGGTTGAGTTTGACCCGCAGCCAGGTCAGGATAAGGCACCACAATAAGGGAGAAGGTTATGGCGCAGATTGGTATTTTCGTCGGCACGGTTTACGGCAACGCGTTGCTGGTGGCGGAAGAGGCGGAGCCTGTGCTGCAGGCGCAGGGGCATGAGGTGAAGATTTTTGAGGATCCGCGCCTCAGCGACTGGCAGCAGTACAGCGATAAAGTGGCGCTGGTGGTAACCTCGACCACCGGCCACGGCGACTTCCCGGACAGCATTGCCGGGCTGTATCACGACGTGAAGGATAAGCTGGGCCATCAGCCGCAGCTGCGCTACGGCGTTATCGCGCTGGGCGACAGCAGCTATGAAAACTTCTGCGGCGCCGGAAAAACCTTCGACGCCCAGCTGCAGGAGCAGGGCGCGACCCGCGTCGGCGAGCTGCTGCTGGTGGACGCGATGGAATCGCCGGAGCCGGAAAGCGTCAGCACCCCCTGGGTAGAAAACTGGGGTAAGCTGCTGTAGCGCCGGCCGCTCCGGCCACGTAAAACCACGGCGTCAGGTCACCGGCGCCGGGTTAAACACCGCCAGCGCGTTGCGAATGCCCCAGCGATCGGACCAGGTTTGCTGGCGGCCGCTGGCGATCTCCAGGATCAGCTCAAACAGCCGCCAGCCCACCTGCTCAATGGTCTCTTCCCCTGTCGCAATAGTGCCCGCGTTGATATCCATCAGATCGTGCCAGCGCGTCGCCAGCGCAGTGCGCGTCGCCATTTTGATCACCGGGATCGCCGCCAGGCCGTACGGGGTGCCGCGTCCGGTGGTAAATACCTGTAAGGTGATGCCGGAAGCCATCTGCTGCGTGCCGCAGACAAAATCACTGGCGGGGGTCGCCGCATAGATTAACCCGCGTTTGGTCGGCCGCTGGCCGGGCGAGAGAACCTCGACGATGGCGCTGCGCCCTGACTTGGCGATAGAGCCAAGCGCTTTCTCCACCACGTTCGCCAGCCCGCCTTTTTTATTGCCCGGCGAAGGGTTGGCGCTGCGATCGGTTTGCCCCAGGCTCAGGTAGTCATCATACCAGGCCATCTCCTCCAGCAGACGTTTTCCCGTCGCTTCGTCCACCACGCGCGGCGTCAGCAGATGGATCGCGTCACGCACCTCCGTCACTTCGGAAAACATCACCGTCGCGCCGCAGCGCACCAGCAGATCGGAGGCGAAGCCGACCGCCGGATTGGCCGTCACGCCGGAAAAGGCGTCGCTGCCGCCGCACTGCATACCGACAATCAGCTCGGATGCCGGGCAGGTTTCCCGCTGGCGCTGATTCAGGCGCTGAAGATGGCGCTCCGCCACCTGCAGGATCTCCTGCACCATCGCTTCGAAGCCGACGTGGCGCTCATCCTGCAGCCGCACGATATCTTCGTCGCCGAGTGAGATTGCCTGCACATCATCGCCGTTGGCGGCCAGCAGTCGCTCCGGCTGCAGCTTTTCACAGCCGAGGCTGACCACCATCACTTCGCCGCCGAAATTAGCGTTCAGCGCCAAATTATGAATGGTGCGGATCGGTACCACCGCTGCCGGCGCGTTGATCGCCACGCCGCAGCCGTAGAGATGATTGAGCGCCACCACGCCATCGACGTTGGGATAACGCGGCAGCAGCTCGCGTTCGATAATATTGACCACGTAATCGACCACGCCGGCGACGCAGTGAACGCTGGTGGTGATGCCCAGCAGATTGCGCGTGCCGACGCTGCCGTCGGCGTTGCGGTAGCCTTCGAAGGTGTAGCCTTCCAGCGGCGGCAGCGATTCCGGCACGCGCGTCGCCAGCGGCAGGCTCGCCAGCGGCGGCGCTTCGGGCAGCGCCACCAGCGACTCTTCAATCCAGCCGCCCTGCGGAATAGCGCGCAGGGCATAGCCGATCACCTCGCCGTAGCGGCGTATCGCTTCGCCGCGCGCAATGGGCGTCAGCGCCACCTTATGGCCCTGAGGAATATGCTCGGTCAGCTGCAGGCCGCAGGGAAAAACCGACCCTGCGGTCAGGCCGTTGTCATTCACCACGATAGCGACATTATCGGCTTCGTGTACCCGGATATAGCGCGGCGTCTCTTCACGAATCGTTTTCATTGCTTCGGCGTCCAGTAAACGGAAAAAGAGTGGAGTGGGGGATGGCGCAGGCGAAACCGCGTCTTTAGTTTTTGCTGCTAACGAGTATAAGGAGGGGCCATCGCCCCGGCATTATGCAGATGTCCGATTTTATGCCGCCGATTTACGTCATTTTCAGGCGTTGGAACAAGTGCAAGTGAAGAGGCTCACAAAGCCGAGCCCTGAGCGCCGCGCGTTCCCGTCTCGCCGCCGGAAAAAAACGATTCCGTGAGCGGTGCCGCAGCGACTTGTGCAAACGCCATAAATTAAGCGCTTCATGCCGTTGAATGTAGGGCTTTCTTCCAGTGAATTGCGCCGATGCGCTCCATATACTTTTTCTCGAGTTTGACGACAGGTGAAGCAGCCGCGCTGCGTAATAGCTGTTTTTGCTAACGAATAATCATCGCCATGTTCAACCCAACCTCATTCTGATACCCAACGCGATGTGTATGCAGTCAGAGTGGAAAGTAGCGTATTGCTATATTTCAGGAGTGCATCATGAATTCATACAGCCAGGCGGAAAGCGCCGTAGAAAAAAGAACGAACGCGCGATACTGGATCGTAGTGATGCTGTTTATCGTCACTTCGTTTAACTACGGCGACCGCGCCACCCTCTCGATCGCCGGCTCGTCGATGGCGAAAGATATCGGGCTCGATCCCGTCGGCATGGGCTATATCTTCTCCGCCTTCTCATGGGCCTACGTGATTGGCCAGATCCCGGGTGGCTGGCTGCTCGACCGCTTCGGTTCGAAGCGCGTCTACTTCTGGAGCATCTTCATCTGGTCGCTGTTTACCCTGCTGCAGGGCTTCGTCAATGTCTTTGAAGGCTTTACCGTGATCGTCGCGCTGTTCATGCTGCGCTTCCTGGTCGGGCTGGCGGAAGCGCCTTCGTTCCCCGGCAATAGCCGCATCGTCGCCGCCTGGTTCCCGGCGCAGGAGCGCGGTACCGCCGTGGCGATTTTTAACTCGGCGCAATATTTCGCTACGGTGATCTTCGCGCCAATTATGGGCTGGCTGACCGCGCAGGTGGGCTGGGCGCACGTCTTCTGGTTTATGGGCGGTCTCGGCATCATCCTCAGCTTTGTCTGGCTGAAAGTGATCCACGATCCTAACGACCATCCGGGCGTCAACCGCGCCGAGCTGGAGTATATGGAGAAGGGCGGCGCGCTGATCAATATGGATGTGAAAAAAGCGCAGGAGAAAGTCAGCGGGCGCGAGAAGTGGGGGCAGATTCGTCAGCTGATCACCTCGCGCATGATGCTCGGCATCTACCTTGGCCAGTACTGCATCAACGCGCTGACCTACTTCTTTATCACCTGGTTCCCGGTCTATCTGGTGCAGGCGCGCGGCATGTCGATTCTGAAGGCGGGCTTTATCGCCTCTATTCCGGCGATCTGCGGCTTTCTCGGCGGCGTGCTGGGCGGAGTGATCTCCGACTGGCTGATGCGTAAAACCGGCTCGCTGAACATCGCCCGCAAAACCCCTATTGTGCTGGGCATGCTGCTCTCGATTTCAATGGTTACCTGTAACTACGTCGAAACCGAATGGGTGGTGGTGTTCTTCATGGCGACCGCCTTCTTCGGCAAGGGGATCGGCGCGCTGGGCTGGGCGGTGATGGCGGATACCGCGCCGAAAGAGATCAGCGGACTGAGCGGCGGCCTGTTCAATATGTTCGGCAATATCTCCGGCATCGTCACGCCGATCGCTATCGGCTATATCATCGCGGTGACGGGCTCCTACAACGGCGCGCTGATCTACGTTGGCATCCATGCGCTGGTGGCGGTGCTGAGCTACCTGGTGCTGGTGGGCGATATCAAGCGCATCGAACTGAAAAAGATAGCGTAAGGAGCGACGATGAACACGCAAAGCACGCCGGTGATTACCGGGATGAAAGTGGTACCGGTGGCCGGCTACGACAGTATGCTGCTGAACATCGGCGGCGCGCATAGCGCCTTCTTTACCCGCAACATCGTGGTGCTGACCGACAGCGCCGGGCATACCGGCCTCGGCGAAGCGCCGGGCGGCGAGACCATTTATCAGACTCTGCTTGCCGCCGTTCCGCAGGTGGTGGGGCAGGAGGTCGCGCGCATGAACCGGCTGGTGCAGCAGGTTCACAAAGGCAACCAGCACGCCGATTTCGATACCTTCGGCAACGGCGCCTGGACCTTTGAGCTGCGGGTCAATGCGGTGGCGGCGCTGGAGGCGGCGCTACTCGATCTGCTCGGCCAGTTTCTCGGCGTACCGGTGGCGGAGCTGCTCGGCCCTGGCCAACAGCGCGACGCGGTCACGGTGCTGGGCTACCTGTTCTATATCGGCGACCGGCAGAAAACCGATCTGCCCTATCTTAGCGGCGACGGTGCGAGCCACGACTGGTATCGCCTGCGTCATCAACAGGCGCTGGACAGCGATGCGGTGGTGCGGCTGGCGGAAGCGGCGCAGGATCGTTACGGCTTTAAAGATTTCAAGCTAAAGGGCGGCGTGCTGCCGGGCGAGGATGAGATCGATACCGCGCGCGCGCTGAAAAAGCGCTTTCCCGAGGCGCGCATCACCGTCGATCCCAACGGCGCCTGGCGACTGGATGAGGCGATCGCGCTCTGTAAGGGGATGCAGGATGTGCTGAGCTATGCCGAAGATCCCTGCGGCGCGGAACAGGGCTACTCCGGACGCGAAGTGATGGCGGAGTTCCGCCGCGCCACCGGGCTGCCGGTTGCGACTAATATGATCGCCACCAACTGGCGAGAGATGCAGCATGCGGTGATGCTAAACGCCGTCGACATTCCGCTGGCCGATCCGCACTTCTGGACGCTGAGCGGCGCGGTGCGTGTCGCGCAGCTGTGCGACGACTGGGGCCTGACCTGGGGCTGCCACTCCAATAACCACTTCGATATCTCGCTGGCGATGTTTACCCACGTCGGCGCCGCCGCGCCGGGCAAACCGACCGCCATCGACACCCACTGGATTTGGCAGGAGGGCGATCAGCGCCTGACCCGAGAGCCATTGCAGATCCGGCAAGGCAAAATCACCGTGCCGGATAAGCCCGGGCTTGGCATTGAGCTGGATCCGGAGCGCCTGCAGCAGGCGCATGAGCTGTATAAAACCTTGCCGGGTGGCGCACGCAACGATGCCACCGCCATGCAGTATCTGATCCCCGGCTGGACATTTGATCGCAAGCGCCCGGTGTTCGGGCGCAGGTAAGCATAAGGAATCGACCATGAGCCAACAGAACGCCACGCCGAAAATTACCGCGATGCAGGTCATCCCGGTCGCCGGCCACGACAGCATGCTGCTGAACCTGAGCGGCGCACACGCACCTTTCTTCACCCGCAATATCGTGATCATCAAGGATAACGCGGGCCACACCGGCGTCGGTGAAATTCCGGGCGGCGAAAAAATCCGTCAGACGCTGGAAGAGGCGGCGGCGCTGATTATCGGCCATACGCTGGGCGAATATAAAAACCTGCTTAATCGGGTGCGTGCCACTTTTGGCGATCGCGACGCCGGCGGGCGTGGCAGCCAGACGTTCGATCTGCGCACCACCATTCACGTGGTAACCGGCATTGAAGCGGCGCTGCTTGACCTGCTCGGCCAGTTCCTCGGCGTCAACGTTGCCAGCCTGCTGGGCGAAGGCCAGCAGCGCGATCGCGTCGAAATGCTGGGCTACCTGTTCTACGTCGGCGATCGCCGCAAAACCCCATTGCCTTATCAGAGCGAGCCAGACGCCAGCTGCGACTGGTACCGCCTGCGCCACGAAGAGGCGCTGACGCCGGAAACCGTGGTGCGACTGGCGGAAGCGGCCTATGAAAAGTATGGCTTCAACGACTTTAAGCTGAAGGGCGGCGTACTGGCGGGCAGCGAAGAGGCGGAAGCGGTCACCGCGCTGGCGCAGCGCTTCCCCGACGCGCGCATCACCCTCGACCCCAACGGCGCCTGGTCGCTGGAAGAGTCGATTCAGCTGGGCAAGCAGCTGCGCAACGTGCTGGCCTATGCAGAAGATCCGTGCGGCGCAGAGCAGGGCTATTCCGGCCGCGAAGTAATGGCGGAGTTCCGCCGCGCCACCGGGCTGCCAACCGCCACCAACATGATCGCCACCGACTGGCGGCAGATGGGCCACACGCTTTCACTGCAGTCGGTGGATATCCCGCTGGCCGATCCGCACTTCTGGACTATGCAGGGGTCGGTGCGTGTGGCGCAGATGTGCCATGAGTTCGGCCTGACCTGGGGCTCCCACTCCAATAACCATTTCGATATTTCGCTGGCGATGTTTACCCACGTCGCCGCCGCTGCGCCCGGCAACATCACAGCCATCGACACCCACTGGATTTGGCAGGAGGGCAACCAACGCCTGACGAAACAGCCGCTGGAGATCAATGGCGGCATGGTGCAGGTGCCGCAGACGCCGGGCCTCGGCGTAGAGCTGGATATGGATCAGGTGATGAAGGCGCATGAACTTTATCAGAAGCACGGCCTGGGCGCGCGCGACGACGCGCAGGCGATGCAGTTCCTCGTCCCGAACTGGACATTCAATAACAAGCGGCCCTGCCTGGTGCGCTAAGCGCCTAACCAAGAGGAAACAGAATGAGCTATCCCAACCGTTTTCGTCAGCGCCTGCTGAGCGGTGAAACCCTGATTGGCAGCTGGTGTTCGCTGGCCAATCCCATCACTACCGAAGTTCTGGGGCTGGCAGGGTTTGACTGGCTGGTGCTGGATGGCGAGCATGCGCCGAACGATATCACCACCTTCGTGCCGCAGCTGATGGCGCTAAAAGGCAGCCCGAGCGCCGCCGTGGTGCGTCCGCCCTGCAACGAGCCGGTGATCATTAAGCGCCTGCTGGATATTGGCTTCTATAACTTCCTGATCCCCTTTGTCGAGAGCGAAGAGGAGGCGCGCATGGCGGTCGCTTCGACGCGCTATCCGCCTGCCGGCATTCGTGGCGTATCGGTTTCGCACCGCAGCAATATGTACGGCACGCTGCCGGATTATAACCTCGACATCAACAGCAATATCAGCGTGCTGGTGCAGATCGAAAGCCAGCAGGGCGTGGATAACCTCGACAGCATCATCGCCGTCGACGGCGTCGACGGCATCTTCGTCGGTCCGGGCGATCTCTCCGCCGCGCTCGGCTATCTCGGTCAGCCCGCCCATCCTGAGGTGCTGAAGGTCATCCAGCATATCTTCGCCCGCGCCAGAGCGGCGGGCAAACCGAGCGGCATCCTGGCGCCGGTCGAGGCGGACGCGCGCCGCTATCTCGAATGGGGCGCGACCTTCGTCGCGGTAGGCAGCGATCTTGGCGTCTTCCGCAACGCGACGCAGGCGCTGTGCGACCGTTTCAAAAAATAAATTAACAGGGGGAATCACCATGAAAGTTGGATTTATCGGCCTGGGCATCATGGGCAAACCGATGAGTAAAAACCTGCTGAAAGCGGGGCACACGCTGGTGGTGCGCGACTCCAGCCCGGCCAACGAGGCGGAGCTGGTTGAGCTGGGGGCTACCACAGCGAAAAGCGCGAAAGAGGTGGCGCAGCAGTGCGAGGTGATCATCACCATGCTGCCTAACTCGCCGCAGGTGAAAGAGGTGGCGCTGGGCGAGAACGGCATCATCGACGGCGCGAAAGCGGGCACGGTACTGATCGATATGAGTTCCATCGCGCCGCTGGCGAGCCGCGAAATTCATCAGGCGCTGGCGGAAAAGGGCATCAATATGCTCGACGCGCCGGTCAGCGGCGGCGAGCCAAAGGCGATCGACGGTACGCTGTCAGTGATGGTCGGCGGTGATAAGGCGCTGTTCGACGCCCACTACGATCTGCTGAAATCGATGGCGGGCTCGGTGGTGCATACCGGCGATATCGGCGCGGGCAATGTGACTAAGCTGGCGAATCAGGTGATCGTGGCGCTGAATATCGCCGCGATGTCCGAGGCGCTGACCCTCGCCACGAAAGCGGGCGTTAATCCTGAGCTGGTGTATCAGGCGATCCGCGGCGGCCTGGCGGGCAGCACGGTGCTGGACGCCAAAGCGCCGATGGTAATGGATCGCAACTTCAAGCCGGGTTTCCGCATCGATCTGCATATCAAAGATCTCAGCAACGCGCTCGACACCTCGCACGGCGTCGGCGCGCAGCTGCCGCTCACCGCCGCTGTCATGGAAATGATGCAGGCGTTGAAGGCCGATGGCATGGGCACCGCCGATCACAGCGCGCTGGCCTGCTATTATGAGAAATTAGCGAAGGTTGAAGTTTCACGCTAGCCAGCCGCTCCGGTTATGTTGCCGGTCGGGCTGACCGGCTTCGTTCTCTGGCTGCGGCCAGCTCAACAGCGCTCGGACAATTTATGAAAATCGTTATTGCACCGGATTCGTATAAAGAGAGTTTATCCGCCCTGCAGGTCGCAGCGGAGATTGAAAACGGCTTTCGTGCGATCTTTCCTGACGCGCAATACGTCAAGCTGCCGGTGGCGGATGGCGGCGAAGGGACCGTAGAGGCGATGGTCGCGGCGACGCGGGGTAAAATCGTCAGGCTGCGCGTCACCGGGCCGCTTGGCGAACCGGTGGAAGCCTTTTACGGTCTGTCCGGCGACGAGAGCTGCGCTTTTATTGAGATGGCCGCGGCCAGCGGGCTGGAGCTGGTGCCCGCCGCGCAGCGCGATCCGCGCGTCACCACCACCTGGGGCACCGGCGAGCTGATCCGCAATGCGCTCGATCGCGGCGTACAGCACTTTATTATCGGCATCGGCGGCAGCGCGACCAACGACGGCGGCGCCGGCATGGCGCAGGCGCTGGGGGCGCGGCTGCTTAACCAACAGGGCGAGCAGATCGGCTACGGCGGCAGCGCGCTGGCGACGCTGGCGCGCATCGATATCAGCGCGCTGGATGCGCGCCTGGCGCAGTGCCGCTTCGAGGTAGCCTGTGACGTAACCAATCCGCTAACCGGCGAAGCGGGCGCATCGGCGGTGTTCGGCCCGCAAAAGGGGGCGACGCCGGAGCTGGTGGCGGAACTGGATGCGGCGCTGGCGCACTATGCGGCGGTGATCCAGCGCGATCTTGATATCGACGTGCTGCATATTCCCGGCGGCGGCGCAGCAGGCGGCATGGGCGCGGCGCTGCACGCCTTTTGCCAGGCGGAGCTGCGGCGCGGCATTGAAATCGTCACCGAGGCGCTCGGCCTCGATGAGCTGGTGAAGGACGCGACGCTGGTGATCACCGGCGAAGGGCGTATCGATAGCCAGACCATTCATGGCAAGGTGCCGATTGGCGTGGCGAAGGTGGCGAAGCGCTACAATAAACCGGTGATCGGCATCGCCGGCAGCCTGACGGCGGATGTCGGCGTGGTGCATCAGCATGGCATCGACGCGGTGTTTAGCGTTATCTACTCTATCTGTACGCTGGAGGAGGCGCTGGATGATGCGGCGCAAAACGTGCGCATGACGGCGCGCAATATCGCCGCCGCCTTAAAAATAGGCCAGACGTTTCAGGATTGACTCAAAATGTGGCGCGCCTCCTGCGCCACATTATCCATCTCATCCAGCAGCTCCAGCAGTTCCGGCTCCAGCGACGCCACATCGCCGCTGATGCGCAGGCTGTGTTCAATCTGACGACAGAGCTGCTTCATGCGCGGCACGCCGCTGTAGCTGGCGCTGCCGTGCAGCTTATGAATGATTTCACGCAGACCGTACTGGCGATTATCCGCCAGGCTCTGTTCCACCTTTTCCCGTACCTCGGGCAGAAAATCGAGCAGCATCTGCAGCAGATCGCGTGCCAGCTCCGGCTTATTGGCGGCCTGACGCAGCGCCAGCTGCCAGTCGAGCGAAGGGGAAACCAGCGGCGTTTCCACCGTCTGCGGCTGCAGCGAAGGGGAGTAGCGCGCCAGCAGGTGACTCAGTTTTACCTCGTCTATCGGCTTGGCGAGATAGTCATTCATGCCCGCTTTGATCAGATGTTCGCGTTCGCCATCGATGGCGTGCGCCGTGACGGCGATAATCGGCGTATTGGCGTGCTGCGGCATCTCGCGGATCAGCTCGCTGGCGCGAATGCCGTCGATCTCCGGCATCTGAATATCCATCAGAATAATGTCCAGTGCCTGCTGCTGCGCCAGCGCAATCGCCTTTTCACCGCTGTCGCACAGCACGATGCTCTCTACCTGTTCCTCCAGCAGCGCGCCGATCAGCTTCAGGTTCGCCGGGTTATCGTCCACCGCCATCACCGACAGCGGCAGTCGCGTGCGCGCGGGCAGGTCGTAAAGTTTGCGCGCGTGCAGATCGAGCATAATCGGCAGCAGGCGCGTGCGCGTGACCGGCTTGCACAGACAGGCATCGATGCCGCGCGTCTTCAGCAGCTCCGCCTGCAGCAGCATCTGGCTCGGCAACGCGACGATCACACAGTCGGCGCGCGCTGTCAGACTGTTGATATAAGCCTGTGATAGCACGCTCTCGGTGCGCTGGCCGATCGCCATTCCCACCAGCAGCATATCGTAGCGCGCATCGGTCAGCCCTTCGAGCGTCAGACTGTAGCTGACCTGCAGCGGCGTGGCGCCGAGCATATCCAGCGTTGCCTGCGCCGCTGCCGGGTTTGCCTCGACATAGGCGAGACGCTTGCCGCGCAGCCCGTCCAGCGCGCGTGGATCGCTGGCGGCGTTAGGGTTCAGCGCCAGGCTGACGTGGAACCAGAAGGTCGATCCCTGATTGAGACGGCTGTGGAAGGCGATTTCACCGCCCATTTCGTTCACCAGCTTTTGCGTGATCACCAGGCCCAGCCCGGTGCCGCCGTGGCGGCGGGAGATGCTGGCATCAGCCTGGCGGAACGCCTGAAACAGCTGCGACTGCTGCTTTTCGGCGATGCCGATGCCAGTATCGTGAACCTGCACCTCCAGCTCGACGCTGCTGTTGCTCAGGCTGCGCTTCTCGACGCGAATATCGATATTGCCGCGCTCGGTGAATTTCACCGCATTGCCGATCAGATTGGTGAGGATCTGCTGCAGGCGCAGCGGATCGCCAATCACGTTATCCGGCACTTCGCCCTGCACATTGATGGTCAGCTCCAGCCCTTTATCGTGGGCCGAAGGCGCCAGCAGCACCAGGGTCTCATCCAGCGTGGCGCGCAGCGGGAAGGGGATCGATTCCAGCACCAGCTTGCCCGCTTCCAGCTTCGAGAAGTCCAGCACGTCGTTGATGATACTGAGCAGGTTGTTCGCCGATCGCTCAATGGTGTGCAGGTAGTCGCGCTGGGTGGCGGTCAGCGGCGTTTTCAACGTCTGGCGCGTAAAGCCGATCACGCCGTTGAGCGGGGTGCGCAGCTCATGGGACATATTCGCCAGGAATTCCGACTTGATGCGCGCCGCCTCCTGCGCGCGCCGTTTCGCCAGATCCAGCTCGACGTTCTGGATCTCCATCTGCTCCAGGGTTTCGCGCAGGTCAGAGGTTGCCTGGTCAATGTTTTGCTGCATCTCTTCATGGTAGGCAGTGAGCGACATCGCCATCGCGTTGATGCCGTTTTTCAGCATATCCAGCTCGCCAAGCATATACCCCTCGACACGGCTATCGAGCTGGCCGCGACGAATGCGATCCACCGTGCTGACCATATTGCGGATCGGGCCGGTGACGTCGCGCATCAGCCGGTAGGCGAACATCATGGCGATACAGAGGCAGAACAGCAGCAGCAGGGTAGCGACAAACACCTCTTTATACTGCTGCAGCCTCACCGACTGCAGATCCAGCTCAATGGCTACGTAGCCCAGCGGATTGTCGGTGGGCTTGACGTCGCGCCCCGGCGACTCGTCGGGATAGTAACTTTCCGACACCACCGGCGTACGCAGCACCATCGCGTTGCCGCGGCGTTCAATCACCGTCAGGCTCGGCACGCTGGCGCCTTCCGGCAGGCGCAGCAGATCCTGATTGAGATGGTAGTTGGAGGTGACGAAGATCTGATTCTTGTCATCAAACACCGTAATGGCGCGCACGATATCGGAATGGCGGCGATGCAGCAGGCTTACCAGCTGACGCACCGATTCGCGGCTGTGAAAGGTCATACCATATTCACTGGAGACCGCCAGCGGCTCGATAATATTGGCGCCTGCGTCCACCAGCTGCCGCTGCAGCTCGTTGTAGCGATGCACCACAAAAAAGGTGCTGAGCAGCAGGCCGATCATCAGCGTCGGCGCCAGTATTAAAATCATCATCCTTGCCCGCAGGCTGTATTTGGTCATGGTAGTCCGGTGTGAGACAATTGCGCCGGGCAGTGACGCTGCAGAGCAGGCGTGACTTCGCGTAGCAATTATTCAGAGATTCTATTCCACTATGGCGCAATTCTACTCCGCAAAACGGCGTGTGACGACCCGGCAAACCGTTACCGTCACTATTCACGATCTTGATGCGTTCGGCCAGGGCGTGGCGCGCCATCAGGGCAAGACGCTGTTTGTCAGCGGCGCGCTGCCGGGCGAGCAGGTTGAGGTAACGCTGCTGGAGGATAAGCGCCAGTACGCGCGCGGCCGCGCGCAGCGGATTCTGCAGCCCAGCGCGGAGCGGGTGACGCCGCGCTGCCCGTGGTTTAACGCCTGCGGCGGCTGTCAGCAGCAGCACGCGTCACAAGCGCTGCAGCAGCAGAGCAAAGCGAAGGCGCTGGCGCATCTGTTGACGCGCGAAACCGGCCGCGAGATCGCGGTAGATGAAATTATCGGCGACAGCGCTTACGGCTATCGCCGCCGCGCCCGTCTGGGGCTGCAGTATCAACCGAAAACGCAGACGCTGCAGATGGGCTTTCGTAAAACCGGCTCCAATGACCTGGTTTCGATCGACTGCTGCCCCATTTTGAAGCCCGAGCTGGAGGCGCTGCTGCTGCCGTTGCGCGCCTGCCTGGCCTCGCTGCAGGCAGTGCGCCGACTGGGCCATGTCGAGCTGGTGCTGGCGGACAACGGGCCGCTGCTGGTGTTACGCCATCTCGATCCGCTGAGCGCCGGCGACCGGCAAAAGCTGGAACAGTTTTCGCATAAGCATCAGCTGGCGCTATTTCTCGCCCCGGACAGCGAACAGACGGTGCAGGTGACCGGCGAGCAGCCTTACTATCTGTCTCATCAGCTGAAGTTAACCTTTAGCCCGCGCGATTTTATTCAGGTCAACGATGCGGTGAATCAGAAAATGGTGGCGACGGCGCTGGCATGGCTCGATCTGCAGCCGGGCGACCGCGTGCTGGACCTGTTCTGCGGTATGGGCAACTTCACGCTTCCGATCGCGAAATGTGTACAAAATGTTGTGGGTGTGGAGGGGGTAGCAGCTTTAGCGGCGCAAGGTGCGTATAATGCCAGGCTAAACGGCCTTGAAAATATCACCTTTTTTCATGAGAACCTGGAAGAAGATGTAACGCGCCAGCCGTGGGCGGCGCACGGCTTTGATAAGGTGTTACTGGATCCGGCGCGCGCGGGCGCCGGCGGAGTGATGCAGCATATTGCTAAACTTGCGCCGCAACGCGTTGTCTATGTTTCCTGTAATCCGACTACACTTGCCCGGGACAGCCAGGTGCTGCTGGCTGCCGGTTACCAACTGGAAAGGGTCGCGATGCTCGATATGTTCCCGCATACGGGCCATCTTGAATCCATGGTGCTATTCAGTAAAACGTAAGTATCTTTACAGGTTGCCAGGAGAGGTTATGGTTGCGGTAAGAAGCGCACATTTGAATACGGCTGGCGAGTTCGCGCTGGATCAATGGATCACCACGCTGGGGATCGCTAACCCGCAATCATGTGAACGTCTGGCCGATACCTGGCGCTATTGCGAGGCCGTTACCCAATCTCACCCCGACCAGTCGCTGCTGTTGTGGCGCGGCATTGAAATGGTCGAAATCCTGTCGATGCTCAGCATGGATAACGACACGCTGCGCGCCGCGCTGGTGTTTCCGCTGGCGGATGCCGGCGTGGTGTCGGAAGAGAAGCTGGAGGAGACCTTCGGCAAAGCGATCGTTTCGCTGGTGCATGGCGTGCGTGATATGGACGCTATCCGCCATCTGAAAGCTATTCACAACGATTCGATGGCCTCGGAGCAGGTGGATAATGTGCGGCGCATGCTGCTGGCGATGGTGGAAGATTTCCGCTGTGTGGTCATTAAGCTGGCGGAGCGCATCGCCCATCTGCGTGAAATGAAAGACGCGCCGGAAGATGAGCGCGTACTGGCGGCGAAAGAGTGTACTAATATCTACGCGCCGTTAGCCAACCGTCTCGGCATCGGCCAGCTGAAATGGGAGCTGGAAGATTTCTGCTTCCGTTATCTGCATCCCGATGAGTACAAGCGCATCGCCCGGCTGCTGCACGAACGCCGCATCGATCGCGAACAGTATATCGAATCCTTCGTCGAGAGCCTGCGCACCGAGATGACCCGTGAAGGGGTCAAGGCGGAGGTCTATGGCCGTCCGAAGCATATCTACAGCATCTGGCGCAAAATGCAGAAGAAGTCGCTGGCGTTCGACGAGCTGTTCGACGTGCGCGCGGTGCGCATCGTCGCCGAGCGTCTGCAGGATTGCTACGGCGCGCTGGGCATCGTGCATACCCTCTATCGCCATCTGCCGGACGAGTTCGACGACTACGTCGCTAACCCCAAACCTAACGGCTATCAGTCGATTCATACCGTGGTGCTGGGCCCCGGCGGCAAGACGGTGGAAATTCAGATCCGCACGCGTCAGATGCATGAAGACGCGGAGCTGGGCGTGGCCGCCCACTGGAAATACAAAGAGGGCGGCACCGGCGGCCAGGCGCGCGGCGCGCAGGGCCATGAAGAGCGTATCGCCTGGCTGCGCAAGCTGATCGCCTGGCAGGAGGAGATGGCGGACACCGGCGAGCTGCTGGAAGAAGTACGCAGCCAGGTGTTTGACGATCGCGTGTATGTCTTTACGCCGAAAGGCGACGTGGTCGATCTGCCGGCCGGCTCGACGCCGCTCGATTTCGCCTATCACATTCACAGCGATATCGGCCATCGCTGCATCGGCGCCAAAATCGGCGGCCGTATCGTGCCCTTTACCTATCAGCTGCAGATGGGCGATCAGATTGAGATCATTACCCAGAAGCAGCCGAACCCGAGCCGCGACTGGCTGAACCCTAATCTGGGCTATGTCACCACCAGCCGTGGACGCTCCAAGATCCATGCCTGGTTCCGCAAGCAGGATCGCGATAAGAATATCGTGGCCGGCCGTCAGATCCTTGATAACGAGCTGAATCAGCTGGATATCAGTCTGAAAGAGGCGGAAAAGCTGCTGCTGCCGCGCTATAACGTCTCCACGCTCGATGAGCTGCTGGCGGCGATTGGCGGCGGCGATATTCGTCTGAACCAGATGGTTAACTTCCTGCAGGCGAAGCTGAATAAGCCGAGCGCGGAGGAGGAAGATCGTGAAGCGCTGCGTCAGCTGACGCAGAAGAGCCATACGCCGCAGCGTTCCGGGAAAGAGAGCGGGCGCGTAGTGGTGGAAGGGGTGGGCAACCTGATGCACCATATCGCCCGCTGCTGCCAGCCGATTCCGGGTGACGATATTGTCGGCTTTATCACCCAGGGGCGCGGCATTTCCATCCACCGCGCCGACTGCGACCAGCTGGCTGAGCTGATATCCCATGCGCCGGAGCGCATTGTCGATGCGGTCTGGGGAGAGAGCTACTCGACCGGCTATTCGCTGGTGGTACGCGTAACCGCTAACGATCGCAGCGGGCTGCTGCGCGATATCACCACCATTCTCGCCAATGAGAAGGTGAACGTGCTGGGCGTTTCCAGCCGTAGCGATACCCGTAAGCAGCTGGCGACCATCGATATGGATATTGAGATCTACAACCAACAGGTGCTGGGCCGGGTGCTGGCGCGCCTGAATCAGGTTCCTGACATCATCGACGCCCGTCGTCTGCACTGATTGACCGGCATAGGCGCACCCGCTGCGTTTATGCCGGTATCCTGTTCTGATTAATAAGGTTTTACTATGACTGCTCTTGAACGTCTGCTGACGATTATGCAGACCCTGCGCGATCCGCAGCGCGGCTGCCCCTGGGACCGCGAGCAAACTTACGCCACCATCGCCCCCTATACCCTGGAAGAGACTTATGAAGTGATTGACGCCATTCAGCGCGAAGATTATGACGATCTGCGCGGCGAGCTGGGCGATCTGCTGTTTCAGGTGGTGTTCTACGCGCAGATAGCGCGCGAGGAAGGCCGTTTTACCTTTGATGATATTTGCCACGGCATCGCCGACAAGCTGGAACGTCGTCATCCGCATATTTTCGCCGATGCGCAGGTGCAGGATAGCGAGGAGGTGCTGCATAACTGGGAGCAGATTAAGCAGCAGGAGCGGGCGGAGAAAGCGCAGCATTCGGCGCTGGATGATATTCCGCAGGCGCTGCCTGCGCTGATGCGCGCGCAGAAGATCCAGAAGCGCTGTCGCAGCGTCGGCTTCGACTGGACGACGCTGGGGCCGGTGGTGGACAAGGTGCATGAAGAGATCGATGAGGTGATGCACGAGGCGCAGCAGGCAGTGGTGGATGAAGCGAAACTGGAGGAGGAGGTGGGCGATCTGCTGTTCGCGACCGTTAATCTGGCGCGTCATCTCGGCACCAAAGCGGAGACGGCGTTGCAGAAGGCGAACGTGAAGTTTGAGCGCCGTTTTCGTCAGGTGGAAGCGATTATCGCCGCGCAGGGCATGCACATGAGCGATGCCACGCTGGATCAGATGGAAGCCGCCTGGCAGCAGGTGAAAGCGGGCGAGAAAGCGGCGGGTTAGCTGCGAGAGGGTGAGGGGCGGACAAAAAAAGCGCGTCCGCCGCCTTACTGCCAGGCGTTTATAACTGTCGCCGTTGGTTATGCGCTGGTGTAAACACCTGAAAACCACCCTGATGCCGTCAGCAGGGCGAAGGCCGCAGCGTAAAGATGTCGTCAATCCATCTCTGGCGCCTCCGCCGTGTCATCCCTGACGCGGCGGCTTGACTTCGTGACCTCCGCCTTACCTCCCAGGCTTTAGGACGGGTATGTCAGAAAATCCGTTGTCTGTCTTGCGGGTTTTAGATGCTGGTTTGCCAGAGACCTCTTTATTCACTTTCCCTCTTGCAAGGCGTGTTATCAGCAAGCCTTTTACTCCCACGTTAGCCTGTCTCGCTTTCCGGTCGTCCCCGCAGGTTAACTCCCCGACAACCCAGCGTTGGCGGAAGGAGAGCGGTGGGGCAAAAGGCGGCCCCCGGGCCAACCGTTTTCCGCCTCGACAGGCCAGGCCCCTTCCCAAGCTTACACGTTTCAGCTTTTAGCGAAAAAGTTTCTCTCCCTATGACGCAAATCAACCCTTTCCGCGTATGGCTTCGCTAAGGTAGGCCGTCACGAGCAGTCGCGGCGGCGGAGAATGATCAATTGTGGCTCAGGGGCGAATCCGGTATACTGTTTTCCCGTCCTGGTTATTCCACCGTCTTTAAACCTCAACTCTCAGGTTCAGCATGACAACGAACTATATTTTTGTGACCGGCGGGGTCGTATCCTCTCTGGGTAAAGGCATTGCCGCAGCCTCCCTCGCAGCCATTCTCGAGGCGCGTGGCCTGAACGTGACCATCATGAAACTGGACCCGTATATCAACGTGGATCCCGGTACGATGAGTCCGACTCAGCACGGCGAAGTGTTCGTTACTGACGACGGCGCTGAAACCGATCTGGATTTAGGTCACTACGAGCGCTTTATCCGCACCCGGATGACGCGCCGCAATAACTTTACCACTGGCCGCATCTATTCTGAGGTGCTGCGCAAAGAGCGTCGCGGCGATTATCTCGGCGCCACCATTCAGGTTATTCCGCATATCACTAACGCCATCAAAGAGCGCATCATCGAAGGCGGCGAAGGCCACGATGTTGTTCTGGTGGAAATTGGCGGTACCGTCGGCGATATCGAATCTCTGCCGTTCCTCGAAGCGATCCGCCAGATGGCGGTCGATGTGGGGCGTGAACATACCCTCTATATGCACCTGACGCTCGTGCCCTACATGGCGGCGGCGGGTGAGGTCAAAACCAAACCGACCCAGCACTCGGTTAAAGAACTGCTCTCTATCGGCATCCAGCCGGACGTGCTGATTTGCCGTTCCGACCGCGCCGTGCCGGCTAACGAACGTGCGAAAATCGCGCTGTTCTGCAACGTGCCGGAGAAAGCGGTTATCTCTCTGAAAGACGTTGATTCCATTTATAAGATTCCTGGCATGTTGAAATCTCAGGGCCTGGATGATTATATTTGTAAACGATTCAGCCTGAACGTGCCGGAAGCTAACCTCTCCGAATGGGAGCAGGTCATTTATGAAGAAGCGAATCCGGGCGGCGAAGTGACTATCGGCATGGTCGGCAAATATGTCGAACTGCCGGATGCGTATAAATCCGTGATTGAAGCGCTGAAGCATGGCGGACTGAAAAATCGCGTAACGGTAAACATCAAGCTGATCGACTCGCAGGATGTGGAATCGCGCGGCGTTGAAGTACTGAAAGATCTGGATGCGATCCTGGTGCCGGGCGGCTTCGGCCCGCGTGGTATCGAAGGCAAAATCCTGACCGCCCAGTATGCGCGCGAAAACAACATTCCTTACCTGGGCATCTGCTTAGGGATGCAGGTTGCGCTGATGGAATTCGCCCGTAACGTTGTCGGCATGGCTGATGCCAACTCAACGGAATTTGTGCCAGACTGTAAATATCCGGTGGTGGCGTTGATCACCGAGTGGCGTGATGAGAACGGCAATGTAGAAGTGCGTAGCGAGCAGAGCGATCTGGGCGGCACCATGCGTCTCGGCAGCCAGCAGTGCCAGCTGACGGAAAACAGCCTGGTGCGCCAGATGTACGGCACCGACACCATTGTGGAACGCCATCGCCATCGTTACGAAGTCAACAACATGCTGCTGAAGCCTATCGAAGCGGCGGGTCTGCGCATCGCGGGCCGCTCAGGGGACAATCAGCTGGTTGAGATTATCGAAAACCCGAACCACCCGTGGTTTGTTGCGTGTCAGTTCCATCCGGAATTCACCTCAACGCCCCGCGATGGTCACCCGCTCTTTGCCGGCTTTGTGAAGGCGGCAAGCGAGTACCAGAAGCATCAAGTGAAGTAAGCGTTTTTATAACAGCGCGCGAACTTTCCGCGCGCTGTTTGTCTGAGTTTTAGCTTAACTTGTACTGAGGAAAAACTAATGTCCAAAATCGTTAAAGTCATCGGTCGTGAAATCATCGACTCACGTGGTAACCCGACTGTTGAAGCTGAAGTTCATCTGGAAGGCGGTTTTGTCGGTATGGCTGCCGCGCCGTCAGGGGCTTCTACCGGTTCTCGCGAAGCGCTGGAACTGCGTGACGGCGACAAATCACGTTTCCTGGGTAAAGGCGTTACCAAAGCAGTTGGCGCGGTTAACGGCCCGATTGCTGAAGCCATCCTGGGCAAAGATGCGAAAGATCAGGCGAACATCGATAAAATCATGATCGACCTGGACGGCACCGAAAACAAATCTAACTTCGGCGCTAACGCGATTCTGGCGGTTTCTCTGGCCAACGCCAAAGCTGCAGCCGCAGCGAAAGGCATGCCGCTGTATGAGCATATTGCTGAACTGAACGGTACTCCGGGCAAATTCTCTATGCCGCTGCCGATGATGAACATCATCAACGGCGGTGAGCATGCCGACAACAACGTCGACATTCAGGAATTCATGATCCAGCCGGTTGGCGCTTCCAGCGTGAAAGAAGCGATCCGCATGGGCTCTGAAGTGTTCCACCACCTGGCGAAAGTACTGAAAGCCAAAGGCATGAACACCGCAGTAGGCGACGAAGGTGGCTACGCGCCGAACCTGGGCTCCAACGCCGAAGCGCTGGCTGTTATCGCAGAAGCGGTAAAAGCAGCGGGCTACGAGCTGGGCAAAGACATCACGCTGGCGATGGACTGCGCGGCTTCTGAGTTCTACAAAGACGGCAAATACGTTCTGGCTGGCGAAGGCAACAAAGCGTTCACCTCTGAAGAGTTCACCCACTTCCTGGAAGATCTGACCAAACAGTATCCGATCGTGTCCATCGAAGATGGCCTGGACGAATCTGACTGGGAAGGCTTCGCTTACCAGACCAAAGTGCTGGGCAACAAAATCCAGCTGGTGGGCGACGACCTGTTCGTGACCAACACCAAAATCCTGAAAGAAGGCATCGAGAAAGGCATCGCTAACTCCATCCTGATCAAATTCAACCAGATTGGCTCCCTGAGCGAAACGCTGGCTGCAATCAAGATGGCGAAAGATGCGGGCTACACCGCCGTTATCTCTCACCGTTCAGGCGAAACCGAAGATGCGACCATCGCTGACCTGGCGGTAGGTACCGCTGCCGGCCAGATCAAAACCGGTTCTATGAGCCGTTCTGACCGCGTAGCGAAATACAACCAGCTGATTCGTATCGAAGAAGCGCTGGGTTCTAAAGCGCCGTTCAACGGTCTGAAAGAAGTTAAAGGTCAGTAATTGACTCAATTCCCGGCTGCGCGCTGATGGCGCGCTCTGCGGATTTTCTGAAAAGCCCCGTTTCGCGACGGGGCTTTTTTATTTTTGTCAGCATAATCATGTGATTGGCGCCCGGGGTGCCGTTTCCAGAATCGTCTGGTTTGGCTTAAGGAAGGGTCAATTATTTATAAAAGTATGTAAACCTTACCGCATTAAATTGTAATGATACGGAAGGTTTACTATGAAATACCGTGCTGACATAGACGGTCTACGGGCGCTCGCCGTGCTGCCCGTGATCGCCTACCACCTGGGGATGACCGGCATACCCGGCGGCTTCACCGGGGTAGAATAACCTGCTGCCGGCGCAGTTCACCGAACTGGGCAACAGCGCCATCGCTACCACGCTTTTCTCGTCAAACATCTTCTTTTGGCAGCAGACCGGCTACTTTGCCGGCCCGGCAGAGCTTAAGCCTCTGTTGCATACCTGGTCGCTGGCGGTGGAAGAACAGTTCTATATTCTCTTCCCGATCGTGCTGCTGTTGGCCGTACGCTGGTTCCGTCACCGCGTTACCCAGGTGATGCTGGCGATCATTGCGGTGTCGTTCCTGCTGAGTATCGTCGGCGTGCTGAAAAAGCCTGATTTCACCTTCTATATGCTGCCTACCCGCGCCTGGGAACTGGCGATCGGCGGGCTTATCGCGGTCTCCACGCTGGAAACGCGCATGGCGGCTGTCAGCCAGCAGGTTAAGCACCTGATGAGCCTCGCCGGGCTGGCGCTGATTCTGTTCGGTTTCTTCTGGCTCAGCACCAGCAAGCCGTTTCCTTCATGGAACGCGCTCTGGCCCTGCCTTGGCAGCTTCCTGCTGATTCTGGCGGGCCGGGAAGCGGCGGTAAACCGCATTCTGGCGCTGAAGCCGGTGGTCTATATCGGCATGATCTCCTACTGCCTCTATCTCTGGCACTGGCCAATCATCGTTTACAGCAAGATGTTCCTGAATATGAGCGAAGGGATGCGCGACCTGCTGGTGATCGCTATGACTTTTGGACTGGCGATCGCGTCGCGTTACATTATCGAAATACCCTTTCGCTATAAGCTCTCCCGTATCAATCCGGTTGCCGTCTCGGCAGTATCGGTGCTGGGCCTGGTGCTGATCGCCTCTGTCACGCTGTATAAAAGTCATATCAGCAACGAATCGGGCAAGTTTTCCGACCAGGCGCTGGCGGTGGCGAAGTTCTCGCAATACCGCAGCAGCGATGAATATTTTTATCAGTTCCGTCTGGGCAAATGCTTTATCGATGGCAACACCGAGGCGAAAGGGCGTTACGATCGCGACTACTGCCTGAAAACCTCCGCCACGGAAAAAAATTATCTGCTGATCGGCGATAGCCACGGTGCCCATCTCTGGCGCGCGCTGAGCCTTGCGGCAGGAAAAAGCGTTAACGTGATGCAGGCGACTTCGGCAGGCTGTAAGCCGGTCTCGCACCAGAGCTTTAGTAACAAATGTACCGAGCTGATGGACTATGTTTACCAGCAGTGGCTGCCGGAGCATAAAGTCGACGGTGTGATTATCTCCGCGCGCTGGCTGCCGGAAGATATCGCGCCGCTGAAAGCGACGCTGGAAGCGCTGAAAGGGGTTACTAATAACATTACCGTTATGGGACCGACGATTGAGTATGCCGAGGCGCTGCCGGATCTGCTGGCCTATCAGGAGAACGGGCGTAAGGATCTGGTATCAAGTTCGATTAACCACAATATCAAAGGCATCGATCTGCGGCTGCAGCAGGCGGTGGCGGAAGAGAAGGTGGGTTATATCTCGGTTTACAACATTATGTGTCCCAACGATGTCTGCCATGCGCTGGCGTCAAACGGGCAGCCCAGCGCGTTTGATTACGGCCATTTCACGCTTAGCGGCGCCAATGACGTGGCGCGCCAGGCGATAGCGAAGATGCATAAAGACAAATTCATGTAATCCCCGGCCGCCCGCTACGGGCGGCTGATTATCTTCAGTTTGTGCCTTTTCTCCCGGGGACGTTTGGCGTCCCCTCCTTCATCTGCCATAATCTGCGCCCTTATTTCTCCTGACGTGAGTGCGTAATGCAGTACCCGATTAATGAAATGTTCCAGACGTTGCAGGGCGAAGGTTTTTATACCGGCGTTCCGGCAATTTTTATCCGCTTGCAAGGATGCCCGGTTGGCTGCAGCTGGTGCGATACCAAACATACATGGGATAAGCTGGCCGATCGGGAAACGTCGCTGGGCGATATTCTGATTAAAACCGTCGAGAGCGACGCCTGGGGCGCCGCCGATGCCGATGCGCTGCTGACGACCATCGCGCGTCAGCAGTGGACTGCGCGTCACGTGGTGATCACCGGCGGCGAGCCCTGCATTCATGATTTAACGCCGCTGACCGCCGCGCTGCAGCAGGCGGGCTTCAGCTGCCAGATTGAAACCAGCGGCACGCACGCGGTGCAATGTACGCCGGAAACCTGGGTGACGGTTTCGCCGAAGGTGAATATGCGTGGTGGCTATGACGTGCTGGATCAGGCACTGGTGCGCGCCGATGAGATCAAACACCCGGTGGCGCGTCAGCGTGACATTGATGCGCTGGAGGAGCTGCTGGCGCGGCTTGAGGATGAGAAAGCGCGCGTTATTGCGCTGCAGCCGATCAGCCAGAAAGAGGAGGCGACGCGTCTCTGCATCGCGACCTGCATCGCGCGCAACTGGCGTCTCTCAATGCAGACCCATAAATACCTGAATATCGCCTGATTAACGCCTGGCGGAGCGGGGGATGCCCCGACTCCGCGGGCTTTCCCCTTTCTCCTTGCTGCCTGGCGCAGCCGGCGGCTGCCGGCATGGCGCTTATTCGCCGCGATAGACGCAGCCGGCGGTGCAGGTCTCTTTGATCATCACCGCGCTCAACAGCGGCACGATCGGTTTCATCTGCTGCCAAATCCACTGCGCCAGCACTTCGCTGGTAGGGTTTTCCAGGCCCGGGATATCGTTCAGATAGTAGTGATCGAGGCGATCGTACAGCGGTTTGAAGGCGGCCTTCAGCTCGGCGAAATCCATAATCCAGCCGGTATAGGGATCGACGTCGCCGGTGATTTCAAGACGCACCAGGAATGAGTGACCGTGTAAACGTCCACATTTGTGGCCCTCAGGTACGTGCGGCAGACGGTGTGCGGCTTCGAACTGGAAATCTTTAAAAAGCGTGGTTGCCATGGTTGGTGTCTCAATTGTTGCAAAAACCGGCGAAGTCTACCGGAAAATGAGATTTTTCGCACCCGTTTCCCCCCGCTGGCTCATTTTAGCGCTATTTAAAAACGTCGCATAAAATAACTAATTGATAAATATGTCCATTTTTAAACAGTTAAAGCGTTAAGCGTTACCGCTAAAAGTGTTTAGGCGTTTTGGTTATTTATTATTTCTAACCCTTATTTACCGGTTAATATGCGACTCGGTAACCTACCTTATCTCCCGTCTCTGAACGGTTTGGAACCATTGATACTGGAATTTTCAAGGCAATGACGACTCAGGCACCCCCAGGTTCTTTGCTCCCGCTTAATGCGGAGCAGCTCGCCCGCTTGCAGGCGGCGACCAACGATTTAACGACGACGCAGCTGGCATGGATCTCCGGCTATTTCTGGGGGCGAGTCAACCAGACCCCTGAAGTCGGCTCTGCCGCTCAGCTTATCGCCGCGCCCGCCGAGGCGCCGGCCATTACCTTGCTTTCCGCCTCACAGACCGGCAATGCGCGCCGTGTGGCGGAGCAGCTACGTGATGACCTGCAGGCGGCAAAGCTGAACGTGAAGCTGGTGAATGCCGGCGACTATAAATTCAAACAGATCGCGCAGGAAAAGCTGCTGCTGATCGTCACCTCGACACAGGGCGAGGGCGATCCGCCGGAAGAGGCGGTCGCGCTGCATAAATACCTGATGTCGAAAAAGGCGCCGAAGCTGACTGACACGGCGTTTGCGGTGTTCGGCCTGGGCGATACCTCTTACGCCTTTTTCAGCAAGGCCGGCAAAGATTTCGATAGCCGCCTCGCCGAGCTGGGCGGTGAGCGCCTGCTGGATCGCGTCGACGCGGATGTGGAGTTCGCTGCCGAAGCGGAGAAGTGGCGCAAAGCGGTCGTCGCGCTGCTGCAACAGCGCGTGCCGACGGAAACCCCGGCGCAGGCCGCCGCCACCGCGAGCGGCAGCGTCAATGAAGTTTTCTCCACGCCCTACACCCGTGACGAGCCGCTGACGGCTACGCTGTCGGTGAATCAGAAAATCACCGGTCGCGCTTCGGATAAAGATGTGCGCCATATCGAAATCGATCTGGGCGACGCCGGGCTGCGCTATCAGCCGGGCGATGCGCTTGGCGTCTGGTATGAGAACGATCCGGCGCTGGTCAAAGAGCTGACTGAGCTGCTCTGGCTGCGCGGCGATGAAAGTGTCGAGGTAAAAGGCCAGACGCTGCCGTTGTCGCTGGCTCTGCAGCAGCATTTTGAGCTGACGGTGAACACGCCGCAGATTGTGGAGCAGTATGCGAAGCTGGTGCGCAACGAGCGCCTGCTGGCGCTGGCGGCGGATAAAGCGCAGCTGCAGCACTACGCGCAGACGATGCCGATTGTTGATATGGTGCGTCAGGCGCCCGGCGAGCTGAACCCGGAGCAACTGCTGGGGCTGCTGCGTCCGCTGACGCCGCGCCTTTACTCCATCGCCTCTTCGCAGGCGGAAACGGAAAGCGAAGTGCATATTACCGTTGGCGCGGTGCGTTATGAAATCGATGGCCGTCAGCGCGCCGGCGGCGCCTCCAGCTATCTGGCCGATCGGCTGGAAGAGGAGGGCGAGGTGCGGGTCTTTATCGAACACAACGATAATTTCCGTCTGCCTGCCGATCCTGACGCGCCGGTGATCATGATTGGGCCGGGCACCGGTATTGCGCCGTTCCGCGCCTTTATGCAGCAGCGTGAAAATGACGGCGCCGGTGGCAAAAACTGGCTGTTCTTCGGCAACCCGCACTTCACTGAGGATTTCCTCTATCAGGTGGAGTGGCAGAGATACGTTAAAGAAGGCTTGCTGACCCACATCGATTTGGCCTGGTCGCGCGACCAGCAGCATAAGATCTACGTACAGGACAAAATCCGCGAGAAAGGGGCGGAAGTGTGGCGCTGGCTACAGGATGGCGCCCATATTTATGTCTGCGGCGACGCCAACCGTATGGCGAAAGATGTCGAGCAGGCGTTACTGGAAGTGGTGGCTGAACAGGGCGGCATGGACCTTGAATCGGCCGATGAATTTTTAAGTGAGCTGCGCATTGAGCGCCGTTATCAGCGAGACGTTTACTGATGAGTGAAAAACACCCTGGACCGCTGGTCGTCGAAGGAAAACTTTCCGATGCGGAGCGCATGAAAAAAGAGAGCAATTTTCTGCGCGGCACCATCGCGGAAGATTTGCAGAATGGCCTGACCGGCGGCTTTAGCGGCGACAACTTCCTGCTGATCCGCTTTCACGGCATGTATCAGCAGGATGATCGCGATATCCGCGCCGAGCGCGCCGAGCAGAAGCTGGAGCCGCGTCACGCCATGATGCTGCGCTGTCGTCTGCCGGGCGGCATCATTACGCCGACCCAGTGGCTGGCTATCGAGAAGTTCGCAGCGGAAAACACCCTGTACGGCAGCGTGCGCCTCACCAACCGTCAGACTTTCCAGTTTCACGGCATTCTGAAGAAGAACGTGAAGCCGGCGCACCAGATGCTGCATGAAGTCGGGCTGGATGCCATCGGCACCGCCAACGATATGAACCGTAACGTGCTGTGCAGCTCCAACCCGATAGAATCCGCGCTGCATCAGGAAGCGTACGAGTGGGCGAAGAAAATTTCCGAGCATCTGCTGCCGCGCACCCGTGCCTATGCGGAAATCTGGCTGGATGAGAAAAAGGCGGCGACCACCGACGAAGAGCCGATCCTCAGCTCTACCTATCTGCCGCGCAAATTTAAAACCACCGTGGTAGTGCCGCCGCATAATGACGTCGATCTGCACGCTAACGATATGAACTTTATCGCCATCGCGGAAAACGGCAAGCTGATCGGCTTTAACCTGCTGGTGGGCGGCGGCCTGTCGGTGGAGCATGGCAACAAAGAGACCTACGCCCGCACCGCCAGCGAGTTCGGCTTCCTGCCGCTGGATAAAACCCTGGCGGTGGCGGAAGCGGTGTTGACGACTCAGCGTGACTGGGGCAACCGCACCAACCGTAAAAACGCCAAAACCAAATATACGCTTGAGCGCGTCGGCGTAGAAACTTTTAAAGCGGAAGTGGAAAAACGCGCCGGCATGACCTTCGGCCCGATCCGCCCGTACGCTTTTACCACCCGTGGCGACCGCTTCGGCTGGGTGAAAGGCATCGACAACAAGTGGCACCTGACGCTGTTTATTGAGAACGGCCGCCTGATGGATTATCCGGGACGCCCGCTGAAAAGCGGCGTGGCGGAGATTGCGAAGGTACATCAGGGCGACTTCCGCCTGACCGCCAACCAGAATCTGATTGTCGCCGGCGTGCCGGAAAGCGAAAAGGCGCGGATCGAAGCGATCGCCCGCGCGCATGCGCTGATGGAGAACGTTACCGCGCAGCGTGAAAACTCCATGGCCTGCGTGGCATTTCCGACCTGTCCGCTGGCGATGGCCGAGGCGGAGCGCTTCCTGCCCGCGTTTGTGACGCGCGTTGAAGCGATCATGACGAAGCACGGCGTTGGCGAAGAGCATATCGTGCTGCGCGTCACCGGCTGTCCTAACGGCTGCGGCCGCGCCATGCTGGCGGAGCTGGGTCTGGTAGGCAAGGCGCCGGGCCGCTATAACCTGCATCTTGGCGGCAACCGCATCGGCACGCGTATTCCGCGCATGTACCGCGAAAACATTACCGAAGATGAAATTCTGGCCACTATCGATGAGCTGGTAGGACGTTGGGCGCAGGAGCGCGCGCCGGGCGAGGAGTTTGGTGATTTCACCCTGCGCGCCGGCATCGTCAAACCGATCGTCGATCCGGCGCGGGATTTCTGGGAATAAACGGAGGAGAGCATGTCTGTACTCGATCTCGCAGCACTGAATGCGTTGCCCAAGATAGACCGCGTTATGGCGTTAGCCGACGTCAACACGCAGCTGGAAAAGCTGTCCGCCGAAGATCGCGTGATCTGGGCGCTGGAGAACCTGCCGGGCGAGTTTGTTCTCTCTTCCAGCTTCGGCATTCAGGCGGCGGTATCGCTGCATCTGGTCACGCGCCAGAAGCCGGACATTCCGGTGATCCTGACCGATACCGGCTATCTGTTTCCGGAAACCTATCGTTTTATCGATGAGCTGACGGAGACGCTCGGCCTGAACCTGAAGGTGTTCCGCGCCGAGCAGTCGGCGGCGTGGCAGGAAGCGCGCTACGGCAAGCTGTGGGAGCAGGGCGTCGAAGGCATTGAGCGCTACAATGACATCAACAAGGTGGAGCCGATGAACCGCGCGCTGGAAACGCTGGGCGCGCAGAGCTGGTTCGCCGGCCTGCGGCGGGAGCAGTCTGGCAGCCGCGCCCATTTGCCGGTGCTGGCGGTGCAGCGTGGCGTCTTTAAGGTGCTGCCGATTATTGACTGGGACAACCGCCAGGTTTATCAGTATCTGCAGCAACATGGCCTGCATTACCATCCGCTGTGGGAAGAGGGCTATCTCTCGGTGGGCGATACCCACACCACACGCAAGTGGGAACCGGGCATGGCGGAAGAGGAAACGCGCTTCTTCGGTCTCAAGCGCGAATGCGGCCTGCATGAGTAGGCGGCTGGTAACGCATTGATCTTCGCAGGCGGCCTCCAGGCCGCCTGTTTTCTTTTGGCTCCCGCATAATCCGCCGTTGTTTCTCCACCCTCGCGCCTTCAGCCCCAGCTTTCCGCCATCGTTTCGCGCCACGCCGTTGATAACCAGACGTTTCCGCCAGGCCGCACGCGTGAAAAACTTTACACTGCTGAAGCTGCGGCACGCTTTGGCCGCGCAAAACGGTCTGTTTCTGTTAAAAAGGGATAGTTGTAATGAAAGGAAAACAACGCATCATCTGGATGGCGGCAGCGCTGGCATTAGCGCTGCTGTTTTTATCCTGCTATACGGTCAACGAAGGGGAGCGCGGCATTGTTCTGAGGTATGGCAAAATCGTTAAGGTGGCCGAGCCGGGGCTGGGCTTTACCATTCCGCTGGTAGAAAGGGTAAGCAAGATCACCCTTCGCAACCAGGCGCGGCTGTTTAAAGCCATGCAGGCCTACAGCCGCGATCAGCAGCCAGCCGTGATGACGGTATCGGTGAATTATCATATTCCCGCATCTGAAGTGGAGGCGGTCTATACCCGCTACTCCACCCTTGAAAATATGAACGAGCGGCTGATCGCTCGCCAGATCCCGACGCAGCTGGAAAACGTTTTTGGCCAGTATACCGCCATCAGCGCGGTGCAAGATCGCGCCCGGCTGGTGCAGGATATGCAGATGGCGCTGCGCGACGCGGTTGACGGGCCGGTGGTGATAGATTCGGTGCAGATTGAGAATATCGACTTTTCTGACGCTTATGAAAAATCGATTGAGGATCGCATGAAGGCGGAAGTGGCGATCGCCACCCGCCGGCAGAACCTCGAGACAGAAAAAATTCAGGCGCAGATCGCCGTAACGCGCGCGCAGGCGGAAGCGGAGAGCCGGTTGGTCGCCGCGCGATCGGAAGCGGAATCTATTCGCCTGAAGGGCAGCGCCGAAGCGGAGGCGATTCGTCTGAGAGGCGAGGCGCTGCGCAATAATCCGGCGCTGGTTAGCCTGATCACCGCCGAGCGCTGGGACGGCAAGCTGCCGGAAACCATGCTGCCCGACGGCGGCGTGCCGTTTATCAACGCCAAACCCACGAAGTAGAAAGCGCGGGCGGGCCGGGCAGGCCCGCCGCGCTTACGCTTCCGCCAGCGCTTTCAGCGCTTCAGTGGTCATCGATACGTTGACCTTAACCACTTCATACTGCGCCACCGCCACGAAGGGATCCTCGCCCAGGATGGTGTCCAGACGGTTGCGATCGATATCTTTCGCCAGGATCACGCCGCCGGTGCGCGGATCTTTACGGCCGGCGGCCAGGAATACGCCCGCCTCAAAGTAGCGTTTGACCCAGTCGATATGCGCCGATGTCAGCGCCTCAACCTCTTCCATCGGCCGGTGATAGTTCAGGTTAATTACGTACATTACGTCTCCTTTTTTACGCGGGGAGGATTGGCCAGTTCGTTAATCAGCGGAAGCAGAATACGCACGCTGTCGCGGGTGCGGACGCTGATGCGGCCTGGCAGCCACTGGTCAAGATAGTTCAAATTATCCAGCCCGGTTTGATGATGGCTGGTGCCCTGCGGAAAATGACGGGAAACGGCCCGCTGCTGGCTGCCATCTTTTTTGCCCAGCGTCCAGTTGGTAGCCCGCACCGTCAATAACGGGAAGCCCGCCTGGTCAAACGCGTTCGTCTCCGGCGAGGAGACGCTATGAAGCGGACGCTTATCGGCGCTGATGCCGTAACGGTGGGCGATATCAAGCGCCCGATCGCGCGTCTGCTTGATTACCGCTGAGGCGGTGTTCTTGCCGCTGTTGAAGTAGAGCTTGTCGCCGACGATCAGGCTGTTCAGATCGATCACCAGCAGCGTGTTTTTACGATCGGCAGCTTTCATGCGCGCGATATAGTCATCGCAGCCGTGCAATTCATTTTGCCAGGCGCTGAGCGCCACAAAGCGAATGCCGTAGTGCAGCGGCGTCTGGCTCAGCTGGCGCGCCAGCTCCAGCATCACCCCCAGACCCGAGGCGTTGTCATCCGCTCCCTGCAGACGCAGGCCGCCGAGATTTTTCTCCGTCTCGGCTTCGCTGAGCGGACGCCAGGTATCAAGATGGGCGACCACCAGAATCTCCTGCGGCACCGCGCCGGCGCGGGCGGCGATAACCGAGGTGGCGGTAAGATTGCGCCAGTGCGTTTTGCCGTCGTTGCCGCGCCACGGCGCTTTGGTGTTGAAATTGCGCTTGTCGCTTTGATAACCCATCTCGGCAAACTGCTGCTGCAGATAGTCGGCGGCGAGCATTTCCGCCGGGCTGCCCGCCATGCGGCCGGGGAACCAGGTAGCGATATGACGTAATTGCTGTTCGGCGAACTGACCGGGCGCCGGCACGGCGGCGCTGGCCGGCAGGCTGATACCGCAGCTGAGCAGCGTGGCCAGCGCGGTCAGGCGGAGGAAGGAAAACATACCAAGTCCTTAAACGTCATCCCATGACGCTGAAGCGAAATAATTTTGCATCGATAGTATGAAATTGTGACACGCATTGCACAATTTCAATCGTTCTTAAATGCCCGAAATATCACCTGTTAAGCACCTTTTGTTCGAAGCTCTGCCGTGGCGTTATTCCATTCGGTAACTACTCATTCCAATTCGTAATTTCATCTGCCGGAAGCAGCAGTCGTATAGTCGCGTTAACTTTTTGTTATTCAAGTAAGGCTGACGTGGATTATCTTCCTATATTTGCCGATCTGAAAGCAAAGCCGGTGCTGGTTGTCGGCGGCGGCGATGTGGCGGCGCGAAAAATTGAGCTGCTGCGGCGCGCAAGCGCGCGCGTGCAGATAGCCGCGCGTGAACTCTGCGCCGAGCTGCAGGAACTGGCGGACAATCAGCAGGTGGAATGGCTGGCGACGGAGTTTGCCGAAACGCAGCTGGACAGCGTTTATCTGGTGATCGCCGCTACCGATGACGGCGCGCTTAACGCGCGCGTGTTCGAGGCGGCGAATCAGCGTCGGCTGCTGGCTAACGTGGTCGACGACCAGCCCAAATGTTCTTTTATCTTCCCCTCGATCGTCGATCGCTCGCCGCTGGTGGTGGCGATCTCCTCCAGCGGCACCGCGCCGGTGCTGGCGCGCATGCTGCGTGAAAAGCTGGAGGCGCTGCTGCCCGCCAATTTGGGGCAGATGGCACAGGTAGCGGGCGAATGGCGCGACAAGGTCAAACAGCGTTTCAGCAAAATGTCCGACCGCCGCCGCTTTTGGGAGCGCGCCTTCAACGGCCTGTTTGCCAGCCAGATGGCGGCAGGCAACGTGCAGGGCGCGAAGCAGACGCTGGAGGCGCAGCTGACGGAGACGCCGCAGCAGCAGGGCGAAATCATTTTAGTCGGTGCCGGTCCGGGCGACGCGGGGCTGCTGACGCTGCGCGCGCTGCAGGTGATGCAGCAGGCGGATGTGGTGCTGTATGACCATCTGGTCAGCGACGAGATCCTTGATTTGGTGCGGCGTGACGCCGACCGGCTCTGCGTTGGCAAACGCGCCGGCGCACATTCGGTGGCGCAGGAAGAGACCAATCGTCTGCTGGTGCAGCTGGCGAGCAAAGGCAAGCGCGTGGTGCGCCTGAAAGGCGGCGATCCCTTTATCTTCGGCCGCGGCGGCGAAGAGCTGCAGGCGGCACAGGAGGCGGGCATTCCGTTCCAGGTGGTACCGGGTGTGACGGCGGCATCAGGTGCCACCGCCTATGCGGGTATCCCGCTGACTCACCGCGACTATGCGCAGAGCGTGCTGTTTATTACCGGGCACTGCCGCGCCGACGGCGACGCCATCGACTGGCCGTCGCTGGCGCGCGCGCGTCAGACGCTGGCCATCTATATGGGGACGGTAAAAGCGGCGGAAATCGCCCAACAGCTGATCGCCCACGGCCGCGCGGCGACGACGCCGGTGGCGGTGATTGGACGCGGCACGCGCCAGGATCAGCAGGTATTCACCGGCACGCTGGCTGAGCTGGAGACGCTGGCGCAGCAGGCGCCGACGCCCGCGCTGCTGGTGATCGGCGAGGTGGTGAATCTGCATGCCCAGCTGGCCTGGTTTCAACATTCAGCACAGCAGGTGGGCCGCGATGCCGCCGTTGTGAATTTGGCTTAAGGAAACATTATGGATCAAAAACGACTGACTCATCTGCGTCAACTGGAGGCGGAGAGTATCCATATTATCCGCGAAGTGGCGGCTGAATTTGGCAATCCGGTGATGCTCTACTCCATCGGCAAAGATTCATCCGTGATGCTGCATCTGGCGCGCAAAGCCTTCTATCCCGGCACGCTGCCGTTCCCGCTGCTGCATGTCGATACCGGCTGGAAATTCCGTGACATGTATGCGTTCCGCGACCGCACGGTAAAAGCGATCGGCGCGGAGCTGATTGTGCATCGCAATCCGGAAGGCGTGGCGATGGGTATCAATCCCTTCGTCCACGGCAGCGCCAAGCATACCGACATCATGAAAACCGAAGGGCTGAAGCAGGCGCTGAACAAATATGGTTTTGACGCCGCTTTCGGCGGCGCGCGCCGCGATGAGGAAAAATCGCGCGCCAAAGAGCGCATTTACTCTTTCCGCGACCGTTTTCACCGCTGGGACCCGAAAAACCAGCGCCCGGAGCTGTGGCACAACTACAACGGCCAGATCAACAAAGGCGAAAGCATTCGCGTGTTTCCGCTCTCTAACTGGACCGAGCTGGATATCTGGCAGTACATCTTCCTGGAAAACATCGACATCGTTCCTCTTTACCTGGCGGCGGAGCGTCCGGTGCTGGAGCGCGACGGCATGCTGATGATGATTGATGACGATCGCATCGATCTTCAGCCGGGCGAGGAGATCACCCAGCGCATGGTGCGTTTCCGCACCCTGGGCTGCTGGCCGCTGACCGGCGCGGTGGAATCCGCCGCGCAGACGCTGCCTGAGATCATTGAAGAGATGCTGGTTTCCACCACCAGCGAGCGACAAGGCCGCATGATCGACCGCGACCAGGCTGGCTCAATGGAGCTGAAGAAACGTCAGGGCTATTTCTGAGGAGACGCCAGATGAATACCGTTATTGCACAACAGATCGCCGATCAGGGCGGGGTGGAAGCCTGGCTGCATGCGCAGCAGCATAAAAGCCTGCTGCGTTTTCTTACCTGCGGCAGCGTCGACGACGGCAAAAGTACGCTGATCGGCCGCCTGCTGCACGATACACGGCAGATCTATGAAGATCAGCTCTCGTCGCTGCACACCGACAGCAAACGTCACGGCACCCAGGGTGAGAAGCTCGATCTGGCGCTGCTGGTGGATGGCCTGCAGGCGGAGCGTGAGCAGGGCATCACCATTGATGTCGCCTATCGCTATTTCTCAACGGAAAAGCGCAAATTTATTATCGCCGACACGCCGGGACATGAGCAGTATACCCGCAATATGGCTACCGGCGCCTCGACCTGCGACCTGGCGATCCTGCTGATCGACGCCCGTAAAGGGGTGCTGGATCAGACGCGCCGCCATAGCTTTATCTCCACGCTGCTGGGCATTAAGCATCTGGTGGTGGCGGTCAATAAGATGGATCTGGTGGCATATAGCCAGGATCGCTACGAGCAGATCAAACAGGATTATCTGGATTTCGCCGCACAGCTGCCGGGCGACCTGGATATTCGCTTTGTGCCGATGTCAGCGCTGGAAGGGGACAACGTCGCCACGCAAAGCGGCGCGATGAACTGGTACAGCGGCCCGACGCTGCTGGACGTGCTGGAGACGGTTGAGGTTAACCGCGTAGTGGAAAGCCAGCCGATGCGTTTCCCGGTGCAGTACGTCAGCCGCCCTAATCTCGATTTCCGCGGCTATGCCGGTACGCTGGCCTCGGGCATTCTGCGTGTCGGCGATCGCGTTAAGGCGCTGCCGTCGGGCGTGGAGTCCTCGGTGGCGCGCATCGTGACCTTTGATGGCGACCTGCCGGAAGCGGGTCCGGGCGAAGCGATCACTATCGTGCTGAGCGATGAGATCGATATCAGCCGCGGCGATCTGCTGGTAAGGGCGGATGAGACGCTGAAAGCGGTGCAGGGCGCGGCGGTCGACGTGGTGTGGATGGCCGAGCAGGCGCTGGCGCCGGGGCAGAGCTTCGATGTCAAAATCGCCGGCAAGAAAACCCGCGCGCGCATCGAAAGCATCGACTATCAGGTCAATATCAATAACCTCACCCATAACAGCGAGGTCGCATCGCTGCCGCTGAACGGTATCGGCCTGGTTAACATTACCTTTGACGAGCCGATGGTGATCGACCCTTACCAGCAAAATCCGGTGACCGGCGGTATGATCTTTATCGATCGTCTCTCTAACGTTACCGTCGGCGCGGGCATGATCCGCCAGCCGCAGCAGGATACGCCGACCGTCGGCCACGGCGATTTTTCCGCCTTCGAGCTGGAGCTGAACGCGCTGATTCGTCGGCATTTCCCGCACTGGGAAGCGCGCGATTTACGCAATCTGGGCGCCAAATAAGATGGCCGCGCACGATGAGAATGTGGTCTGGCACGCGCACGCGGTGACGCGTGCCGATCGCCAGCGGCAGCATGGCCATCAGGGCGCGGTGCTGTGGTTTACCGGGCTTTCCGGCTCGGGCAAATCCACGGTGGCGGGCGCGCTGGAGCAGGCGCTGCATCAGCTGGGCGTCAGCACCTATCTGCTGGACGGTGACAACGTGCGCCACGGCCTCTGCCGCGATTTGGGCTTTAGCGACGCCGATCGCAAGGAGAATATCCGACGCGTCGGCGAGGTCGCCAGGCTGATGGTGGACGCCGGGCTGGTGGTGCTGACCGCCTTTATCTCACCGCATCGCGCTGAGCGCCAGATGGTGCGCGAGATGCTGGGCGAAGGGCAGTTTATCGAGGTGTTCGTCGATACGCCGCTGGCGATCTGCGAGGCGCGCGATCCGAAGGGCTTGTATAAAAAAGCGCGTGCCGGCGAGCTGCGTAATTTCACCGGTATCGATGCGGTTTACGAGGCGCCGTCGCTGCCGGAAATCCATCTTGATGGCGAACAATTGGTAACAAAATTAACGGCGCAACTGTTAGATCTGCTGCGCGGGCGCGATATTATCAAAGCCTGAGATTGCAGCGGCAAACTGCCTGAGAGCAGGCCGCTACGCGCAACAACAGGATACCTATGCATAATGTCACACCCCTGCTGGCCCGTAAAAACGATCATGACCAGGACGAACGCGCCTGGTCTTTTCCTGGCGGCGTTATCGGTTTTATCTCTTACTGGTGCGCGCTGGCGATCCCCTTCCTACTCTATGGCTCCAACACGCTGTTTTTCCTGCTCTATACCTGGCCTTTTTTCCTCGCGCTGTTACCGGTTGCGGTGCTAACGGGCATCGTCTTCGGCCTGCTGCTGCGTGGTCAGCTTATCTGGACGCTGCTGCTTACGCTGGCCACCGTGGTCTGCCTTTTCTGGCTGCTCTTCTCCTGGCTGACCGGCTGGTAAGCCCTTCGCGTTCTCTTTAAGGCGCGGCCATCGCCGTGACCGCCCGCTGACAGAGGGATGCGCCGCCCGGTTCAGGGCATGATCAAACGCGACCGCAGGTTACAAAACTTTACCTGCTGCGGCATTTTCAGGCGTCTCGCGGAGAATGCGGCGCAATTTCGCCTGCGGAGTGGAGTCCGGCGAAAAGTTATGGGATGATTGAGCCGTTTTTCAGGGGGCGGGGATGGGAAAACTGACGCTGCTGTTACTTGCTTTGCTGGCCTGGCTGCAGTATTCGCTGTGGCTGGGCAAGAATGGTATTCATGATTATACCCGCGTCAGCGATGACGTGGTGGTACAACAGGCGAACAATGCCAAATTAAAAGCGCGCAACGATCAGTTGTTTGCCGAAATCGACGATCTCAACGGCGGTTCGGAAGCGATTGAGGAGCGCGCGCGTAATGAGCTGGGGATGATTAGACCTGGCGAGACCTTCTATCGCCTGGTGTCGGATCAAAATAAACGTAACGGGCAGCAGGCCTTGCCGAACCAACAACGATAGCAATGACCACAATAACTGACTCCTGGCCGGATATTATCGCCGTGGTGCCCGCTGCCGGTATCGGCAGCCGTATGCAATCCGGGCGCCCCAAGCAGTACCTGACTATTGGTCACTCCACCATTCTGGAACACAGTATCGCCAGCCTGCTGGCGCATCCGGCGATTAACCGGGTGATCGTTGCGCTCAGTCCGGAAGACAACTATTTTCAACAGCTGCCGTTGGCTCACGATAGCCGCGTTCTCCCGGTTATCGGGGGAAAGCAGCGCGCTGATTCCGTACTGGCAGGGCTGATGTCCGCTGAACACGCCGATTGGGTACTGGTGCATGACGCGGCACGCCCCTGCCTGGCGGCGGAGGATTTGCAGCGTTTGTTAGCCATCAGCCGCCACAGCCGTGTGGGCGGCATTCTGGCCGCGCCGGTGCGCGACACCATGAAGCGCAGCGAGCCGGGCAAAGAGGCGATAGCCCATACGGTGGAGCGCGAAGCGTTATGGCACGCGCTGACGCCGCAGCTGTTTCCGCTGGCGCTGCTGCGCCAATGCCTGACGCGCGCGCTGAACGAAGGCGCGACCATTACCGATGAAGCGTCGGCGCTGGAATATTGCGGCTATCATCCTGAGCTGGTGGTCGGGCGCAGCGATAACATCAAGGTCACGCGTCCCGAAGACCTGGCGCTGGCAGCCTTTTATCTTACTCAATTACATAACAAGGAGTACGCATGATGCGTATTGGTCACGGTTTTGACGTCCATGCTTTCGGTGGCGAAGGCCCGTTGATTATTGGCGGCGTGCGGATTCCGTTCGACCATGGATTTATCGCGCACTCCGACGGCGATGTTGCGTTGCATGCGCTGACGGACGCGCTGCTCGGCGCCGCCGCGCTGGGCGATATCGGCAAACTTTTTCCCGATACCGATCCTGCGTTTAAAGGCGCGGACAGCCGCGGCCTGCTGCGTGAAGCCTGGCGTCGCATTCAGGCGAAGGGCTACCGCTTAGGCAACGTCGACGTGACGATTATCGCTCAGGCGCCGAAAATGCTGCCGCACGTGCCGCAGATGCGTATCAATATCGCCGAAGATCTCGGCTGCCACATGGATGACGTCAACGTGAAGGCCACCACCACCGAAAAGCTGGGCTTCACCGGCCGCGGCGAAGGTATCGCCTGCGAAGCGGTGGCGCTGCTGATGCGGACGGAGGCGTAATGGCGCTTCCAGCATGGCAGTGGCTGCACGGCAAGCCCGGCATCCAGGGGCAGCTTAAAGCCAGTCCGGAAGATTTCGCCGTTATCGAAGATCTCGGCTACGAGGCGGACGGTGAAGGGGAGCATCTGCTGGTGCGTATTCGCAAAACCGGCTGCAATACCCGTTTTGTCGCCGAGGCGCTGGCCAAATTCGCCAAAATCCATCCGCGCGATGTCAGCTTCGCCGGGATGAAAGATCGCTATGCGGTGACGGAGCAGACCCTCTGCCTGCGTCTGCCGGGCAAAGAGACCCCCGATTTTTCCGTCTTTTCGCTGGAAGGGTGCGAGATCCTGCAGCTGGCGCGCCATAAACGCAAACTGCGCACCGGCGCGCTGGCGGGCAACGCCTTTAAGCTGGTGTTGCGCCAGATCAGCGATCGCGCCGCGCTGGAAGCGCGTCTGCAGCAGGTTTGCGCCGGCGGCGCGCCGAACTATTTCGGCCAGCAGCGTTTTGGCTTTCAGGGCAGCAATCTCGATCAGGCGAAGCGCTGGGCCGCTAATGAAATTCGCGTGCGCGAACGTAATAAGCGCAGCTTCCTGCTATCCGCAGCGCGCAGCGTGCTGTTTAATCAGGTGGTCAGCGACCGGCTGGCGCAGCAGGGCAGCCTGACGCAGGCGATGCCAGGCGATGCGCTGCAGCTTACCGGACGTGGCAGCTGGTTTGTGGCGGCTGAAGAGGAGCTGCCGCAGCTGCAGCCGCGTATCGAGAATAATGAGCTGCGTATCACCGCGCCACTGCCTGGCCGCGGCGAGTGGGGTAGCCGCGATGCCGCGCTGGCATTTGAACAGCAGAGCCTGGCTGACGAAACGGCGCTGATGGCGCTGCTTGAGCGCGAGCGCGTCGAAGCGGCGCGCCGGGCTATGCTGGTTATCCCGCGCGATATGCGCTGGAGCTGGTGCGACGACGCCACGCTAACGCTCAGTTTCTGGCTGCCTGCCGGCAGCTTCGCCACCAGCATAGTCAGGGAACTTTTCGAACAGGAAGGTAACGATGCGGATATTGCTGAGTAACGATGACGGCATTCAGGCGCCGGGTATTCAGGTGCTGGCGAAAGCGCTGCGCGAATTTGCAGAGGTGCAGGTTGTCGCGCCCGATCGCAATCGCAGCGGCGCCTCCAACTCGCTGACGCTGGAAACGCCGCTACGCACTTTCAGCTGGCCTAACGGTGATATTGCCGTGCAGATGGGCACCCCTACCGACTGCGTTTACCTCGGTGTGAACGCGCTAATGCATCCCCGGCCCGATATTGTGGTTTCTGGTATTAACGCTGGCCCTAACCTTGGCGACGACGTGATCTATTCCGGCACGGTGGCCGCCGCGATGGAGGGACGTCACCTCGGGCTACCGGCGCTGGCGGTCTCGCTGGACGGGCATCAGCACTATGACACTGCCGCCGCCGTGACCTGCGCGATTTTGCAGGGGCTGCATCGGGAGCCGCTGCGCACCGGCCGTATCCTTAATATCAACGTACCCGATCTGCCGCTCGATCAGATTAAAGGCATCCGCGTGACCCGCTGCGGTAGCCGTCATCCCGCCGATAAGGTGATCCCGCAGCAGGATCCGCGCGGCAACACGCTGTACTGGATCGGCCCGCCGGGCGATAAGCATGACGCCGGGCCGGACACCGATTTCGCCGCGGTCGACGAAGGCTACGTCTCTGTGACCGCGCTGCATGTCGATCTCACTGCCCATCAGGCGCAGGAGGTGGTCGCCGGCTGGCTGACCAAAGCGGGAGTCGAGGCGCTATGGTGAGCAGACGCATCGAGGCTTTACTGGATCAATTACGTCAGCAGGGCATTGATGATGAGCTGTTGCTGAAGGCGATCGGCGACGTGCCGCGCGAGCGTTTCGTCGACGAGGCGCTGGAACATAAGGCCTGGGAAAATATGTCGCTGCCGATCGGCTCAGGGCAGACCATTTCACAGCCCTATATGGTGGCGAAGATGACCTCGCTGCTGGAGCTGAAGCCGGAATCGCGCGTGCTGGAGATCGGCACCGGTTCCGGTTACCAAACCGCTATACTGGCGCATCTGGTGGATCATGTCTGTTCCGTCGAGCGCATCAAAGGGCTGCAGTGGCAGGCTAAGCGCCGCCTGAAGCAGCTCGATTTGCACAACGTTTCTACGCGTCATGGCGATGGCTGGGAAGGGTGGGCCGCGCGCGCCCCTTTTGACGCTATTATTGTTACCGCGGCGCCGCCGGAAATCCCTGTGGCGCTGATGTCGCAGCTGGATGAGGGCGGCATTATGGTCTTGCCGGTCGGCGAGGAGCTGCAGCAGCTGAAGCGTATCCGACGCCGAGGCGGCGAGTTTGTCGTCGACACCATCGAGCCGGTGCGTTTTGTCCCGCTGGTAAAAGGCGATTTGGCCTGAGCGCGATGGCGAGAGACTACGTATTTCTTCACAACTGATGAATGGCACCGCGATGAGGTTGTTGTTAGTATCAGCCTTCTCATCTGCCAGCAGCAGATAGCCGGGCGCGGTGCATTGCGCCCACAGTTTTAAAGCTCGTCACAGGTTTGTTATCACGGGGGATAAATGAGCATGGGAAGCCCACTTTTTACGTTGAGCCGCGTTGCGGCCGTTTCACTGATTGGATTTTGGCTGGCGGGCTGTACTACGGATAATAACGCACAGGCCCCGATTAGCTCGGTTGGCGGCCAGGCGCCGTCGGGCGGCGGTATGATCGCTTCCGGCGGCGGTATGACGGGCGGTTCAGTACCATCCAGACCTGTATTTTCTTCTTCAGCTAACACCAGCAATGCTAATGTAAATACGCAAAACGGCCGCATCGTTTACAACCGTAGTTATGAGAATATTCCGAAAGGTAGCTACAACGGTGATACATATACAGTAAAACGAGGCGACACGCTGTTCTATATTGCCTGGATCACCGGTAACGATTTTCGTGATTTAGCCCAGCGAAATAATATCGCTGCGCCTTACAGCCTCAATGTGGGACAGGCTTTGCAGGTGGGTAATGGCTCAGGTTCGCCTATCACCGGCGGTAACGCGATCACCGTAGCGGATGCGACGCAGGGTGGCGTTCCGAATTCTCCTGGTTCTGCACAAATCAAATCTTCCCCTGTTGCGCAGCAACCTGTTATTACGTATTCTGATGATTCAGGAAAATCAGGCGGGGGCAAAATGCTGCCTTCAGCGGGGACAACAACTGTTGCAACGACGACAGCCCCGGTTACCGCACCGCCGACGGTAAGCAGTACAACGTCCAGTTCAACCCCTGTGGCTGGTTGGCGTTGGCCTACCGACGGTAAGATTATCGATAACTTCTCTGCTGCCGAAGGCGGTAATAAAGGTGTCGATATCGCCGGTTCGCGAGGACAACCTGTGGTTGCCACCGCGTCAGGACGTGTAGTGTATGCAGGTAATGCGCTGCGCGGCTACGGTAACCTGATTATCATCAAACATAATGATGACTACCTGAGTGCCTACGCCCATAACGACACAATGCTGGTCCGGGAACAACAAGAAGTTAAGGCGGGGCAAAAGATAGCTACCATGGGTAGCACCGGAACCAGTTCAGTTAGATTGCATTTTGAAATTCGTTACAAGGGGAAATCCGTCAACCCGTTGCGTTATTTACCGCAGCGATAAACGGGCAGAGCCTTGAAGTTCTGCCCAGGATCACGGGTAGGAGCCGCTTATGAGCCAGAATACGCTGAAAGTTAACGAGTTACACGAAGACGCGGAATTCGACGAGAACGGAGCTGAGATTTTCGACGAGAAGGCTCTTGTTGAAAATGAACCTGGTGATAATGAACTGGCAGAAGAAGAGTTGTTGTCACAGGGTGCGACGCAACGTGTTTTAGATGCGACGCAGCTTTACCTCGGCGAGATTGGTTATTCTCCGCTGTTGACGGCAGAGGAAGAAGTGTTCTTCGCTCGCCGCGCACTGAAAGGAGACATTCCTTCTCGTCGTCGCATGATCGAAAGTAACTTACGACTGGTGGTGAAGATTGCTCGCCGTTACAGCAATCGTGGTCTGGCCCTACTGGACCTGATTGAAGAGGGCAACCTTGGCTTGATTCGTGCCGTTGAGAAGTTTGACCCGGAACGCGGGTTCCGTTTCTCCACGTACGCCACCTGGTGGATTCGTCAGACGATTGAACGGGCAATTATGAACCAAACCCGTACCATCCGCCTGCCGATTCACATCGTCAAGGAGCTAAACGTTTATCTGCGCACCGCGCGTGAACTGTCACACAAGCTCGATCATGAGCCGAGTGCGGAAGAGATCGCCGAGCAGCTGGATAAACCGGTTGATGACGTAAGCCGTATGTTGCGTCTCAACGAACGCATTACCTCAGTTGATACGCCGTTGGGCGGAGATTCTGAGAAAGCGCTGTTGGATATCCTGGCCGATGAAAAGGATAACGGCCCGGAAGACACCACGCAGGACGATGACATGAAGCAGAGCATCGTTAAGTGGTTGTTTGAATTAAATGCCAAGCAGCGTGAGGTTCTGGCACGTCGTTTCGGCCTGTTGGGCTACGAAGCGGCAACGCTTGAGGATGTGGGCCGCGAAATCGGTCTGACCCGTGAGCGTGTGCGTCAGATTCAGGTTGAAGGTCTGCGTCGTCTGCGTGAAATTCTGCAGGCGCAGGGCCTGAGCATCGAAGCGCTGTTCCGCGAGTAATCGCGTTCAGGCGAAAGGTAATGCGAAAAGCGGTGGTCTGTGACCACCGCTTTTTTATTGCCTGCGATAATGGCGCGGAAGAAAAGGTGACACTTTTTATTGAGAGTCAGCCACTGCGGTATTGAAACGCCTGCAGGGATCCAGGCTACTGCGGTATGACAACGCCTGCAGGAATTCAGGCTACTGCGGTAATGCAACGTCCGCAGGGGCATTCAGGTGACTGCACTATTAAAAGCACTACAGGTAAACTGCGCCGCGTGAATCCGTTCGAAGCATTGCTACCCCAGAATTCCCCTCCGCAGAGGAGATGTCCCGGGGCATGTCACCGATGCTACAGCAGCGATTTTAGCCGGTAGATCCACTCCAGCGCCTGACGCGGTGAAAGCGTATCGGGATCCAGCGCTTCCAGCGCCTCGACGGCGGGTGAGGTCTCTTCCACCAGCAGCGGCAGCTGCGGGCCATCGGCATTGCTTGCCGCCGCCGAGCCTGAGAGCGCCTCCAGTTCTTTCAGCTTCTGACGCGCCCGTTTAATCACCTCTTTCGGCACGCCCGCCAGCGCGGCTACCGCCAGGCCATAACTTTTGCTGGCCGCGCCTTCCTGTACGCTGTGCATAAAGGCGATGGTATCGCCATGCTCTACCGCATCGAGATGGACATTGGCGACGCCTTCCATTTTTTCCGCCAGTGTCGTCAGCTCAAAATAGTGCGTGGCGAACAGCGTCATCGCTTTAATACGGCTGGCGAGGCTTTCTGCACAGGCCCAGGCCAGCGAGAGGCCATCATAGGTAGAGGTGCCACGGCCAATCTCATCCATCAACACCAGACTCTGTTCAGTGGCGTTATGCAAAATATTGGCGGTCTCGGTCATCTCCACCATAAAGGTTGAACGGCCGGAGGCGAGATCGTCTGCCGCGCCGACGCGGGTGAAGATGCGATCGACCGGGCCGATGGTTGCCTGTTCCGCCGGAACGAAGCTACCGATGCAGGCCAGCAGCACAATCAGCGCCGTCTGTCGCATATAGGTGCTTTTACCGCCCATGTTCGGGCCGGTGATCACCAACATACGGCGCTGCGGGGACAGCGCCAGCGGGTTAGCGATAAACGGCTCTTTCAGCACCTGCTCCACCACCGGGTGGCGGCCGCCGGTCAGTTTAATGCCCGGCTTGTCGCTGAGCGTCGGGCGCGTATAGTTCAACGTCCAGGCGCGCTCTGCCAGGTTCGCCAGCACGTCCAGCTCGGCCAGCGCCGCGGCGCTTTGCATCAGCGCGTCCAGGTGCGGCAGCAGTCGATCGAACAGCTCGTCATAGAGCGCTTTTTCCAGCGCCAGCGCTTTGCCTTTCGAGGTGAGGACTTTGTCCTCATACTCTTTCAGCTCCGGAATAATGTAGCGTTCGGCATTTTTCAGCGTTTGACGGCGCACATAGTGCATCGGCACCAGATGACTCTGCCCGCGGCTGACCTGAATGTAATAGCCGTGAACCGCATTGAAGCCGACCTTCAGCGTATCCAGCCCCAGCTTTTCGCGTTCGCGTATTTCCAGCCGGTCGAGATAGTCGGTCGCGCCGTCAGCCAGCGCGCGCCATTCATCCAGCTCGGTGTTATAGCCCGGAGCGATAACGCCGCCGTCGCGCACCAGCACCGGCGGCGCTTCGATGATTGCCCGCTCCAGTAGTTCTCGCAGTTCATCAAACTGGCCCATCTGCTGACGCAACGCGGGCAGATGGCCGGCATCGATGCCTTCCAGTTGCGCATTCAGCTCCGGCAGCTGCTGGAACGCGTGACGCATGCGCGCCAGGTCGCGCGGGCGGGCGGTGCGTAGCGCCAGGCGCGCGAGGATACGCTCCAGATCGCCTACCTGACGCAGCACCGGCTGCAACTCGCCGCTCAGATCCTGCAGCGCGGCGATGCTTTCCTGACGCTGTACAATCACGCGGCTGTCCCGGACCGGCGTATGCAGCCAGCGTTTCAGCATACGGCTGCCCATCGGCGTGACGGTTTTATCCAGCACCGCCGCCAGCGTGTTGTCCACGCCGCCCGCCAGATTTTGCGTAATCTCCAGATTACGGCGAGTGGCGGCGTCCATAATGATGCTGTCCTGCTGGCGTTCCATGGTCAGCGAGCGGATATGGGGCAGGGAGGTGCGCTGCGTGTCTTTGACATACTGCAGCAGGCAACCGGCGGCGCGTAGCGCCAGATGCGCGTTTTCAACGCCGAAGCCGGTCAAATCGCGCGTGCCGAACTGTAGATTCAGCTGTTGGCGCGCGGTATCCAGCTCGTACTCCCACAGCGGGCGGCGGCGCATGCCGCGACGGTTTTCAATCAGATCCATCGCGGCGAAATCTTCGGGATAGAGCAGCTCCGCCGGATTGGTGCGCTGCAGCTCGGCGGCCATCGCCTCGCGATCGGCAGGCTCGGTAAGGCGGAAGCGGCCGGAACTGATATCGAGCGTGGCGTAGCCGAAGCCGCGTGCGTCCTGCCAGATAGCTGCCAGCAGGTTATCCTGACGTTCATTCAGCAAGGCTTCGTCGCTGATGGTGCCGGGCGTCACGATGCGCACGACCTTTCGCTCGACCGGGCCTTTGCTCAGCGCCGGATCGCCGATCTGTTCGCAGATCGCCACCGATTCGCCCAGCTGCACCAGCCTGGCCAGATAGTTTTCTACGGCATGATAAGGCACGCCCGCCATCGGTATCGGTTCGCCGGCGGAGGCGCCGCGTTTCGTCAGAGAGATGTCGAGCAGTTGCGAGGCGCGTTTCGCGTCATCATAAAACAGCTCATAGAAATCCCCCATGCGGTAGAACAGCAGGATGTCAGGATGCTGCGCCTTCAGCCGAAGGTATTGCTGCATCATTGGCGTATGGTTACCAATATCCATATCTGTTGATCCTTTTGCGGTCATGTCACTCAACTTGCGTGTTCCTGTTGATATCTGCGGCGTTCTGGGTATTGAGGCGGATCCTATCGTTAATGCACCTAAAGCGCTACCCGACCTTAGCAGGCGCAACGCTGGAGCGGGAGCGTTATCCGGTTCCCGCTGACGCTTTTTCGGCGCGCCTCGCAAAAGAGCAGGGAAAGCGACGCCTTAATACGCGCCCGGCAGAAGAAATGCTATCCACATCAAAATTAAGGTTATAGAATGGCCGCCTTTTTTGTAGACCCGCCCGGGTTTTTATTGATGAGGTTGTAATGCAGACTTTACCTTCTTGCCCCGAATGCCATTCCGAATATACCTGGCAGGATGGCGACGCGCTAAACTGCCCCGAGTGCGGCCACATCTGGTCTTTGCAGGCGACAAATACCGCACAGGATGAGGGATTAACGGTGCGCGACGCCAACGGCACGCTGCTGGCGGACGGCGACAGCGTGACGGTGATTAAAGATCTGAAAGTGAAAGGCAGCTCTTCGGCGCTGAAGATCGGCACCAAAGTAAAAGGGATCCGCCTGGTGGAAGGCGATCATAATATCGATTGCAAGATCGACGGCTTCGGCCCGATGAAGCTGAAATCGGAGTTTGTGAAAAAGATCTAACGCGCAGGCGCGGCGTCAGCCGCCGCGCCGCCATTAGCTGAACAGCATATCGATGGCGTCGCACTGCGCCTCGCTGAGCGCGCCGCCGCTGTTGCGCGACAGCGGCGTCATATAGCCAAATTTACGCGCCACCGCGGTTTTAATGGTGGTGACGAAATCATCTCCAACGCTGTAGATCGCCATCAGCTTGCCGATGCGCTGCTGAAACTGGCTGAGCGCGGCCAGATCGCCCGCGCGCCAGGCGTGCATCGCTTCGGCAAACATGGCGGGCACCAGATTGTTCAGCCCGCAGATCACGCCAGCCCCACCGGCCAGCAGGTTCGGCAGCAAATATTCGTCGTAGCCGGAAAGCACGGCGAAGTCGGCGCGCACCTTTTTCGTCTCTTCAATTAATGCGCGGTTATGGGAAAGCGCGTCCGTCGTATCCTTTATCCCGATAAAGCGCGGCAGCTCTGCCGCCAGTTCTGCCACCAGCGCGGCGTCCAGATCGCAGCCGGTGCGTGCCGGGAAATTATAGGCGAACCACTTGCCGCCCAGTTCGCTGTCCAGCTGACGATAGTAGCTTAACAGCTGGCGGCGGGTTTGCCCGTAATACCAGGGCGGCAGCACCATCACCGCGTCATAGCCGCTTTCCCACGCCAGATGCGCCAGCTCCACCATATCAGCGCGGCAGGTGCTGGAGACGTTGGCTACCATGCTAAGCCGCGACATCCGGCGCGCTTCACGCAGCAGCAGCTTGCGCTCCGCCTGTGACAGAGAAGCGAATTCGCCGATGCTGCCCATCAGCAGTAGCGTATCGATGCCGGAAGCGTCGAGGCGCGCGAAATGATGCCCCAGCGCGTCGAAGTCGATGCGGTCATCGGGCGTAAAAGGCGTAACTGACGGACACCAGACGCCGGAAAATTCAGGTTGCGATGCCATACTTTCTCCTGATAAAAATGAAACATTGTTTTAACTTAATCGTCTTTCCGCGCCGGTGTCACAGCGGTCAGCACAATAATCCAACCGCGATCGCAATTTTCGTCTTTACTTAATGCGCGCCCGATCCGTCCGGGTCTGCGCCCCTTGGCAGCTTCGTCAACGGACACGTTGCGTGTCCCGACAGCGAGAATAAATCCGCCGTTCGCCTTGCTTAATCGCCTGCAGCCCTCATATAGCGCAGGAACCCGCCTCGCAAAAGCGCAATGTCATCGTGATAAACGGTGAAAAGGGTGCGCTTTGCGCCAGGTTTATTGCTAACGTTGACTGATATCGCTAACAAGGATGGGATGATGACTGACGATCGGCTGAACGAATTAAGCATGCTTACCGGGCAACGCTTGCTGCAGCTCCGTGCGACGGTGACTACCGCCGAATCCTGCACCGGCGGCTGGATTGCCAAGGTGTTGACCGATGTGGCCGGCAGCTCCGCCTGGTTTGAGCGCGCGTTTATCACCTACAGTAATGAGGCGAAACAGCAGATGGTAGGCGTTGCCGAAACCACCCTGCAGCAGTGGGGCGCGGTCAGCGAACAGGTGGTTAAAGAAATGGCCGCCGGCGCGTTAAAAGCAGCGGGCGCCGACTTCGCCATTGCGGTCAGCGGCATCGCCGGACCGGACGGCGGCAGCGCGGAGAAACCGGTGGGAACCGTCTGGTTTGGCTTCGCCACTCGCGGCGGTCAGCTGGTGGCAAAACATGAGGTTTTTCAGGGAGATCGTGATGCGGTGCGGCGTCAAACCGTGGCGCTGGCGCTGCAAACGCTGCAGGATGATTTTCTCAAAAATTTGACTTGATACTGTATGATTATACAGTATAATTACTATCCAACGAACGAGAGCATTGTCCACCCTGGTGGCGTGCTTTACCCCTGCATGATTAGGAGTAAAAATGGCTATTGACGAAAACAAGCAAAAGGCTCTGGCTGCAGCGCTGGGCCAAATTGAGAAGCAATTTGGTAAAGGCTCCATCATGCGCCTGGGTGAAGACCGCTCAATGGATGTGGAAACCATCTCGACCGGTTCACTTTCGCTTGATATCGCCCTTGGCGCTGGCGGCCTGCCGATGGGCCGTATTGTTGAGATTTACGGTCCGGAATCTTCCGGTAAAACCACGCTGACCCTGCAGGTTATCGCCGCAGCGCAGCGTAAAGGCAAAACCTGCGCCTTTATCGACGCCGAGCATGCGCTGGATCCGGTCTACGCCAAGAAACTGGGCGTTGATATCGATAACCTGCTCTGTTCTCAGCCCGATACCGGCGAACAGGCGCTGGAAATCTGTGATGCGCTGGCGCGCTCCGGCGCCGTTGACGTTATCATCGTCGACTCCGTCGCGGCGCTGACGCCGAAAGCGGAAATCGAAGGTGAAATCGGCGACTCCCACATGGGTCTGGCCGCGCGTATGATGAGCCAGGCGATGCGTAAGCTGGCCGGTAACCTGAAGCAGTCCAACACGCTGCTGATCTTCATCAACCAGATCCGTATGAAGATCGGTGTGATGTTCGGTAACCCGGAAACCACCACCGGTGGTAACGCGCTGAAGTTCTATGCGTCCGTCCGTCTTGATATCCGCCGTATCGGCGCGATCAAAGAGGGCGATAACGTGGTCGGCAGCGAGACCCGCGTGAAAGTGGTGAAAAACAAAATCGCCGCGCCGTTCAAACAGGCGGAATTCCAGATCATGTACGGTGAAGGGATTAACGTCTACGGCGAGCTGGTCGATCTGGGCGTGAAGCACAAGCTGATCGAAAAAGCGGGTGCCTGGTATAGCTACAATGGCGATAAAATCGGCCAGGGTAAAGCGAATGCCAGCAACTACCTGAAAGAGAACAGCGCCATCGCCAATGAGATCGAGCATAAGCTGCGCGAGATGCTGCTGAACAACCCGGCGGAAGAGGGCAAGGCGGATTTCTCTGCGGCCGATCATGAAGACGCCGCCAGCGAAACCAACGAAGACTTCTAATCTTCACCCCGGTCAGCCCAGCTGGCCGGGGTTTTTGCGCTTATGGCGCTAAATCTTTGTATCCCGCCCTGATTCTCGCTACCCTCGCTTTATCCTCAATTGTACTTTTCAACCCTGACGGAAACGCCATGACTGACAAGCCCGCAAAACCGGTGACGTTTGCTCGCCTGTTGGATCGCGCCACGCGTATTCTGGCGATGCGCGATCACAGCGAAGCGGAATTCCGCCGTAAAATCATGCAGTCAGCTGCGCGTGCGGCGATGCGCAATGAGGAACAGGCTGAAGAGATCCCCGACGAGCTGCTGGAGCAGCTGGTCGCCTGGTGCTATGAGCATCAGTGGCTGGACGATACGCGTTTCGCCCAGCGTTTCGTCGTCAGCCGCAGCCGCAAAGGCTACGGCCCGCAGCGCATCCGTATGGAGCTGACGCAAAAAGGCATTGGCCGCGAGCTGGCGGAAAGCGCGCTGGCTGAGAGCGAGATTGACTGGTCCGCACAGGCTTTCGACGCTGCGGAGCGTAAATTCGGTCTGCCGCTGCCGACGGAATGGAAAGAAAAGGCCAAAGTGATGCGCTACTTACAGGCAAAAGGCTTTTTTATGGAAGATATCCAGTCGATTTTCCGAAATTATAGTGATTGAATCGAGATGGGATTTTACTTCGTACTGAAGAAAATTTATCTTATTCCCACTTTTTGTTGGTAACTCTTCACGCAGCCGTGTGGAACGCCCGCCCGGTGCAAAGGGAAGAACCTTCGTTAGCGTATTCCAGGATATTTATGAGCAAGAGTACTGCTGAGATCCGTCAAACGTTTCTCGATTTTTTCCATAGCAAGGGACATCAGGTTGTTGCCAGCAGCTCCCTCGTACCGAATAACGATCCGACGTTGCTGTTTACCAACGCCGGGATGAACCAGTTTAAAGATGTTTTCCTGGGGCAGGACAAGCGCAGCTACTCGCGTGCCACCACTTCACAGCGCTGCGTACGCGCCGGTGGTAAACATAACGATCTGGAAAACGTCGGCTATACCGCACGTCACCACACCTTTTTTGAAATGCTGGGCAACTTCAGCTTTGGCGACTATTTCAAAAAAGAAGCTATCGCCTTCGCATGGGAGCTGCTGACCTCCGCGTCATGGTTCAACCTGCCGAAAGAGCGTCTGTGGGTGACTGTCTATGCGACCGATGACGAAGCGTATGATATCTGGGCCAACGATATCGGCGTGCCGCATGAACGCATTATCCGCATCGGCGACAACAAGGGCAGCGCTTACGCGTCAGATAACTTCTGGCAGATGGGCGATACCGGCCCGTGCGGCCCGTGCAGCGAGATTTTCTACGATCATGGCGACCATATCTACGGCGGCCCGCCGGGCAGCCCGGAAGAGGATGGCGATCGCTATATCGAGATCTGGAACATCGTGTTCATGCAGTTCAACCGTCAGCCTGACGGCACCATGCTGCCGCTGCCGAAGCCGTCGGTAGACACCGGCATGGGTCTGGAGCGTATCTCCGCCGTGCTGCAGCATGTGAACTCCAACTATGAAATCGATCTGTTCCAGAAGCTGATCAAAGCCGTTGCGGAAGTGACCGGCGCCACCGACTTAAGCAATAAGTCGCTGCGCGTTATCGCCGACCATATCCGCTCCTGCGCCTTCCTGATCGCCGATGGCGTGATCCCGTCCAATGAAAACCGCGGCTACGTGCTGCGCCGCATTATTCGTCGCGCGGTGCGTCACGGCAACATGCTGGGTGCCAAAGGCAGCTTCTTCTATAAGCTGGTCGGTCCGCTGATTGAGGTCATGGGCAGCGCTGGCGAAGATCTGCAGCGCCAGCAGGCACAGGTTGAGCAAATTCTGAAAAGCGAAGAAGAGCAGTTCGCTAAAACCCTGGAGCGCGGTCTGGCGCTGCTGGATGAAGAGCTGGCTAACCTGCAGGGCGACACGCTGGATGGTGAAACGGTGTTCCGTCTGTATGACACCTTCGGCTTCCCGGCGGATCTGACGGCGGATGTCTGCCGCGAACGCAATCTGAAAATCGACGAGCAGGGCTTCGAAAAGGCGATGGAGCAGCAGCGTCAGCGCGCCCGTGAAGCCAGCGGCTTCGGCGCCGACTACAGCAATGTCATCAGCATTGATGCCGCTTCGGCGTTTAAAGGCTATGACAGCCTGGCGCTGAAAGCCGCGATCACCGCGATCTACGTCGACGGCCAGCCTGCTGATGAGATCAGCGCCGGTCAGGAAGGCGTGATTGTGCTGGACGAAACGCCGTTCTATGGCGAATCGGGCGGCCAGGTCGGCGATACCGGCGTGCTGAAAGGCGTTAACGCCGAATTCCGCGTCAGCGATACGCAGAAATATGGTCAGGCTATCGGCCATATTGGCAAACTTGCTGCCGGCCATCTGCGCGTCGGCGATCGTCTGGATGCGCAGGTTGATGAGGCGCGTCGCGCGCGTATTCGTCTGAATCACTCCGCCACGCACCTGCTGCATGCGGCGCTGCGTCAGGTCCTGGGCGATCATGTGGCGCAGAAAGGCTCGCTGGTTAACGATAAGTACCTGCGTTTCGATTTCTCCCATGCGGAAGCGATGAAGGCGCAGGAGATCCGTCAGGTTGAGGATATCGTCAACGCGCAGATCCGCCGCAACCTGCCGGTTGAGACCAATATCATGGATCTCGAAGAGGCGAGGGCGAAGGGCGCGATGGCGCTGTTCGGCGAAAAATATGACGCGCGCGTGCGCGTGCTGAGCATGGGCGACTTCTCCACCGAGCTTTGCGGCGGCACGCATGCCAGCCGTACCGGCGATATCGGCCTGTTCCGCATCACTTCCGAATCGGGCACCGCTGCCGGCGTGCGCCGTATCGAAGCGATCACCGGTGAAGCCGCGCTGGCGCAGGTGAACGCGCAGGCTGAGCAGTTGCAGGATATCGCGCAGCTGGTGAAGGCCAACAGCAGCAACCTGAATGAAAAAGTGCGTGCCGTGCTGGAGCATACGCGCGCGCTGGAAAAAGAGCTGCAGCAGCTGAAAGATCAGCAGGCGGCGCAGGAAAGCGCCTCGCTGAGCAGTAAAGCGGTTGATATCGGCGGCGTTAAGCTGCTGGTCAGCGAGCTGAGCAATGTAGAACCGAAGCTGTTGCGCACCATGGTTGATGATTTGAAAAATCAGCTGGGCTCGGCGGTCATCGTGCTGGCTACCGTGGCGGAAGGGAAGGTCTCCCTGATCGCCGGCGTAACCAAAGATCTGACCGACCGCGTGAAGGCGGGCGAACTGATTGGCGCGGTCGCGCAGCAGGTCGGCGGCAAGGGCGGCGGTCGCCCGGATATGGCCCAGGCGGGCGGCACCGATGCACAGGCGTTGCCTGCGGCATTGGCCGGCGTCGAGTCCTGGGTTGCCTCCAGGCTGTAAGAGATAAAAAAAGCAGTGCGGAAAGCGCCGCGGATCTCCTCCGTTGGCGCTTTTTAATGCAATCCGTACTCTGTAATAACAAAGTCAGGTTGCGGGTAATGATTTCGGCTAAACTAACTATCAGCAGAATGTATTGGCGTGACAAGATGCTTTGATGTATTTGTCATCATCTACGTTTAGCGCTATATGATGGATAATGCCGGGGACCCGACAGGCCCGACTCTTTTAATCTTTCAAGGAGCAAAGAATGCTTATTCTAACTCGTCGAGTTGGTGAAACCCTCATGATTGGCGATGAGGTGACGGTAACGGTACTGGGCGTCAAAGGTAACCAGGTACGTATCGGCGTGAACGCGCCGAAAGAGGTTTCAGTACACCGTGAAGAGATCTATCAGCGCATTCAGGCTGAAAAGAGCCAACCTCAGTAAAAAAGCTATACCGAATCGCGCGCCTCGCTCCTTTATAGTGAGGCGCAATGCATTTCCCCGCCCAATCTTTTCTTCCACGTTTTATGCCAGTTTGTGAACTCCTCCCGGTTTCGCTGTTGATTAATCACTCTTTTTGTCGGCAAAACATGCAAATTGCGTGGCTTTTGTGCAAATGAAAATTTGTTGGGAAAAATTGTTTGACTTATAAGTCCGGGAAAGTAATATGTGCGCCACGCAGTGCCGATGAGCGGAAACAAAGTTCAGCAGCACAGTTCGTAAGAACGCGTAAGGTGAGGTGGCCGAGAGGCTGAAGGCGCTCCCCTGCTAAGGGAGTATGCGGTCAAAAGCTGCATCGAGGGTTCGAATCCCTCCCTCACCGCCATTTTTTGAGATGCATCCGTAGCTCAGCTGGATAGAGTACTCGGCTACGAACCGAGCGGTCGGAGGTTCGAATCCTCCCGGATGCACCATCTCAGCAATTGTGAAGTAAATCGATACAGCGTTAGCAGCCTGTGTCACGGTGAGTTGTCAGCACCCTGCGTTATACAAGAATGTGTTATGCATCCGTAGCTCAGCTGGATAGAGTACTCGGCTACGAACCGAGCGGTCGGAGGTTCGAATCCTCCCGGATGCACCATATTCTCAGAAGAAAGTGACTTTCTTCCCCGGTATATCTTCAGGCAGTTGCAGTTCCCTCAGTTTTTCCGATGCATCCGTAGCTCAGCTGGATAGAGTACTCGGCTACGAACCGAGCGGTCGGAGGTTCGAATCCTCCCGGATGCACCATCTTCTTCTCTTGTGTTATCTCTTCCCGGTTGCCTCCAGCGTTATCCTGTTACCCCCTCTGATTCTGTTGTTTCCCTGTGTTACCCGCTTTATGCTGTCTGATTGCCCCTGTTCTCATCGCCTATTCTCTTTCTTCGCGCGTCGCTAACTCCCTGACCTTTTTCTGATTCCTGAATTCTTCAATGGATTCAAAGCATTTGCTGTTCATTGCTACCGGCGACAATCTGCCTGCTTTACGTTAAAGTAAAGGTGCGTTTATTCATTGCCGGGAGAGGATATGTACGATCGTTATGACGGACTGATTTTCGATATGGACGGGACTCTCCTGGATACCGAGCAGACGCATCGTCAGGCGTGGGCGCACGTGCTGGCGCGCTACGGTATGACGTTTGACGAGCAGGCGATGATTGGGCTTAACGGCTCGCCGACCTGGCGCGTGGCGCAGTTTATCATTGCCGGCCATCAGGCCGATCTCGACCCTCACCGGCTGGCGGCGGAGAAAACCGCAGCGGTTAATACCATGCTGTTCGACAGCGTGCGTCCGTTGCCGCTGATTGAGGTGGTTAAGGCGTATCACGGTCGCAAACCGATGGCGATCGGCACCGGCAGCGAACACGCCATGGCCGAGGCGCTTTTGCAGCATCTGCAGCTGCGCCACTATTTTGACGCGCTCGTCGGCGCGGACGATGTGCAGCGTCACAAGCCTGAACCCGATACATTTCTGCAGTGCGCCGCGCTACTGGGCGTACCGCCGCAAAAGTGCGTAGTGTTTGAAGATGCCGATTTCGGCCTTCAGGCCGCGCGCGCCGCCGGCATGGACGCGGTGGATGTCCGTCTGTTGTGAGTGACCTGCTGAGCTTCGGCGCGTTATTCAGCAGCAGCTTTTTGAGCGCTACGCTGCTTCCGGGCAGCTCTGAACTCGTGTTGGTTACGCTGTTACTGGCCGGGAAGCTCCCGGCATTAGGGTTGGTTTTTGTTGCAGCCGTGGGGAATACGCTCGGCGGGTTAACAAACGTGGTGATTGGTCGCCTGCTGCCGCAAAAGCAGGGGCGATGGCATGACACAGCAATGGCGTGGTTGCGTCGGTTGGGTCCTGCAGCATTGCTGTTCAGCTGGCTACCGCTGATTGGCGATCTGCTGTGCGTTCTGGCCGGTTGGTTGCGTTTCTCTTGGCTGCCGGTAGTGCTGTTTCTGGCTATCGGGAAAACCCTGCGTTACGTGGTGGTCGCGACTGCAACTTTACAGGGCATGGCGTGGTGGCATTGATTCACATGGAATCGGGGCTACGGTTAACATTATGCTGAACAAAAATAAATTATTCTCTGAGCGGGAGGTCACTTTGATCCCGGACGTATCACAGGCGCTTTCCTGGCTGGAAGCTCACCCTGACGCCCTGAAAGGTATTGGTCGCGGCATTGAGCGTGAAACACTGCGCGTCAGGCCCGACGGCAAGCTGGCTACTACCGGCCATCCATCTCATCTCGGCGCAGCGCTGACCCATAAATGGATCACCACTGACTTCGCCGAATCGCTGCTGGAATTTATCACCCCCGTCGATCGGGATATCGATCATCTGCTCGCTTTTCTGCGCGATATTCATCGTCACGTGGCGCGCGAGCTGGGCGAAGAGCGTATGTGGCCCTTCAGCATGCCCTGCGTGATTGAAAACAGCGATGATATTCAGCTGGCGCAGTACGGCAGTTCGAATATCGGCCGCATGAAGACGCTCTATCGCGAAGGGTTGAAAAACCGCTACGGCGCGCTGATGCAGACCATTTCCGGCGTGCATTATAACTTCTCGCTGCCGCTCTCTTTTTGGCAGGCCTGGGCTGGCGTGAAGGATGAGGAAAGCGGCAAAGAAGCGATCTCTGCCGGCTACCTGCGCCTGATCCGCAATTACTATCGCTTCGGCTGGGTGATCCCTTATCTGTTTGGCGCCTCGCCGGCGGTCTGTTCGACCTTCCTGCAGGGCAAAGAGAGCAGCCTGCCGTTTGAACGCAACGAGCGCGGCATGCTCTGGCTACCCTATGCGACTTCGCTGCGCTTAAGCGATCTGGGCTATACCAATAAATCGCAAAGCAGCCTGGGCATCACCTTCAATACGCTCGACGGTTATGTCGACGCGCTGAAAAACGCCATTAAAACGCCGTCTGAAGAGTATGCGCGTATGGGGGTGAAGGATGAGGAAGGACGCTGGCTGCAGCTGAATACCAACGTGCTACAGATCGAAAACGAGCTGTACGCGCCGATTCGACCTAAACGCGTCACCCGCTCTGGCGAAGCGCCTTCCGACGCGCTGGCGCGTGGCGGCATTGAGTATATCGAAGTGCGTTCGCTCGATATCAATCCGTTCTCACCGGTAGGCGTTGATGAGACGCAGGTGCGCTTCCTCGACCTGTTCCTGATTTGGTGTACCCTGGCGGATGCGCCTGAGATGAGCAGCGCCGAACTGCAGTGCGCGCGTAAAAACTGGAACCGCGTTATTCTGGAAGGCCGTAAGCCGGACCAGACCATCGCCATGGGCTGCGAAGATGCGCAACAGCCGCTGACGGACGTGGGTAAGGCGCTGTTCGCCGATCTCAGCCGCGTAGCGGAAGTGCTGGATCGTCAGTCTGAGGGCACGGAATATCAGCAGGTCTGCGATCGTCTGGTCGCCTGTTTCGACGATCCTGCGCTAACCTATTCCGCACGCATTCTGCAGGCGATGCTGGATAACGGCATCAGCGGTACCGGGCTGGCGTTGTCCGAACAGTATCGTCAGATGCTAACGGACGAGCCGTTAGAGGTGTTAACGCCGGAAGATTTCACTCAGGAAGCGTCACGCTCGCATACGGCGCAACAGGCGCTGGAAGCGGCGGATACGCTCAGCTTTGAGGCGTTTCTGGCAGGGAAGAAAGGCTAGAAAAGAAAAAGGCCACATCACTGTGGCCAAATTAACATCTCTGTTGTCAGGGATGATGATAACAAATGCGCGTCTTTCATATATTCAGACGCACGGCGAACAGAAAAGTTTCATCGTTCACAAAAAATTTTTAGCTGAGGTAACAATATGCCATTGCTGGACAGTTTTACCGTTGACCATACGCGTATGGCCGCACCGGCGGTACGCGTAGCGAAAACCATGAATACGCCCCATGGCGATACCATCACCGTCTTCGATCTGCGCTTCTGCGTGCCGAATAAAGAAGTGATGCCTGAGCGCGGTATCCATACGCTGGAACACCTGTTCGCAGGCTTTATGCGTAATCACCTGAACGGCGACGGCGTAGAAATTATCGATATCTCTCCGATGGGCTGCCGCACCGGCTTCTACATGAGCCTGATCGGCACGCCGGCGGAGCAGCGCGTAGCTGACGCCTGGAAAGCGGCGATGAACGACGTGCTGAAAGTGCAGGAGCAAAATCAGATCCCGGAGCTGAATGAATATCAGTGCGGCACCTACCAGATGCACTCGCTGGATGAGGCGAAAGATATCGCGCGTCATATCATCGAGCATGATGTGCGCGTTAACCATAACGACGAACTGGCGCTGCCGAAAGACAAGCTGAAAGCGCTGGAAATTCACTGAGCGTGACGTTGAAAAAAAAGGCCGCGAATGCGGCCTTTTTTATTGGGAGGCGTCAGGAATTGACGCTGGTTTTCAGCGGCTGCTGCGGCGTGATCCGCACCTGCTTCACCATGTTGTCCTGCACGTCGAGAATATCGACGTCGTAGTTCGCTACCTGAATGCGGGTGCCGGCCTGCGGGATCTCTTCCAGTTCCTCCAGCAGCATGCCGTTGATGGTACGCGCCTCTTCCTGCGGAAGGTGCCAGTTAAAGGCCTTGTTGATTTCGCGCACGTTGGCGCTGCCTTCAATCAGCACTGAACCGTCGCTCTGCGGCATCACCTCTTCCGCCAGAGAAGGGGACATCGAGGTGGTAAAGTCGCCGACAATCTCTTCCAGAATATCTTCGATGGTGACCAGGCCTTTGATATCGCCATACTCATCTACCACCAGACCCACTTTCTTCTTGTTGCGCTGGAACTTCACCAGCTGCACATTCAGCGGCGTGCCTTCCGGCACAAAATAGATTTCATCGGCGGCGCGCAACAGGTTCTCTTTCGTGAACTCTTTCTTCTCGGTCATCATGCGCCAGGCTTCACGCACGCGCAGCATCGCCACCGCGTCGTCCAGCGAGTCGCGGAACAGCACGATGCGGCCGTGAGGCGAATGGGACACCTGACGTTCGATAGACTTCCAGTCATCGTTGATATTGATGCCGACAATCTCGTTGCGCGGCACCATGATGTCATCGACGTTGACCTTTTCTAAATCCAGCACCGACAGCAGCATATCCTGATGGCGACGCGACATCAGCGAGCGCGATTCGTAGACAATGGTGCGCAGCTCATCTTTGCTCAGCGCACCGCTGATCGCCCCGTCAGACTTGATGCCGACCATCCGCATCAGCAGGCGGGTGATGGTGTTCAGCAGCCACACCAGCGGCATCATGACGATCTGCAACGGGCCGAGCAGCAGGCTGCTGGGGTAGGCGACTTTCTCCGGATAGAGCGCTGCCACGGTTTTTGGTAACACCTCGGCGAAAATCAGCACCGCGAAGGTCAGTATGCCGGTGGCGATAGCGACGCCCGCATCACCATATATGCGCATGCCGACGATAGTGGCCAGCGCGGAGGCGAGAATGTTGACCAGGTTATTGCCGATCAGCACCAGGCTTATCAGACGATCGGGGCGACGCAGCAGCTTTTCGACGCGGCGCGCGGCGCGGTTGCCGTTGCGCGCCTTATGGCGCAGGCGATAGCGGTTAAGGGTCATCATGCCGGTCTCGGAGCCGGAAAAGTAAGCCGAGACCAGGATCATCACAACCAGCGTAATAATCAGTGTGGTGGTTGAAACATGTTCCAACGCGGAATCCTTGTAATTGCCAGTCAGTGGGTAAGCAGGTGCTGCAAAACACGGCTGCCGAAGTAGGACATGGTTAACAGCAACGCGCCGCCGCAGTTAAACCAGACGACGCGGCGACCGCGCCAGCCTTCATGATAGTGTCCCCAGAGCAGAACGACATAAACAAACCAGGCCAGTATCGACAGCACCGCTTTATCGACGTTCTCGGGCGAGAAGAGATTTTTCATGTAAAACAGGCCAGTGCATAGCACCAGCGTCAGCAGAACGACGCCAACCTGCGTGATATGAAACATTTTGCGCTCGATGGTCATCAGCGGCGGCATATCGTTGCTAAACGCCAGCCGCTTGTTCTTCAGCTGATAATCGATCCACGCCAGCTGCAGCGCGTAGAGCGCGGCGATAATCAGCGTGGCGTAGGCGAACAGCGCCAGACCGATATGGATCATCATACCGGGCGTCGCCTCCAGATGCGTGATAAACGCATTGGGCACAAAGGTGGCGAAGGCGAGGTTGATCAGCGCGAAGCTGTAGACAATCGGCAGCAGCACCCAGCCGCGATTGCGCGAGGCGACGATGGTCATGATGATGCAAATCAGCAGGCTGACCAGCGAACCAATGTTAAGCAGGCTAAGGTTCTGACCGCCATTAACAAAGATACGTTGCTGCAGCGCTACCGCGTGCGCGGCCAGCGCCAGCGTCGCGGATAGCACGGCCATGCGTCGCCATGCGCCGCTATTCCGCAGCAGGCTGGGAACGATGAGCGCGAGGCTAAATGAGTAGGCAAAGAGCGCCAGAATCGCAAAAGCAGACATAGAATGTGGTCAAGTATCGGGAAGATGAAGAAAAAAGCAGTATAGCGCCAGCCTGAGTTTGCTCCAAACGTTCTCACTGCCGATTGCAGAGATCGGCAATGCTTCGTGTTATAATCCGCCGCATTGTGTCGCCCAGGCGGCTCTGTTTTATCGTGAGCGAGAGACAATGTTTGATAATTTAACCGATCGATTGTCGCAAACCCTGCGCAATATCAGCGGCCGCGGAAGGCTGACAGAAGAGAACATTAAAGAAACTCTGCGTGAAGTACGCATGGCACTGCTGGAGGCGGACGTTGCGCTGCCGGTGGTGCGTGAGTTTATCAACCGCGTCAAAGAGCGCGCGGTAGGGCATGAAGTCAACAAAAGCCTGACCCCGGGCCAGGAATTCGTCAAAATCGTGCGCAACGAGCTGGTTGAGGCGATGGGCTCGGAAAACCATGCGCTCAACCTGGCAGCGCAGCCGCCGGCGGTGGTGCTGATGGCCGGCCTGCAGGGCGCGGGTAAAACTACCAGCGTCGGCAAGCTCGGCAAGTTCCTGCGCGAAAAGCACAAGAAAAAAGTGCTGGTGGTTTCTGCGGACGTTTATCGCCCGGCGGCGATCAAGCAGCTGGAGACGCTGGCACAGCAGGTGGGCGTGGACTTCTGTCCCTCTGACCTGAGCCAGAAACCGGTCGACATCGTTAACAACGCGCTGAAAGAAGCGAAGTTGAAATTCTACGATGTGCTGCTGGTGGATACCGCCGGCCGTTTGCACGTCGATGAAGCGATGATGGATGAGATTAAACAGGTTCACGCCGCGATTAACCCGGTGGAAACCCTGTTTGTCGTCGACGCCATGACCGGCCAGGATGCGGCGAACACCGCGAAGGCGTTCAATGAAGCGCTGCCGTTAACCGGCGTGATCCTGACGAAAGTGGACGGCGACGCCCGCGGCGGCGCGGCGCTCTCTATTCGTCATATCACCGGCAAGCCAATCAAATTTATGGGCGTCGGCGAGAAAACCGAGGCGCTGGAGCCGTTCTATCCCGATCGCCTCGCATCGCGCATCCTCGGCATGGGCGACGTGCTGTCGCTGATCGAAGATATCGAAAGCAAGGTTGACCGCGAGCAGGCTGAGAAGCTGGCGAACAAGCTGAAAAAAGGCGACGGCTTCGATCTGAACGACTTCCTGGAGCAGCTGAAGCAGATGCGCAACATGGGCGGTATGGCCAATCTGATGGGCAAACTGCCGGGCATGGGCCAGCTGCCGGATAACGTCAAGTCGCAGATGGACGATAAAGTGCTGGTGCGCATGGAGGCGATGATCAACTCCATGACGCGCAAAGAGCGTGAAAAACCTGAGATAATCAAAGGCTCACGCAAGCGCCGTATCGCCGCAGGCTCCGGAATGCAGGTGCAGGATGTGAACCGCATGCTGAAGCAGTTCGACGATATGCAGCGCATGATGAAGAAGATGAAAAAGGGCGGCATGGCGAAAATGCTGCGTGGAATGAAGGGCATGATGCCGCCGGGCTTCCCGGGGCGTTAAGCCGTTGCATTGAAAAGTCTGAAGGGTTGCTCAGTTTCGATTGCTTTTTGCGCCAAAATGAGTAAAATTTTCGGGCTTTTTATACGACACCCGGGCCCCGTTCCTCGATGGGGCCCGGTTGTTTTATTAACTGAAGAGGATGTTATGGTAACAATTCGTTTGGCACGTCACGGCGCGAAAAAGCGTCCGTTCTATCAGGTTGTCGTTACTGACAGCCGCAACGCACGCAATGGTCGTTTCATTGAGCGCGTAGGCTTCTTCAACCCGATCGCTTCTGGTCAGGCTGAAACTCTGCGTCTGGACCTGGACCGCATTGAACACTGGGTTGGCCAGGGTGCAACGCTGTCAGATCGCGTTAACGCGCTGATCAAAGAAGCTAAAAAAGCAGCTTAATCTGTCACGGTGGTTAGCATGAGCAAACAACTCGCCACACAGCCTCCCGTCAATCCAGTGACCCTGGGTAAAATGGGAGCCGCCTACGGCATTCGGGGTTGGCTCAAAGTGTTTTCATCCACCGAAGACGCCGACAGCATTTTTGACTACCAGCCCTGGTTCATTCAGCGCGCCGGCAAATGGCAGCAGATTGAGCTGGAAAGCTGGAAGCACCACAATCAGGACATGATCATCAAAGTCAAAGGCATTGACGATCGTGATGCGGCGGCGCAGTTGACCAACTGTGAAATTTTGGTCGACGCCACGCAGTTGCCAGCGCTGGAAGAGGGTGATTACTACTGGAAAGACCTGATGGGTTGCAAGGTAGTTACCGTCGACGGCTATGAGATGGGCAAAGTCATTGATTTGATGGAAACCGGCTCAAACGACGTACTGGTCGTTAAGGCAAACCTGAAAGATGCGTTCGGTGTGAAAGAACGGTTAATTCCGTTTCTTGATGAACAGGTTATCAAGAAAGTCGATCTCACTACCGGCACCATTGAAGTAGATTGGGATCCTGGTTTTTGACCTCCGAACAAAACGGTAATACAACGGCGCGCGCTATGTGGATTGGTGTTATCAGCCTGTTTCCAGAGATGTTTCGCGCAATTACCGATTACGGGGTAACTGGCCGGGCAGTAAAAAATGGCCTGCTCAGCGTTCAGAGCTGGAGTCCTCGTGACTTCACTCATGACCGGCATCGCACCGTGGACGATCGTCCTTACGGCGGCGGTCCGGGAATGCTGATGATGGTGCAACCCTTGCGGGACGCCATCCACGCAGCGAAAGCGGCGGCGGGAGAGGGCGCTAAGGTGATTTATCTGTCACCTCAGGGGCGTAAACTCGATCAAAACGGGGTTTGCGAACTGGCGACGCAGCAGAAGTTAATTCTGGTTTGCGGGCGTTATGAAGGGATCGATGAGCGCGTAATTCAGACCGAAATCGATGAAGAATGGTCGATCGGCGATTACGTTCTCAGCGGTGGCGAACTGCCAGCAATGACCTTGATTGATTCAGTGGCCCGGTTTATACCTGGCGTGCTGGGCAAGCAGGCGTCGGCCGACGAAGATTCGTTTTCGGAAGGCTTGCTGGATTGTCCGCACTATACCCGACCTGAGGTGTTAGAGGGGCTGGAGGTTCCGTCAGTATTGCTGTCGGGCAACCATGCTGAAATTCGCCGCTGGCGTCTGAAACAGTCGCTTGGCCGTACCTGGCTTAGAAGACCTGAACTTCTGGAAAACCTGGCTCTGACTGAAGAGCAAGCAAAGTTGCTCAGCGAATTCCAGCGTGAATTCAATGCGCAACAAAACGATGATGCGGAAGGTTAATCTTCCGGTACGATCAGTTTACCCAGGATAAGAGATTTAATTATGAGCAACATTATCAAGCAACTTGAACAAGAGCAGATGAAGCAGGACGTACCTTCTTTCCGTCCGGGTGACTCCGTGGAAGTGAAAGTATGGGTCGTTGAAGGTTCTAAAAAGCGTCTGCAGGCATTCGAGGGCGTGGTTATCGCTATTCGTAACCGCGGTCTGCACTCTGCATTCACTGTTCGCAAAATTTCCAACGGCGAAGGCGTTGAGCGTGTATTCCAGACTCACTCTCCGGTCGTTGACAGCATCACTGTGAAACGTCGTGGTGCCGTGCGTAAAGCGAAACTGTACTACCTGCGTGAGCGTACTGGTAAAGCAGCTCGTATCAAAGAGCGTCTTGGCTAAGTATTCGCGCAAGCGACATCTTAAAGTTAATAGCAATAAAGGGGTTGGCATCTGCCAGCCCCTTTTTTTTGTCTTGCACGCCTGACCGGAAGAGGAAGGGGGAAAGGCGCGTAGCCGCCTTCGCCGCTATCGACCTGAATCGGCAAGAAAATCCTCACGGCGCAGATGATAAATCGCTGCCATCACCGGACCTTTCTTCAGCACGATCAGGCCATAGCGCAGATCGATAAAATGCGCGCCGCAGCTCAGCGCGACGGCACGGCTGGCATGGTTGTTTTCCGCAGCAAGGATCTCAATAGTCTCTACGCCGGGCTGGCGAAACCCCTCGCGCGCCAGCTGCAGCACTGCCTGGCGCGCGACCCCTTTGCGTTGTTCCCGCTTACGCACCCAATAGCCAATGGCGCTCAGCTCCGCCGGATTTTGCGCATAGCGCAGGCCCGCTGCGCCCAGAAAGCGATGATCCTCAGCGGCGAAAATCCCCATTTCATTGGCTTCGCCTTCCTCCCGCTGCCGATCGAGCCAGACGAACCATTCGGCCGCCTCCTGTGGCTGGTAATCCTTATGCGCCCACACCATCCAGGGCTGCAGTTCAGCCAGCGATTCATTCACTGCTTCAGCGTAATCAGCCGCATCGGAAGCCTGCATCGGACGTAGATAAATTTCCATGACATCTCCATACCGGGCGTTATACGCCACCATTGATCGCGCTCAGCTCGCGATAAGGTTTTGTTGTAGCAGCTATTGTTGCTTACTTTGACCATGCTGGCTGCAATTAAACCTGTTTTTTGCATGCTGCGATAAAAGTTTAATGTAAAGTAAAATGTACATTAAGGTATTTTGATTTTATCGCCTGCGTTAATTTAATTGCATTAAAAACATGTAGTTAGGATTGATTTCCTTGTTGCGCCAATTCATGCGGTAAAAAATATGTACACAGGAATGCCCAGCTGTATTTGCTGTGTTACATTATTGGCTTCACCGCAATGACGAAAAAACCCAGGACGAGACGAGGATCGCAAAATGCAGAAAGACGCGCTGAACAATGTGCATATCGCAGAAGAACAGGTTCTGATTACGCCGACGCAGCTGAAACAGAAGTTTCCGCTGAATGCGCAGCTGGAAGCGCAGGTCAGCGCTTCGCGTCAAACAATTGCCGATATCATTGCCGGCCGGGATCATCGGCTGCTGGTGGTATGCGGTCCCTGTTCTGTTCACGATCCTGAGGCGGCCCTCGTCTATGCGCGCCAGCTAAAAGATCTCTCCGAGCAGCTGAAGGATCAGCTCTATATCGTCATGCGTGTCTATTTCGAAAAGCCGCGTACCACGGTGGGCTGGAAAGGCTTGATCAACGATCCTTACATGGACAACTCGTTTGATGTGGAAGCGGGCCTGCATATTGCTCGTCAGCTGCTGGTGAACCTGGTGGAAATGGGCCTGCCGCTGGCGACCGAAGCGCTCGATCCCAACTCGCCGCAGTACCTGGGCGATCTGTTCAGCTGGTCTGCTATCGGCGCGCGCACCACCGAATCGCAAACCCATCGCGAAATGGCATCCGGCCTTTCGATGCCGGTGGGCTTTAAAAACGGTACTGACGGCAGCCTGGGCACCGCGATAAACGCGATGCGCGCCGCGGCAATGCCGCACCGTTTTGTCGGCATTAATCAAAGCGGCCAGGTCTGCCTGTTGCAGACGCAGGGCAATCCTGATGGCCATGTGATTTTGCGCGGCGGCAAGGCGCCTAATTACAGCCCGGCGGACGTGGAGCAGTGCGAAAAAGAGATGGTGAAAGCGGGACTCCGCCCGGCGCTGATGATAGATTGCAGCCATGGCAATTCAAATAAAGATTACCGTCGTCAGCCTGGCGTCGCTGAATCTGCGGTTGCGCAGATCAGAGACGGCAACCGTTCGATTATCGGCCTGATGCTGGAGAGCAACCTCAACGAGGGCAACCAGTCTTCAGAACAGCCGCGCAGCGCTATGCAGTATGGCGTGTCAGTGACCGACGCCTGCATTAGCTGGGAAAGCACCCAACAGCTGCTGCGCGCCATTCATCAGGATTTAAACGGCGTGCTGGCGGCGCGTGCGTCACAGGAGCATTAAAAGAAGATGGTGGCTGAACTGACCGCGCTGCGCGATAAGATTGATGAAGTGGATAAAGGGCTTTTAGAGCTGCTGGCGAAGAGGCTGGCGCTGGTCGCCGAAGTGGGCGAAGTGAAAAGTCGCTACGGCCTGCCGATCTATGTGCCGGAACGCGAAGCGTCTATGCTGGCTTCCCGGCGTAAAGAGGCCGAGGCGCTTGGCGTCCCTCCTGACCTTATCGAAGATGTGCTGCGTCGCGTAATGCGGGAATCTTACTCCAGCGAAAACGACAAAGGTTTCAAAACGCTCTGTCCGGAACTGCGTCCGATCGTTATCGTCGGCGGGAAAGGGCGCATGGGCCAGCTGTTTGCAAAGATGCTCGCGCTTTCCGGTTATCAGGTAAAGCTGCTGGATAAAGAGGAGTGGCCGCAGGCGCCTGCACTGCTGGCGGATGCCGGCATGGTTATCGTCAGCGTGCCGATTCATCTGACGGAGCAGGTCATCGCCCAGCTGCCGCCGTTGCCGCATGATTGCATCCTGGTGGATATCGCCTCGGTGAAAAACCGCCCGCTGCAGGCGATGCTGGCGGCGCATTCCGGTCCGGTGCTGGGGCTGCATCCGATGTTCGGCCCGGATAGCGGCAGCCTGGCGAAGCAGGTGGTGGTCTGGTGCGACGGGCGTCAGCCGGAAGCCTATCAGTGGTTTCTGGAGCAGATTCAGGTCTGGGGCGCGCGTCTGCACCGTATCAGCGCGGTAGAACACGATCAAAACATGGCCTTTATTCAGGCGCTGCGCCATTTCGCCACCTTCGCTTACGGCCTGCATTTGGCTGAGGAGAATGTGCAACTGGATCAGCTGCTGGCGCTCTCTTCACCGATTTATCGTCTGGAGCTGGCGATGGTAGGAAGGCTGTTTGCGCAGGATCCCCAGCTTTATGCCGATATCATTATGTCGTCGGAAAGTAACCTGGCGCTGATCAAACGCTATTACCAGCGCTTTGGCGAAGCGATTACCCTGCTGGAGCAGAGTGATAAACAGGGCTTTATCGACAGCTTCCGGAAAGTGGAGCAGTGGTTCGGCGACTACGCGCCGCGCTTTATGCGCGAAAGCGGTACGTTGTTGCGCTCAGCGAACGATAATCGCGTGTAGAACGCGATTATCAATAAAAAAAAGCCCGTCGCTGGACGGGCTTTTTTGCGTCACGCCTGTGGCGGCTGACCGTTTGATGCGGTGATGCCGCCATCTACCGGCAGGTTGACGCCAGTGATGTAGCGCGCATCGTCGCTGGCGATAAAGGCGATGGCGGCAGCGAGTTCTTCCGCTTCGCCCGGACGCCCCAGTGCGATGCGCTCGTTAAACTTCGCCATCAGCTGCGCATTATCCTTCATCTCTGCCGTCATATCGGTAATCGTCAGGCCTGGGCAGATAGCGTTGACGCGCACGCCATCCTTACCGTAATCCATCGCCAGCGAGCGGGTAAGGTTGGTAATGGCACCCTTCGCGGCATTATAAATACTCATACCCCAGTCGCCGCCCAGCCCGGAAACGGAGGAGATGTTGACGACATTGCCGCGGCTTTCCAGCAGCGCGGGCATAAATGCGCGGGTACAGTAGAAAACCCCATCCAGATCGGTCGACATCACTTTGCGCCACTCTTCATCGCTGGCCTGATGGATTTTCCCTGATGTATTCACGCCGGCATTGTTAAGCAGAACATCCACGCGGCCGTAGTGCTGCTGCACCTGTTCCGCCAGCGCCTCTACCTCTTCCTTTTTTGATACGTCCGCCACCACCACCAGATGGTCGCCGCTTTTCAGGCGGGCAAACGTATTGTTCAGTTTTTCGCGGGTACGACCGACCAGCACCACGCTGGCCCCTTCTTCAGCAAAGCGCTGCGCGCTTGCCGCGCCGATGCCAGAGCCTGCGCCGGTGACGATCACAACCTTATTACTGAAACGTTCCATTATGCCTCCTTGTTGATGACAACTCGCTAATCCCAATGATTAACAGCCTATTAAGCCTGGCATACTGATGGCACATGCCAGCGCGATAAGCGTAAATTAAGGTTAACTCTTTGTTTTTATGCGTTTATTAATCTTTAGGAATTATTAATGAGCGACTGGCGGTAGATACCAACGTACGGCTAACGCTTCACGACGACAGCCTGAGCGTGGCGAAACGGCGGCCCGACCAGGCTGCGCCGCTGCGTGTAGGTCAGGCAAGGAAAGAGAGCATCAAGGGGGGAGCGCCAGCCCGCCCAGGCTGCGCCGCTGCATGCGAAACGGGGAGAACATGCAGACAGGTTGAGCGCCAGCCTGAGGCCGGCGCGTCGCTTTACTGCGGATCGACCGGAACGACGTTCTCGCCCGGGTAGCAACCCAGCACTTTCAGTGAACGGGTCATCGCGCGCAGTTCCTGCAGCGCCTGCTGCATCTGCGGTGTACGCAGATTGCCCTGCACATCGAGATAGAACATCTCTTCCCAGGGATTGCCGTTAATCGGACGCGATTCCAGCTTGCTCATAATAAGGTTGTGCTGACGCAGCACCAGCAAGGCGTCAACCAGTGCGCCGGCCTGCTGCCCGGTCGCCATGATTAGCGTGGTTTTCGCCGGTACCTGTTCCGAAACGTCGACAGGCTTGCGCGCCAGGATAATAAACCGGGTAATGTTCTGCTGCTGGTTCGCCAGATTACGTTCCAGTACCTGCAGATGATACAGCGCGCCGCCCGCCTCGTTGCCCAGCGCGGCAGCCTTTGGCGAATTAAGTGCTGCGACCTTTTCCATCGCCGCGGCGGTGCTTTCGGTATATTCAATCTTCCAGTGCGGAAAACGATTAATGAACTGGCTGCACTGCTGGAAAGGCTGCGGATGGCTGTAAACCGTTTCGATTTGCTGCAGGTCGGTCGTACCGCTTACCAGCACGCAGTGATCGATAGGCACTGTCATCTCGCCAACGATGGAGAGGCTGGTTTGCTGCAGCAGATCGTAAACCTCATTGATCGAACCGGAGCTGGTGTTCTCAATGGGCAGGACCGCGTAGTCCGCCCGGCCACTTTCGACTTCCTGAATAATGTCATGGAATTTCAGGCAGCCACTTTCAATCACATTGGCAAAGTGGCGGGCGCCATATTTACGCGCTGCCAGATGGGAATAGGAGCCTTTTGGACCGAGAAAAGCGATGCGCGCCGACTGCCGATCGGTTTGGTTGAGGTGTTTCTGCAACAATGCCTGCTGGGTAAGAACGGAATCTTCGATAATTAGCTGAAAGAGGCGGGTAATAAAATGGGCGTCGAGCTGGTGGGCGTGGCCAAGGGCGATCAACCGTTCAAGCAGATCGCGTTCGCGATCGATATCGCGTATCGGCCGATGCGTGGCCATTTTCGCTTTCGCCACCTCAATAGCCAGCGCTCGCCGTTCGGAGAGCAGCCCCAGTAACTGTTCATCAATGGCGCTGATCTTATCGCGCAGGGCGAGTAACGGATTTTCCGATGTCATAGCTTTACCTGTCAGATGTCCATAATAAAAAAGCCTCCCGGTTGGGAGGCTTTGCAGTTCGTCTTCGCTTTCTTTTTCCTGCGACGAAACGCCTCCCGGTCAGGGGAAGGTAAAGAAGCTAAAAAAGAAAGCGAAGAAAAACGTCGGGTTCATAGCAGGGCCTGTTTCAGATGGATGCGGTTAAAGTAACCGCAGCGTTTTACTACTGTCAATAAAAAACGCGCCCGAAGGCGCGTCTGTTAATGAGGGTACCCGCAGTAGGGCGGGCACCGGGTAATCATTCTTCGCTTTCAGGCGTGAGATCTTTCACGCTAACGGCGGCGCGGCGCGCTTCGCCTTTGTGCTGCACCTTATTCAACTGACGCTCCAGTTTGTTGATCAGCTCATTAATGGCGGCATACATATCTTCATGCGTTGCGCTGGCGATCAGCGGGCCATTAGGCGTATTGATAGTAGCGTCGGCCGCATACTCTTTCGGTTCTCTCGACAATACAATATGCGGGTTGATCAGGTGGGTTTGCCATTTTTCAAGCTTGGAGAGACGGTCTTCGACATGTTGGCGGATAGCCGGGGTGATTTCTATTTGTTTGCTGGTAATGTTCACAATCATCAGGTTTACCTCTCTGTCATTTCCGTCGTGGTAAGTTCAGCATAACGTGTCATACGCTTATTTTTGTGATCAATGTCACATTAAACTGTCACTTTTTGTCAAGGAAATGAAATCTGTGAGGGGTTACGGTAAATGCGCGCATTTCCCTTGTCGAATAGCGTCGCAGGCTGCACACTTGATAAGTTAACCGTGGCCGATTTGCAAAATATCGGCGCTTTTAACCGCAAAAAAGCAGCCCGAGGGCTGCTTTTTTATTGCGCAAAGAAAGAGAGCGGCGCGGCGGATCAGGCCTGATTTGCGGCAATGATTTTCGCCACTTTATCCGCTTCAGCGTTCAGCTGAAGTTTGCGGTAGGCGTTTTCCATTAGCGGCAGGGCGGTGCGTGTCGCCTGCGTATCCGGATAATCCTTCAGCATCTGCTCAACACGATTGACAACCGCGACATAGGCTTCGCGTTTCGTGTAGAATTGCGCCACGGAAAGCTCATATTTAGCCAGACGGTCCTTCAGGTAGACCAGGCGCTTACGCGCATCGGTCGCATACTGGCTGTTTGGATAGGTGCGCAGCAGCTGTGAGAAGTCGCGAAACGCGGCGCGGGCATGTTCCGGATCGCGATCGGAACGATCGATACCAAAGAACCCCTGCAGCGCGGAATCGTCTAACGCCATATCCGTCAGGCCTTTCATATACAGAACATAATCGATGTTCGGATGTGTCGGGTTCAGACGCATAAAGCGGTCAATGGCGGCCTGCGCCATCGGCAGATCGGCGTTTTTATAGTAAGCGTAGATCAGATCCAGCTGAACTTGTTGGGCGTAAGGGCCAAATGGATAGCGGTTATCCAGCGCTTCCAGTTGCGTTATTGCGCCTTTAAAGTTACCGTCCTGCAGTTTTTGCTGAGCCGTTGCATAAAGCTCAGAAGGCGGACTGTCAGGCACTTGATCCTTAGAGCTTGAACAACCCGCAAGAGCCAGGCTCAACGTGGCTGCAGCCACCAGATATTTCATACGCGTCATGACGATTTGATTATCCTCAGAGTGTGTTATTGCGGAAGCTGTCCGTTAAGCTCCCGATAGTGACCAGGTACGATAGCACATTATATTAAACGGCATCGCCGTGAAAACCCAACGTTAACGAAGAAGCTCTTTATGGCACAACAAGTAAAACTCACCGCAACGGTTGCCGAATCGCAACTCGGACAACGCTTAGATCAGGCTTTGGCGGAATTGTTCCCTGATTATTCGCGTTCACGTATAAAAGAGTGGATTCTCGGTGGTCAGGTGAGCGTCAACGGTAAGACGGTTGATAAGCCTAAGGAAAAAGTGTTGGGCGGCGAAGCCGTTGCAATACAGGCTGAAATTGAAGAAGAGATGCGCTGGGAAGCGCAGGATATTCCACTGAATATCGTTTATGAAGATGAGCATATTTTGGTCATCAATAAGCCGCGCGATCTGGTGGTGCATCCGGGCGCAGGCAATCCGGACGGCACGGTGCTGAACGCGCTGCTGCACTATTATCCGGCGATCTCTGACGTGCCGCGCGCCGGCATTGTTCACCGTCTCGATAAAGACACCACCGGCCTGATGGTGGTAGCGAAAACCGTTCCGGCGCAAACGCACCTGGTTGAATCGCTCCAGCTGCGCGAAATCACCCGTGAATATGAAGCAGTGGCGATCGGCAATATGACTGCTGGCGGCATCGTCGATGAACCGATCAGCCGTCACTCGACCAAGCGCACCCATATGGCCGTCCATCCGATGGGCAAGCATGCCGTTACCCATTACCGCGTAATGGAGCATTTCCGCGCCCATACCCGTCTGCGCCTGCGTCTGGAAACCGGACGCACGCATCAGATCCGCGTGCATATGTCGCATATCAACCATCCGCTGGTGGGTGATCCGCTCTACGGCGGCCGTCCGCGTCCGCCGAAAGGAGCGTCCGATGCGTTTATCGCTACGCTGCGTGGTTTCGATCGCCAGGCGCTGCACGCCACTATGCTGCGTCTTTACCATCCGGTTACCGGCATCGAAATGGAATGGCATGCGCCGCTGCCGCAGGATATGGTCGATTTGATCGACGCGCTGAAAGCTGATACCGAAGCGTTTAAAGATCAGCTGGACTGGCTATGAGCGATCTGATTGTTCCTGACTGGCCCGCGCCGGCCTCGGTGCGTGCCTGTAGTACGACGCGCGCCGGCGGCGTCAGCGCGGCGCCGTGGGACTCGCTGAATCTGGGCGATCACGTTGGCGATCGACCGGAGGATGTGTTGGCGAACCGTACTCGTCTGCAGAAGATGGCCGCCTTGCCGGCCATGCCTTACTGGCTTGAACAGGTGCATGGCACCGATGTGGTACGTCTGGACGGCCAGCCGACAGCGATGCGCCGCGCGGATGCGGTCTGGAGCAATCAGCCTGGCGCCGTGTGCGCGGTCATGACGGCGGACTGCCTGCCGGTGCTGTTCTGTTCATTCGATGGCAAAGAGATCGCCGCCGCGCATGCCGGATGGCGCGGGCTATGTGCAGGCGTACTGGAAAATACGCTTCGTCAGTTTTCCGCGCCGGCAGAGGCGATCCACGTTTGGCTGGGCCCGGCAATAGGGCCAGACGCCTTTGAAGTTGGCCCGGAAGTGCGAGACGCCTTTATGGCGCACGATCCCGCCGCGCAGCACGCGTTCCGCGCCAGCGGAGCGAAGTTTTACGCCGATCTCTGGCTGCTGGCGCGTCAGCGCTTAACGACCCAGGGCGTCACCTCGATCAGCGGCGGCGGACGCTGCACCTGGCAGGAATCTGCTCAATTTTTCTCCTGGCGACGCAGTGGTACTACCGGCCGTATGGCAAGTTTGATCTGGCTGATATAACCTTACGCCACAAGACGATCCAGGGTGCGCTTTTTTTCACCATAATACAGGTCAACCATCTTGAAATTCTGAGGGACGTCCTCATTTCATCTCCAGTAGCATTTTGACCTGTATTGGGAGGAATCATGCGTCTGGATCGTCTTACTAACAAATTCCAGCTTGCGCTCGCCGATGCTCAATCCCTTGCCCTCGGGCGCGATAACCAGTTCATAGAACCTCTTCACTTGATGAGCGCGCTGCTCAGTCAGGAAGGCGGCACAGTCCGTCCGTTACTGACTACCGCTGGCGTGGATGTCGCAGGATTACGTAATGGCGTAGACCAGGCTATCAGCCGTCTGCCGCAGGTAGAAGGCGCTGACGGCGACGTCCAGCCCTCTGCCGATTTGGTGCGGGTTCTCAACCTGTGCGACAAGCTGGCGCAAAAGCGCGGCGACAACTTTATATCATCTGAATTATTTGTTCTGGCTGCCCTCGATTCACGCGGCTCGCTGGCTGATTTGCTGAAATCGGCCGGCGCGACAAACGACAAGCTGACGAAGGCTATCGAACAAATGCGTGGAGGAGAAAACGTGAACGATCAGGGGGCTGAAGATCAGCGCCAGGCACTGAAAAAATACACCATCGATCTCACCGAGCGCGCCGAGCAGGGCAAGCTTGACCCGGTTATCGGCCGTGACGAAGAGATCCGCCGCACTATTCAGGTGCTGCAGCGCCGCACCAAAAACAACCCGGTATTGATCGGCGAGCCCGGCGTCGGTAAAACCGCCATTGTCGAAGGGCTGGCGCAGCGTATCGTCAACGGCGAAGTGCCGGAAGGGTTGAAAGGCCGACGCGTGCTGGCGCTTGATATGGGTGCGCTGGTGGCAGGGGCCAAATATCGTGGCGAATTCGAAGAGCGTCTGAAAGGCGTGCTGAACGATCTATCAAAACAGGAAGGCAACGTCATTCTGTTTATCGACGAGCTGCACACCATGGTCGGCGCCGGCAAAGCGGATGGCGCGATGGATGCGGGCAATATGCTGAAACCTGCGCTGGCGCGCGGCGAACTGCACTGCGTTGGCGCCACCACGCTGGATGAGTATCGTCAGTATATTGAGAAAGATGCTGCGCTGGAGCGCCGCTTCCAAAAAGTATTCGTCGCGGAGCCAGGCGTCGAAGATACCATCGCCATTCTGCGCGGATTGAAAGAGCGCTATGAGCTGCATCACCATGTGCAGATCACCGACCCGGCGATTGTCGCCGCCGCGACGCTGTCGCATCGCTATATCGCCGATCGCCAGCTGCCCGATAAAGCGATCGACCTGATTGACGAAGCGGCGTCGAGCATTCGTCTGCAAATCGACTCTAAACCGGAGCCGCTGGATCGGCTGGAACGCCGCGTTATTCAGCTGAAGCTGGAACAGCAGGCGCTGAAGAAAGAGTCGGACGAGGCGAGCCAGAAGCGTCTCGAAATGCTGGAAGATGAACTCGGCCAGAAAGAGCGCGAGTATGCTGAGCTGGAAGAGGAGTGGAAAGCGGAGAAAGCTTCGCTCTCCGGCACGCAAACTATCAAGGCGGATCTGGAACAGGCAAAAATCGCGCTGGAGCAGGCGCGTCGCTCCGGTGACCTTGGCCGCATGTCTGAGCTGCAGTACGGTAAAATTCCTGAACTGGAGAAACAGCTGGCGGCGGCGACGCAGTCGGAAGGTAAGACAATGCGCCTGCTGCGCAACCGTGTTACCGATGTCGAAATCGCCGACGTGCTGGCGCGCTGGACCGGTATTCCGGTGGCGCGCATGATGGAAGGCGAACGCGAAAAGCTGCTGCGCATGGAGCAAGATCTGCATCAGCGCGTTATCGGTCAGAACGAAGCGGTCGAGGCGGTATCCAATGCGATACGCCGCAGCCGCGCCGGTCTCTCCGATCCCAATCGTCCGATTGGCTCGTTCCTCTTCCTGGGGCCGACCGGGGTCGGTAAAACCGAGCTGTGCAAAGCGCTGGCTAACTTCCTGTTCGACAGCGACGACGCCATGGTGCGTATCGATATGTCGGAGTTTATGGAGAAACACTCCGTTTCGCGGCTGGTGGGCGCGCCTCCGGGCTACGTCGGCTATGAGGAGGGTGGCTACCTGACCGAGGCGGTACGCCGTCGGCCTTATTCAGTCATCCTGCTGGATGAAGTAGAAAAGGCGCATCCGGATGTCTTTAACATTCTGCTGCAGGTGCTGGATGACGGTCGGCTGACCGACGGGCAGGGGCGAACCGTCGACTTCCGTAATACGGTAGTGATCATGACTTCTAACCTCGGTTCCGATCTGATTCAGGAGCGTTTCGGCGAACTGGATTACGGTGCGATGAAAGATGTCGTTATGACGGTAGTCGGGCATCACTTCCGTCCGGAATTCATCAACCGTATAGATGAAGTAGTGGTGTTCCATCCGCTGGGTGAGCAGCACATCGCCTCGATTGCCAATATCCAGCTGCAGAGACTGTACAAACGGCTGGAGGATCGCGGCTATGCCGTACAGATGTCGGAAGAGGCGCTGAAGCTGCTGGGACAAAATGGTTACGATCCTGTTTATGGCGCACGGCCGTTGAAACGCGCTATTCAGCAACAGGTGGAAAACCCACTGGCACAGCAGATACTTTCCGGCGCGCTGGTGCCCGGCAAGACGGTGCAAATCGACGTTCGCGACGGCATTATCGTCGCTCATCAGTAAGCACAATCAAGAAAATGGGCCGGCAGGCCCATTTTTTTTGCCTTTTCGTGGTGGATTTGCACGCTTTTCAGGCATTGCGAGTGAAATTTCAGCGAACGGTAAAAAAGTTGAAATTAGCACTTGTCAGCCCGGAAGAACTCCCTATAATGCGCCTCCATCGACACGGCACAACGGCTTACGCCACGCGGTGTTGAGCGGTTCAGCGAAGTCTGAATCGCCGGAGAAAAACTTCCTGAAAAGGGGTTGACTCTGAAAGAGGAAAGCGTAATATACGCCACCTCGCGACAACGGCACGAAGCGCCGGTCGCACCGCTCTTTAACAATTTATCAGACAATCTGTGTGGGCACTCACAGGACGGATATCGCAAAAATAATTGCAGTATCAAGTCTCAAGAGTGAACACGTAATTCATTACGACGTTTTTCTTTGAGCATCAGACTTTTAAATTGAAGAGTTTGATCATGGCTCAGATTGAACGCTGGCGGCAGGCCTAACACATGCAAGTCGAACGGTAACAGGAAGCAGCTTGCTGCTTCGCTGACGAGTGGCGGACGGGTGAGTAATGTCTGGGGATCTGCCCGATGGAGGGGGATAACCACTGGAAACGGTGGCTAATACCGCATAACGTCGCAAGACCAAAGTGGGGGACCTTCGGGCCTCACACCATCGGATGAACCCAGATGGGATTAGCTAGTAGGTGGGGTAACGGCTCACCTAGGCGACGATCCCTAGCTGGTCTGAGAGGATGACCAGCCACACTGGAACTGAGACACGGTCCAGACTCCTACGGGAGGCAGCAGTGGGGAATATTGCACAATGGGCGCAAGCCTGATGCAGCCATGCCGCGTGTATGAAGAAGGCCTTCGGGTTGTAAAGTACTTTCAGCGGGGAGGAAGGGATGGCGTTTAATACGCGCCGTCATTGACGTTACCCGCAGAAGAAGCACCGGCTAACTCCGTGCCAGCAGCCGCGGTAATACGGAGGGTGCAAGCGTTAATCGGAATTACTGGGCGTAAAGCGCACGCAGGCGGTCTGTTAAGTCAGATGTGAAATCCCCGGGCTTAACCTGGGAACTGCATTTGAAACTGGCAGGCTTGAGTCTCGTAGAGGGGGTAGAATTCCAGGTGTAGCGGTGAAATGCGTAGAGATCTGGAGGAATACCGGTGGCGAAGGCGGCCCCCTGGACGAAGACTGACGCTCAGGTGCGAAAGCGTGGGGAGCAAACAGGATTAGATACCCTGGTAGTCCACGCCGTAAACGATGTCGACTTGGAGGCTGTTCCCTTGAGGAGTGGCTTCCGGAGCTAACGCGTTAAGTCGACCGCCTGGGGAGTACGGCCGCAAGGTTAAAACTCAAATGAATTGACGGGGGCCCGCACAAGCGGTGGAGCATGTGGTTTAATTCGATGCAACGCGAAGAACCTTACCTGGTCTTGACATCCACGGAATTCGGCAGAGATGCCCTAGTGCCTTCGGGAACCGTGAGACAGGTGCTGCATGGCTGTCGTCAGCTCGTGTTGTGAAATGTTGGGTTAAGTCCCGCAACGAGCGCAACCCTTATCCTTTGTTGCCAGCGGCTCGGCCGGGAACTCAAAGGAGACTGCCGGTGATAAACCGGAGGAAGGTGGGGATGACGTCAAGTCATCATGGCCCTTACGACCAGGGCTACACACGTGCTACAATGGCGCATACAAAGAGAAGCGACCTCGCGAGAGCAAGCGGACCTCATAAAGTGCGTCGTAGTCCGGATTGGAGTCTGCAACTCGACTCCATGAAGTCGGAATCGCTAGTAATCGTGGATCAGAATGCCACGGTGAATACGTTCCCGGGCCTTGTACACACCGCCCGTCACACCATGGGAGTGGGTTGCAAAAGAAGTAGGTAGCTTAACCTTCGGGAGGGCGCTTACCACTTTGTGATTCATGACTGGGGTGAAGTCGTAACAAGGTAACCGTAGGGGAACCTGCGGTTGGATCACCTCCTTACCATGCTGATACCTTCCCGTGTAGTGCTCACACAGATTGTCTGATAGAAATTAACGAGCAGTAAAATCCCGGCAGGCTTGTAGCTCAGGTGGTTAGAGCGCACCCCTGATAAGGGTGAGGTCGGTGGTTCAAGTCCACTCAGGCCTACCAAATTCTTCCTCATGCCGCGTTATACGCCCGGTCGTTTACCCGTGTAAACTTCCCGAACGTATGCCTTGCCTGAGAAAGAATTAAAGGTTAACCGGCGATTTTACAGTATATCTGGGGCTATAGCTCAGCTGGGAGAGCGCCTGCTTTGCACGCAGGAGGTCAGCGGTTCGATCCCGCTTAGCTCCACCATCAACATCAGGTTGATGACCACTCCAGAATACATTTACGAATGTATTGTGCAGTATTTGCTCTTTAACAATCCGGAACAAGCTGAAAATTTGAAAGAGCAGCTTCTTTGCATAAAGAACTGTTCAGAGTCTCTCAATTTTTCACACCGACACGGTGTCGCAAGACGCCTGTGGGTTGTGAGGTTAAGCGACCAAGCGTACACGGTGGATGCCCTGGCAGTCAGAGGCGATGAAGGACGTGCTAATCTGCGAAAAGCGCCGGTGAGGTGATATGAACCGCTATCAGCCGGCGATGTCCGAATGGGGAAACCCAGTGTGACTCGTCACACTATCGTTAAGTGAATACATAGCTTAACGAAGCGAACCGGGGGAACTGAAACATCTAAGTACCCCGAGGAAAAGAAATCAACCGAGATTCCCTGAGTAGCGGCGAGCGAACGGGGAACAGCCCAGAGCCTGAATCAGCATGTGTGTCAGTGGAAGCGTCTGGAATGGCGCACGGTACAGGGTGACAGTCCCGTACACGAAGATGCATGTGTTGTGAGCTCGATGAGTAGGGCGGGACACGTGGTATCCTGTCTGAATATGGGGGGACCATCCTCCAAGGCTAAATACTCCTGACTGACCGATAGTGAACCAGTACCGTGAGGGAAAGGCGAAAAGAACCCCGGCGAGGGGAGTGAAACAGAACCTGAAACCGTGTACGTACAAGCAGTGGGAGCCTTCTTTATGGGGGTGACTGCGTACCTTTTGTATAATGGGTCAGCGACTTATATTCTGTAGCAAGGTTAACCGTATAGGGGAGCCGTAGGGAAACCGAGTCTTAACCGGGCGCTAAGTTGCAGGGTATAGACCCGAAACCCGGTGATCTAGCCATGGGCAGGTTGAAGGTTGGGTAACACTAACTGGAGGACCGAACCGACTAATGTTGAAAAATTAGCGGATGACCTGTGGCTGGGGGTGAAAGGCCAATCAAACCGGGAGATAGCTGGTTCTCCCCGAAAGCTATTTAGGTAGCGCCTCGTGAATTCATCTCCGGGGGTAGAGCACTGTTTCGGCTAGGGGGCCATCCCGGCTTACCAACCCGATGCAAACTGCGAATACCGGAGAATGTTATCACGGGAGACACACGGCGGGTGCTAACGTCCGTCGTGAAGAGGGAAACAACCCAGACCGCCAGCTAAGGTCCCAAAGTCATGGTTAAGTGGGAAACGATGTGGGAAGGCCCAGACAGCCAGGATGTTGGCTTAGAAGCAGCCATCATTTAAAGAAAGCGTAATAGCTCACTGGTCGAGTCGGCCTGCGCGGAAGATGTAACGGGGCTAAACCATGCACCGAAGCTGCGGCAGCGACACTATGTGTTGTTGGGTAGGGGAGCGTTCTGTAAGCCTGCGAAGGTGTGCTGTGAGGCATGCTGGAGGTATCAGAAGTGCGAATGCTGACATAAGTAACGATAAAGCGGGTGAAAAGCCCGCTCGCCGGAAGACCAAGGGTTCCTGTCCAACGTTAATCGGGGCAGGGTGAGTCGACCCCTAAGGCGAGGCCGAAAGGCGTAGTCGATGGGAAACGGGTTAATATTCCCGTACTCGGTGTTACTGCGAAGGGGGGACGGAGAAGGCTATGTTGGCCGGGCGACGGTTGTCCCGGTTTAAGCGTGTAGGCTGACTTTCCAGGCAAATCCGGAAAGTTAAGGCTGAGGCGTGACGACGAGGCACTACGGTGCTGAAGCAACAAATGCCCTGCTTCCAGGAAAAGCCTCTAAGCATCAGGTAACAACGAATCGTACCCCAAACCGACACAGGTGGTCAGGTAGAGAATACCAAGGCGCTTGAGAGAACTCGGGTGAAGGAACTAGGCAAAATGGTGCCGTAACTTCGGGAGAAGGCACGCTGGCACGTAGGTGGAGGGACTTGCTCCCCGAGCCGAAGCCAGTCGAAGATACCAGCTGGCTGCAACTGTTTATTAAAAACACAGCACTGTGCAAACACGAAAGTGGACGTATACGGTGTGACGCCTGCCCGGTGCCGGAAGGTTAATTGATGGGGTTATCCGTAAGGAGAAGCTCTTGATCGAAGCCCCGGTAAACGGCGGCCGTAACTATAACGGTCCTAAGGTAGCGAAATTCCTTGTCGGGTAAGTTCCGACCTGCACGAATGGCGTAATGATGGCCAGGCTGTCTCCACCCGAGACTCAGTGAAATTGAACTCGCTGTGAAGATGCAGTGTACCCGCGGCAAGACGGAAAGACCCCGTGAACCTTTACTACAGCTTGACACTGAACATTGAGCCTTGATGTGCAGGATAGGTGGGAGGCTTTGAAGCGTGGACGCCAGTCTGCGTGGAGCCATCCTTGAAATACCACCCTTTAATGTTTGATGTTCTAACCTGGCGCCGTGATCCGGCGTGGGGACAGTGTCTGGTGGGTAGTTTGACTGGGGCGGTCTCCTCCCAAAGTGTAACGGAGGAGTACGAAGGTCAGCTAATCACGGTCGGACATCGTGAGGTTAGTGCAATGGCATAAGCTGGCTTGACTGCGAGAGTGACGGTTCGAGCAGGTGCGAAAGCAGGTCATAGTGATCCGGTGGTTCTGAATGGAAGGGCCATCGCTCAACGGATAAAAGGTACTCCGGGGATAACAGGCTGATACCGCCCAAGAGTTCATATCGACGGCGGTGTTTGGCACCTCGATGTCGGCTCATCACATCCTGGGGCTGAAGTAGGTCCCAAGGGTATGGCTGTTCGCCATTTAAAGTGGTACGCGAGCTGGGTTTAGAACGTCGTGAGACAGTTCGGTCCCTATCTGCCGTGGGCGCTGGAAGACTGAGAGGGGTTGCTCCTAGTACGAGAGGACCGGAGTGAACGCACCGCTGGTGTTCGGGTTGTCATGCCAATGGCACTGCCCGGTAGCTAAGTGCGGAAGAGATAAGTGCTGAAAGCATCTAAGCACGAAACTTGCCTCGAGATGAGTCTTCCCTGGGGCCCTGAGCCCCCTGAAGGGACGTTGAAGACGACGACGTTGATAGGCCGGGTGTGTAAGCGCAGCGATGCGTTGAGCTAACCGGTACTAATGACCCGTGAGGCTTAACCTTACAACGCCACAGGCGTTTTAGGAAAAAAGAGAGACGCAGTTTTCAGCCTTGTTCACCGGATTAGCGCGTGTGGCCCCCCGGGGCGGCATGCGAGACAGAATTTGCCTGGCGGCGAGAGCGCGGTGGTCCCACCTGACCCCATGCCGAACTCAGAAGTGAAACGCCGCAGCGCCGATGGTAGTGTGGGGCCTCCCCATGCGAGAGTAGGGAACTGCCAGGCATCAAATCAACGACGAAGCCTCAGCGAAAGCTGAGGCTTTTTCGTATGCGTATTTTGTAAAAAGCGCGCGTTTAGCGGGAAACCTCTCGTTTTGCCGAACCCCTTTTGGGCTGAAAACTGCGCATTTTGCGGGAAAACAACTGCACGCCAGCGCCCTCTGACAAGCCTTTCTGATATATCCTTACCAGAGAACACACGTATTACGCCATAACCCTTGCCGCTTCACAAAAGCAGCGGCCTGAACATAAAAGATTTTCTTAACACTGCGCTTTAATGCTTTACTGAATTTTTGTCCTTTTTTAGCGGCAAGGAACAACAGTGAGGCATTCTATGGCAGATGTGGTAACCAACAATAAGCGTCCGGATGTCGCTAAAACATCTGAGAAAAAGCGGATTGGCGCGATTATCGGTGCCTCTTCCGGCAACCTGGTGGAATGGTTTGATTTTTACGTCTACTCTTTCTGCTCTCTCTATTTCGCCCATATTTTTTTCCCGTCAGGCAACCCCACCACCCAACTGGTGCAAACCGCTGGCGTTTTTGCCGCCGGCTTTTTAATGCGTCCTATTGGCGGATGGCTTTTCGGCCGCATCGGCGATCGGCATGGACGTAAAACCTCGATGCTGATTTCAGTCTGCATGATGTGTTTCGGCTCGCTGATGATCGCCTGTCTGCCCGGTTACGACACCTTAGGTATCTGGGCACCGATACTGCTGCTGCTGGCGCGGCTGTTTCAGGGACTGTCGGTCGGCGGAGAGTATGGCACCAGCGCGACCTACATGAGCGAAGTGGCGATAGAAGGGCGCAAAGGCTACTACGCCTCGTTTCAGTACGTCACGCTTATCGGCGGGCAGCTGCTGGCCCTGCTCACCGTAGTGGTGCTACAGCAGCTGATGCCTCATGAAGCGTTGCGCAGCTGGGGATGGCGTATTCCCTTCGCGCTTGGCGCAGTACTGGCGATCGTGGCGCTGTTTCTGCGGCGCTCGCTGGATGAAACCACCAGTGATAAAACGCGCCAGCACCAGGATGCGGGACGCCTGCGTGGCCTGTGGAAACACCGCCGCGCGTTCCTGATGGTACTGGGCTTCACTGCCGGCGGCTCCCTCAGCTTCTACACCTTTACCACCTATATGCAAAAATACCTGGTCAACAGCGCCGGCATGGATGCGAAAACCGCCAGCGGATTAATGACGCTGGCGCTGTTTGTTTTTATGCTGATCCAGCCTTTAATCGGCGCGCTGTCGGATAAAATCGGCCGCCGCAGCTCAATGTTGATCTTTAGCGTCGGCGCGATGTTCTGCACCGTGCCGATTTTAACGCTGCTGCAGCGGGCGGAAAGTGGCTGGGTGGTGTTTCTGCTGGTAATGCTGGCGCTGCTGATCACCAGCTTTTACACCGCCATCAGCGGCATTGTCAAAGCTGAGATGTTTCCGCCGGAAGTGCGGGCGATGGGCGTCGGGCTTTCTTATGCGGTAGCGAACGCGATTTTCGGCGGGTCGGCGGAATATGTGGCGCTGTCGCTGAAGGCGGCGGGTCATGAAACCCATTTTTTCTGGTACGTCTCGTTGATGGGCGCAGTGGCGCTGCTGGTTTCGCTGATGTTGCATCGTAAAGGGCAGGGGATGCGGCTGTAAGCTACTGGCCGAGATTCCACAGAGCAAAGCCGGTCGCCGCGCCGGCGATATCCCATCCTAAATCCTTCCAGCTCCAGCCGCTTCCTGCGGAGCGGCTGTCATACAGCTCTTTCGCCGCGCCGAGGCTGAAGGCGAACATCAAACCGAAACTGTTGCTGTGGCGCGGGCGCCAGCCCTGTTGCTGACCATATTCATTGCCGGCGGCGGAAAGGGCGGCCGAGACAATAAAGTGCTGCGCCTTATCCCTGCCGGTCCAGCGATCCTGCGCGGTGTGGCTACAGCCGGCGCAGCATAAACAGAGCAACAGCAGCAGAGTTCGCATCACAGCTCCTGAACCCTGCAGGCCTGGCGCCCACTGGCGCCTGCGCTTACAGGATGCGGCTAATTAAACGATCGATACGGATACGGCGCAGGCGCCTGATCAGTTTGCGTACTTTCACCGGATAGTCGGCGATACTGTCGAGATCGCGGAAGTGCTTCACTACGCTGGTATGCTGGCGGATCAGCGCCAGCTCGCGATCGCGCTGATCCGCCAGCTGCTGCAGCGGATCGTGGATCAGCACGGCATTTTCCAGATCCAGGCGCCAGGCGCGCGGATTAAGGTTATTGCCGGTAATCAGCATCCACTCATCATCGACCCACATCCCTTTCAGGTGATAGCTGTTGTCGCCATCTTTCCACAGGCGCACCGTTAGCTGCCCGTTGCCGACGTAATACTGCAGCCGGCTAAGAAAGCGCCGCAGGTTGATCTCATACAGATAGGGCAGGGCGCCGATAATCTTAAACGGCTGATCTTCGGGAATATAGAAATCGTTGGCCGTCTTATCGCCGACGATGATCTCCACCTCTTTGCCCCGGCGCAGCAGCCAGATGATATTGCGCACCAGAATCGCCGGCAGGTTGAAATAAGGGGTACAGAGCGTCAGTTTGCGTTCTGTACAGGGCATCAGATGATAGATGGTTTTATTCAACAGGCTGCGTTTGCCCAGCCCGACCAGCGGGGTCACCGCCAGCTCTTCGTTATTGGCGTTAGCGGTAAAGTGGTAGTCGAAACCGCGCAGATCCTGACGGAACTGACGGGTCTCGTTTTTGATCTCCGGGCTTTTCGGACGCTCATGCTGATCGAGACGATGCACCGCGTCCGCCTGCTTCAGGTTACGCTCGATCCATTCAAACATGGTGTCGGCCAGCTGCGGGTTACGGATCAGCTGATAGCGATCGTAGCGGTATTTATCATGCTGATGCAGATAGACATCGTTCAGGCTGGCGCCGCTGTAAAGCAGCGTATCGTCAATAATAAAGCCTTTCAGATGCAGCACGCCCAGCGCTTCGCGCGTATTCACCGGGATACCGTACACCGGAATCGCGATGTCGGGATGCTGGCTCGCCATCTCGCAATACCAGTCCGCGTTGGTGACGCCCTTCGCATCGCCGATACGTCCGCGCTGCGCCCGATGCCAGTCCACCAGTATGCTGATATCCAGCGTCGGCCGCGCGCGTTTGGCTGCGTAAAGTGCGGACAGCACGGCGCGCCCGGCGTCGTCATTTTCCAGATAGAGTGCCACGATGCAGATGCGCTGCGTCGCGCTGGCAATTTTCTCCAGCAGCGTAGCGCGAAACTCGGATGGTGAGTAAAGCGTGGTCACATCAGCAACTGACTGAGACAGTTTGGGCAGCTGTGCAAGGTGTTGTTGGTGTTTATTGCGCTTAAATTTAGACAACATCACAGTGCGCTTCTTCTCTATTCATTGAGTGGTCTTCTGCCATGAAATCATGGTCCTAACCGACAATATTAACATCAACCGTGCGTAAAGAGCGATCTTCACCGTTAATGTTGCTCGCCAGCGCGATTCAGAGGCAGGTGCAGGGCGACAATCCCCTCTTCCAGCTGCACATCCACGCTGAACCCCAGCTTCTTCGCCAGGGTAATCATGCCCTGGTTACGGGGCATAGTAATACCGTTTAGCTGCTGCAGACCATGACGACGCGTATAAACGATCATCTTTTCCAATAACCGTCTGCCCAGCCCGACGCCTTTCAAATCTGAGCGCACCAGCACCGAGAATTCGGCGTCGGTATTATCCGCATCGGAGATGGCGCGGGTTACGCCGATAATCTCCGTTTCGCCGCCTTGCTCGCGTACCGCCACGAAAGCCATTTCTCGATCGTAGTCGATTTGCGTCATATTGGCTAAGTCCTCGTGGGTAAACTCATTGATCTCGCTAAAGTAGCGATAGTAGAGATCCTCTTTAGTGACCAGCGCGATAAAGCGCTGCAGCAACGGCTCATCCTCCGGCAAAATCGGCCGGAACAGGCAGGATTCGCCGTTCTTAAGGGTAACGCTCTCTTCCAGCGTATGCGGATAGGGGCGGATTGCCAGGCGTGACTCATTAATGCCGTTAAACGCCGCCAGCGTTAGCGTCACGTCCAGCAGGGTAAACTCGTCGCTGGCCGCCAGCAGGGGATGAATATCGAGCCGTTCGATCTCCGGGCAATCCACCACCAGGTTGGAGACCTGTACCAGCACCTGGCTCAGCGCGGCGATATCCAGCGGGCGCAGAGCGCTGCGGCCGCGTATTTTGCCGCTTTTGATCGCCTGAATCACCAGATAGCGTGCCAGTGTCATATTAAGCGGAGGCAGCGCTACGGCGGCATGGCGATCCGCCTGCCATTCGACGCCGCCTTCGCCCAGCATGATCACCGGGCCGAAGAGCGGATCCTGCTCCACGACAATCCGCAGCTCCTGCGCGCCGGCGCGGTTCGCCATGCTCTGCACCAGCAGCCCGTGAATGCGCGCCTGCGGCCAGGCCAGCTTCACGCGATCGATGATCGCGTTCGCCGCCTGCTGCACTTCGCTGGCGGTGCGCAGATAGAGCATCACCCCCTGCACGTCCGATTTATGCGGAATATCGGGCGAGCGTAGCTTCAGCGCCACCGGATAGCCAATCTGCCCGGCGATATGTACCGCCTCCGCGCTGTCGCCGGCGATCCAGGTGGGCAGCGTCGTCAGGCCGTAGGCCTGCATAATCGCCTGCACCTCATGGGTATCCAGCCGGGTGGCGCCCTCGTTCAGCGCCTGCTGGATCAGCTGATGGGCGTGTGCGGTATCTTGCTTCAGCGTCGCGGGCAGGGCGGGCGTTTCGCGCAGCTGTTTCTGGTTGCGCCGGTACTCCACCATATGCATAAACGCGGTCACCGTGCCTTCCGGCGTGCGGTAGGTGGGGATCGCCGCATCGCTGAAGGCGCGCCGCGCCTCTTGCGAGGAGTATTCACCGCACCAGTTGGTCAACAGTGACAGCGTTCTGCCGCGCGGATGTTGCCTGATGCGCTCGATCAGCCGCTGGGCGGTTTCCGTCGCCGGCGCAACGGCGCTGGGCGCATAGATAATCATCAGCGCGTCCAGCTCATGGCTGTCGAGCAGCAGGGAGACCGCCTGCAGGTAGCGTTCCGGCGTGGCATCATCCTTTAGATCGAGCGGATTGCCGGGCGTGACTTCCGCCGGCAGCTGCGATTGCAGTGCGGCGAGCGTCTCTTCGCTCAGGCGGGCCAGCTTACCGCTGCGCGCCTGCAGCGCATCAAGCGCCAGCGCGGCGGGCGCGGCGCCGTTGCTGACAATCATCAGCCGTTCGCCGCGTAGCGGACGCATATGGCTTAGCGTCTCCACGGCGGAAAACAGTTCATGGGTATCCTGCACCCGCAGCAGGCCGGCGCGCTGAATGGCGGCATCCCAGGCGGCGTCAAGCCCGGCGTGGGTTTTTAGCAGCTGCTGCGCCTGCGGGCTGCGGCCGCTTTTGATCACCAGAATCGGTTTATTGCGCGAGGCGCTGCGCGAGGCGGAGACAAAGCGGCGCGCATCGCTGAGGTGTTCCAGATAGAGCAGAATGGCGCTGGTTTTGCCGTCGCGCGCCAGGAAATCGAGCAGGTCGTCAATATCGGTATCCAGGCTGTCGCCCAGTGCGATAAACCAGGAGAAACCCAGCTGACGCTGCTGCGCCCAGTCGAGGATAGTATTGGAGACGGCGGCGGACTGTGACACGAAGGCGAGCTTGCCTTTCAGGATCGGCACCGGCGAAAAACTGGCGTTAAGGCCCTGCCATGGTGCCAGCAGGCCGAGGCTGTTAGGGCCGAGCAGACGGATTTGCCAGCGGCTGGCGCACGCTTTCAACGCCTCCAGCTGGCTTTCCGGCGCGGAGAGAATGATGCAGGCTTTACAGCCTTTTTCGCCCAGCTGTTGCAACAGCGCCAGATTGCGGCTGGCGTTAGTGCAGATCACTGCCAGCTCGGGGGCAAAAGGGAGGCTGGCGATATCCGGCCAGGCCAGCACGCCGGAGACCGCCTTATATTTCGGCGTGACAGGCAATACCGGGCCGCTAAAGCCGCCCGCCAGCAGATTGCGCATCATCAGATAGCCGGCGCGCCCCGGTTTTACCGAGGCGCCGATCACGGCGATGGATTTCGGTCTTAACAGCGCTTCCAGTCCACGTTGGCTCATTTCCCGCTCCTGCAACCTTAAGTGGTTCAGAGTCTAAACGCTTTCCGCCTCTTCTGCCGTGAGGTGAGCCGGATGATGCGGTTTTCCTGCAAGATAGCGCTGGCGGAACAGCGTAAAATGATCGCTGAGCGCCTGGCCTGCTGCCGTATCGCCTGCCTGGCGCAGCAGTTCGGCAGCCACCTCGGCGGTACAGTGCTGGCCGGGACCGTGCGCTTCGCGCAGCGTATAGGTGGAGGGCGTGGTCAGCTGCAAAGACATGACCGGCAGCGTGTCAAGCCAGGGGCTTTTGCGGAACATTTTCCGCGCTTCGGTCCAGGTGCCGTCCAGCATGATAAACAGCGGCGGCTTGCCGCTCATCGGCGGCTGATTCAGTACCGGGCGGCCGCGGTCGGCATAGGATTCAGGGAACACCACCATCGGTTGATAGTGCGTATTTGCGACCGCTTCAAGAAGCGCCGGGTCGGGCTCGGTACGCGACCAGCCAAAGGCCAGCGTCTCCGGCAGAATATCGGCGATCAGGCGGCCAGTGTTGCTTGGCTTCATCGGCTCGGTATCGAACATCACCAGACAAAAGCGGCTGCGCGCTGGTTGCGGAGCGATAGCGGCGCACAGGCAGAGCTTCTGCGGCAGCAGACAGCCCTGACAGCGGCGGACGCGGTTGCCGCGCGCTAAAAAGGGACGGGTGGCGCGCGCCAGGCGCTCGGCGCGCAGGCGTAAAACGGCGTTATGGGTCATGGGATCGCAAGGTACTGGCTAAAAGGCCATTGTAGCGGGAAGCGGGCGGAAAATGGAGTGCGGCTGGCATCGCCAGCCGCTAAAGATCACAGCGCTTCGTCCAGCCACTCATTAAACGGGGCTTTCGGCATCGCGCCGTTCAGCATATCGATCAGCTGACCCTGTTTAAACAGCATAATGGTTGGGATGCTGCGGATGCGGAAGCGCGCGCTGAGTTCCGGCTCCGCCTCGGTGTTTACCTTCAGAAAACGCACCTTGCCGCTGCGCTCGTCGGCAACATCTTCATAGATTGGCGCGAAGTTCACGCAGGGGCCGCACCAGGGCGCCCAGAAATCGACCACCACCGGCAGATCGTCCTGCAGATATTTATCGAGCGTGGCGGTAGTGGCGTTAATCACCTCGCCGTCGAACAGCTCGCTGCCGCAGCGGCCGCATTTTGCGCCATCGGCAATGCGCTCTTCCGGAACGCGGTTCGTTGCCTGACAGGATGCACATACCGTATTCATTTATCACCTCAGGGTTTATCGTCAACAGCCTACTGAGCCGCTAATTTTTTGCGTAAGCTTAATTATCAATCGGCCCGGATTGAGCGACAACATGGAATGCTCAATGAATATAATAGTTAGCGACTTTTAGCGGAAGTTGATGGCATACAACCCATGCTTCAGGTAATCTTCGCGCTTTCGCGCTCAGCAGGTGGAGGAACAGATGAACGACGAATTCAAAGGTAAAAGCGGCAAAGTCAAAGTGATGTATGTTCGCGGTGAAGATAATGGTGACAAACGCGGACAAAATCCCCGGACGGGCAAAGGCAGCCGGCCCGGCGCTGACCGCCAGGAAGGGAACCGTCGTCCATCCCGCCAGTCTGACAGCGCCGCGCGCGGCGGACGTGATGGTCGCGATGGACGCGACAGCCGTGGCGGACGCGATGACCGCAACGGTCGCGACGATCGTGGCGGACGTGATGACCGCAACGGCCGCGGCGCGCGTGACAATCCTTTCCGCGGCGATCGCGATAACAATTTCCGCGGCGATCGCGACAATCATTCCCGTGGCGATCGTGACGCGCAGCCGCGCGGCGATTCGCCGTGGCGCACCGTATCCCGCGCGCCGGGCGAAGAGACCAAGCCCGATCACGGCGGCATCAGCGGCAAGAGCTATATCGATCCTGAGCAGCTGCGTCGTCAGCGTATGGAAGAGACGCGCGTGTATGGCGAGAACGCCTGTCAGGCACTGTTCCAGAGCCGTCCTGAATGCATCGTCCGTGCCTGGTTCGTCCAGAGCGTGACGCCGCGTTTCCGCGATGCGCTGCGCTGGCTGGCGGCCAATCGCAAGGCTTACCACGTAGTGGAAGAGGCGGAGCTGGAAAAAGCGTCCGGCACCGAGCATCACGGCGGCGTTTGCTTCCTGATCAAAAAACGCGTGGGCACGCCGGTCAGCGAATGGCTGGCGACCGGGCGCGAGCAGGATTGTGTGCTGGCGCTGGAGAATATCGGCAACCCGCACAATATCGGCGGCATCATGCGCAGCAGCGCGCACTTTGGCGTGAAAGGCCTGCTGGTGGATGACGCGGCGGTGCTGGAGTCGGGTGCGGCAGTGCGTACCGCGGAAGGCGGCGCGGAGCATGTGCAGGCGCTGAGCGCCGAAAGCTTCGTTAAGGGGCTGGAAGCTTTCCGTAAAGCGGGCTATACCATCGTGACCACCTCCAGCCATAAAGGCAGCACGCCGCTGACGCAGGCGAAACTGCCGGCGAAGATGGTGCTGGTGCTGGGGCAGGAGAGCGATGGCCTGACCGAGTCGGCGCTGAAGCAGGGCGATATGAGCGTTTCGATCGACGGCACCGGTAAGGTGGAGAGCCTGAACGTGTCGGTTGCGACCGGCGTTCTGCTGGCGGAGTGGTGGCGCCAGAACCACTAAGCCGATGCGGCAAAAAGAAAAACGGGCGTTAGCCCGTTTTTTTATGCCTCAGAATCAGTGCGCGCCGCCGCCACCGCCGCCGGAGCTAAAGGGCGGGCGAGCAAACCAGATGGTCACCACCAGCATCAGGAAGATCCCCGCCGACAGCCAGAACACCTCATTGGCAGAAATAATCAGCCCCTGATTAGTGATCTGCTGCGCGATATAGCCCGACGCCTGCTGCTGGCTCATACCCAGCTGCTCCAGTTGACGATAGCTCTCCTGGGCATTACTGCTGTAAGGCGTAATCGACTCGCTAAAATAGCTATGGTGCATCGACTCGCGGTTGGTCCACATCGTGGTGGTGATCGAGGTGCCGATCGAACCGGCCAGCGTACGCAAAAAGTTCGACAGGCTGGAGGCGGCGGCGAGCCGATCCGGCGCCAGCCCCGACAGCGTAATGGTGGTCAGCGGCATAAAGAAGCAGGCCACCGCCAGCCCCTGCACGAACTGTGGCCATGCCGACGCGCCGAAATCCATGCCCGGCTCGAAGGTGTAGGCGCGCCAGTAAAAACAGACGGCATACATAATAAAACTGAACGTCACCAGCTTGCGCATATCGACGCGATGGGCGAAGCGGCCGATAATTGGCGACAGGATCACCGGGAAAATCCCCACCGGCGCGGAGGCCAGCCCGGCCCAGGTCGCCGTATAGCCGTACACCTCCTGCAGCAGCTGCGGCAGCAGGACGATAGAGCCGAAGTAGAGCATATAAGCGAGGCTGATCGACAGGCAGCCGATGGTGAAGTTGCGCGACTTAAACAGTGTTAAATCCACCACCGGATGGTCGTCAGTCATCTCCCAGACAAACAGTACCGAGAGCGCCACTACCGCCACCACCGTCAGCACGATAATCTCGGTCGAGCTGAACCAGTCCAGCTCGCGCCCGCGATCCAGCATGATCTGCAGCGCGCCAATGCCCACCACCAGCAGCACCAGCCCCACGGTATCGATCGGGCGGATCTCGGTTTTGGTTTCCCGGTTGCGCAGCGTCTGCAGCGTCAGGATCGTTACCACGATGCCAATCGGCACGTTGATAAAGAAGATCCAGCCCCAGTGGTAGTTGTCGCTGATCCAGCCGCCGAGGATCGGGCCGCAGATCGGCGCCACCACCACTGTCATCGCCCAGAGCGACAGGGCGATGCTGCGTTTCGCGGGCGGATAATTGCTCAACAGCAAGCTCTGCGAAAGCGGGATCAGCGGCCCGGCCACCAGCCCCTGAATCACGCGGAACAGGATCAGGGTGGAGAGGCTGTTTGCCACGCCGCACAGAAAAGAGGCGATCGCAAAGGCGATGGTGGACCAGACAAACAGCTTCACCTCGCCAATGCGCTTCGCCAGCCAGCCGGTGATCGGGATCGAAATCGCGTTGGCCACGCCGAACGAGGTAATTACCCAGGTGCCCTGAGAGTTAGAGGCGCCAAGGTTGCCGGCGATAGTCGGGATGGCCACGTTGGCGATGGTGGAATCCAGCACCTGCATAAAGGTCGCCAGCGACAGCGCGATGGTCATCAGAACCAGCTGAGCGCCCTCAAGCGGTTTTTGTGCCATAACTCTCTCCCGCGTTATTCGCTCGCATTAGCACGAATGATATCGCTGATTAAGGTATTGACCGGTGCCAGATCGATCGCCAGCGCGTCGCTCTGGTAAGCAGGGGACTGACGCACCTGCGACGCCAGCACCGCGCCCTCTTTATTGCTGGTATCCACTTTTACCAGCGTGGAGAGGCCGATGCGCAGCGGATGGTCGGTCACTTCTTTCGCATCCAGCTCGACGCGCACCGGCAGGCGCTGTACCACTTTGATCCAGTTACCGGTGGCGTTCTGCGCCGGCAGCAGCGAGAAGGCGCTGCCGGTGCCCATATCCAGGCCGACCACCTTGCCGTGATAAACCACATCATCGCCGTAGATATCGCTCACCACCGTCGCCGGCTGGCCGATGCGCACGCCCGCCAGCTGCGTCTCTTTAAAGTTGGCGTCCACCCAGACCCCGGTCGCCGGCACCACCGCCATCAGCGGCGTGGCGGTAGAGATCTGCGCGCCGACCTGCACGCTGCGGCGGGAGACATAGCCGTCGGTCGGGCTGCGGATCTCGGTGCGCTGCAGCGCCAGCCAGGCGTCACGCAGCGCGGCGGCGTTCTGTTTCACCGCCGGCTGGTTTTCCAGCGAGGTGTCGAGGATCATCGCCTGGTTGGCGTTGTACTGCTGCACCGCGACATCAAGCTGCGCCCGCGCCGTGGCGACGGCGTCGCGCGCGTGCTGCAGCTCTTCGCGGCCGATTAAATTAGATGCGCCCAGCGGCTCGCGGCGTTTTAAATCCGCCTCGGCCTGCGCCAGCGCGGTTTTTTGCAGGGCGATAGAGGCCTGATACTGCTTGCCGTTGATCATCAGCTGATGCGTCTGACGCACGCTGGTGGCCAGCGCGGTTTGCGCTTTCTCAAACGCCTGCTCGGCGTCGGTTTTATCCAGCGTCACCAGCACATCGCCTTTTTTCACAAAGTCGGTGTTATCGAACCAGACTTTGTTCACGCTGCCACCGACCTGAGCCATAATCTGCACCTGGTTGCCCGCCACGTAGGCGTCGTCGGTCTCTTCAAAATGGCGCAGCACCAGCGCCCAGTAGATCAGATAAGCGACGCCGATCAGAACAAACAGGACGGCCAGAAAAATTAACGCGCCTTTACGTTTTTTCTTCTTATTGGCGGACTGTTGCGGGTTTTGCGTTTCCGCGTTCGCACTCATGGTTCTCTCCACGTTTTCCACGTATACACGTATTTCGGGGTGCGTCGCTCCCTGTACGCAGTGACCCGAGCCTGAAATGCCAGCGACACAGGCGCTGGCATGGATAAAAGGGAATTAAAATATCGGTTTCTGAGCGTGATTGTGTCGCAGGAATTGCTATTGATGTGAAAGGGAGGAAATCACTTCCTCTTCGTCCATTTGATCCAGACGGTTCAGCAGCTTACGTGTCAGGCTTTCCAGCTGCGCTTTTTCGCTATTACTCAGGGAAGACCAGAGATACTGCAGGCTCTGGTGCTGCGGCGGAAGCACCTGACGCAGGAAGGCGTTGCCTTTTTCCGTCAAATGCAGATGCAGACAGCGGCGATCGTTATCGCTTTCGCGGCGTTCGATCCAGCCGCGCTTTTCCAGCTCGTCGGCGATGCGCGTCGCGTTGGTGCGCGAGGAGCCCAGTGCCGCGCTCAGTTCTGAAGGCTGGATGCTTTGATTTTCCTGTGCGTCCAGCGTAATCAACGCCATAAACAGTGTCTCGTTAATCCCCTGAGCTTTCAGCATTTTATTGCGATTGTCCAACAGCTTGCTCTGCATATGCATGCACAGACGCGTCAGCATGATTTCCTGGAGCGGGAAATCTTTGTGACGTGTAGCGCGAATATTCAGCATCTGTTCAATGGGAGTAAACGAACTTTCCATCTTAAAGGAACCTCATTAGTTGCAACTGGTATAATAATGGTGATGACGAAACAGGCACAAACATCGTTACCAGCAGGGATCGCTTATGCAATCGCAACGCCACCATCTAAAATTTCCGGCTCACTCCATAAACCGAAAGGTCGGACAGCCCGGATGTCAGGCTGCCTGGGTCTCATCAAACGATCGTCTCGCGACGAAGCGGTCTGTCGCACGCTGGTCCTGCTGCGCGCGGCCGCTTGCCGACCATCGTTAAATGCAAAATCGACGCGTCGCGCTGCAGGCAGCGGGCCCGCCGCCCCGCTTTGAGCGAGGCGGGGCGAACGCGGAAAACCTGAGAAACGACGCGCAGATAGCGGATAAAACATGCCTGTTGCTAATGAACCAGGCCGATTGCCAAAGCGCATCTCAAGGCCGTTTCATCCCGCTTTCTCGCTGCACTCTTTCTATATCCTGAATAATTGCTTACGAAAAAATAACTAAAATGAATAAATTTATCGCTAACCATACCAGAGTGAGTAACGGCTTTATAGCTGGTGGCTACTGAAAAAAAACGCTATTTACATTTCGTTCGTCAATTATTGTGATCCTCATAGCGGTAGCCTGCCCACCAGCTTAACAGGTTAAGCAAAGTTAATAGCGCTCCCGCGCTGCAGACGCCATACCATCCGGCGAAATGATAAGCCGTGGCGGAGAGCAGCGAACCCGCCGCGCCGCCGATAAAATAGCTGGTCATATAGCCTGCCGTCAGCCGGTTACGCGCTTCGGGCAGACGGCGATAGATCACGCTCTGGTTGGTGATATGCACCCCCTGTACCGCCAGATCGAGCAGGATAATCCCACCGATCAGGGCCAGCAGCGAGTGTGCGCCCCACGCAGTCAGCGCCCATGATGCCAGCATCACCAGCAGGCCGAGCGTGGTGGTCAGGCGCGCCTTGCCTTTATCCGCCAGCGAACCCGCCTGACGCGCCGCCAGCGCCCCGGCGGCGCCCACCAGCCCCAGCAGGCCGATTTGACCTTCTGAATAGTGCCAGGGCGGCGCGGCCAGCAGGAAAGCCATGGAAGTCCACAGCACGCTGAAGTTAGCAAAAGAGAGACAGCCGATAATCGCGCGGGTGCGGATCACGCGCGTGCCGGCATAGAGCCGGAAAATAGAGCCGAGCAGCTGCGCATAGCTAAGATCCACCGTCTGGCGATAGCGCGGCAGCCCGCGCCACAGCGCCAGCGCCATCAACACCATCAGCACGCTCGCCACCCAGAACACCGAACGCCAGCCGCCGATCTGCGCCAGCGCGCCGGCCACGGTGCGCGCCAGCAGAATGCCAAGCAGCAGACCGCTCATTACCGTGCCCACCACCCGGCCGCGTTTTTCCGGGGCGGCGAGGGTGGCGGCCAGCGGCACCAGCAGCTGCGCCACGACGGAGAACAGGCCGGTCAGCGCAGTGCCCAGCAGCATCATGCTCAGCCCGGTGGAGAGCGCGGTGATCACCATGCCGCCCGCCGCCAGCAGGCTCATGCCGACAATCAGGCTGCGGCGCTCCAGGCGGTCGCCCAGCGGCACCAGCAGCAGCAAACCGGCGGCGTAGCCGAGCTGTGCCGTGGTAACGATAAAGCCGGCCTGGTTCACCGAAAGATGAAAGCTGCGGGCGATGGTCTCCAGCAGGGGCTGAGCATAATAGTTGCAGGCCACCGCCAGCCCGGTGGCGACGGACATCAGGGCGACCAGCATTGGGCTCAGCCCGCGTGTCGTTGAATTCATAAGCAATAAGCGTGGTTGATAAATCGTCGCGGCTAATAATAACTCAAAAAACTATTTCATTGTTGGAAGCATTTAACAGGACATACCAGTTCCCTTTACTTTCTCTGCGGTTGGCGCGCCTGGCCCGATCGGTGCTGCAGAGTTAATAATAAAAAACGGGCAACATTCGTCGCCCGTTTCATTAACCCGCAATCGCTTACTGCACAGCAGACTTTGCGTCTTCGATCCATTTGTTAAACAACGCCTGATGCGCTTTTATCCAGCCATCGACGTGGGCATTAATCGCCTGTTCTGAAGAATGCCCCTGATGCATGCGCGCGTTCTGCGCATTGATATCCGCGATAGGCAACTTCATTTCGGCAAACAGGCGCGCCGCCGCCGGGTTTTTCTCCGCCCAGGCTTTGTTGGCGACGATATGCATGGTGTTAACCGGGAAGCCGTAATTGGCGCCGCCGGGCAGGCGGGTATCGACACCTTTCTGCGCGCCCGGCATTGAGGAGAAGGGCACCTGCAGCCAGACCACGTCTTTACCCGGTACCAGTACGTCGCTTATCCAGTAAGGCGTCCAGGTGTAGTAGAGGATCGGTTTCCCCTGTTTATAGCGGGCAATGGTATCGGCCATCATTGCCGGGTAGTTGCCCATATTGGGCTCGACGGTTTGGCTCAGGCCGAACGCGTTGTTCTGATGCAGGATCACCGTCTCGCAGCCCCAGCCGGGTGCGCAGCCGGTCATATCCGCCTTGCCGTCGCCGTTGGCGTCAAACAACGCCGCCAGCTTTTTATCCTGCAGCTGGTCAAGGCGGGTGATGTGATACTTTTCGGCCGTTTTTTTATCGATCAGGTAGCCCTGCGCCGCGCCGCTGACGTAGGTTCCCTGGCGATAAAAGACCTTATCGCCGCCGGCGGCGTTGTACATATCGTCATGCAGCGGCTGCCAGTTCACGGCAGTAAAAGTGGCGTCGCCGGAGGCCAGCGAGGTATAGCCAACGTTGTAATCCACCTCGCTCGGTTTCTCGACGCGGTAGCCCAGCTGCTCCAGCGCGCGGCTGACCAGCAGCGTCTGAAACGCTTCTTCGGAAATGGTGCTTTGCACCGGCTTAACGGTAATGCCGGTGCCCGGCAGATCGGCGGCGGAAACCTGGGCGGCGGCCAGCGTCGTCAGCGCGGCGGCCAGAATAGCGCATGTACGCATCGCGAATCCTCTCGTGTTGTACGGTAAGAAGGCGGCGCAGCGGGGCGCCGCCGGGGATTTAGTGTCTGAAAAGGCGGGTCAGCACGCCCAGCGGACCGCTGGCGTACCAGCGTCGGTTGCCACGGCTGCGGCGGTCGCGACCCAGCGACTGGGTAAGGCGGTCAAGAATGATCGCCAGAATCACGATGCCGACGCCGCCTACCGTGGCGAGGCCCATATCGAGACGGCCAATGCCGCGCAGTACCATCTGCCCCAGGCCGCCGACGGCGATCATTGAGGCGATCACGACCATCGACAGCGCCAGCATCAGCGTCTGGTTTATCCCGGCCATAATCGTCGGCATCGCCAGCGGCAGCTGCACTTTAAACAGCATCTGACGCGGATGAGCGCCGAATGATTCCGCCGCCTCGATCAGATCTGCCGGCACCTGCTTAATGCCCAGCACCGTCAAACGCACCACCGGCGGCAGGGCGAAGATAATGGTGACCACTACGCCGGGCACGTTGCCAATGCCGAACAGCATCACGATTGGCACCAGGTAGACAAAAGCAGGCGTGGTCTGCATGGCGTCGAGCAGTGGGCGGATCACCCGGGCGGCGCGTTCGCTGCGCGCCAGCCAGATGCCGAGCGGCAGGCCGATGACAATACAGAACAGCAGGGCGGTCAGCACCAGCGCCAGCGTGACCATCGCTTGTGACCAGGCGCCAATGGCGCCGATCAGCACCAGCGACACCAGCGTGGCGATACCCATGCCGAAGCTGGAGAATTGCCAGGCGATCAGGGCGAACAGCACGATCGCCACCGGCGCCGGCATGCCCAGCAGCAGCTGTTGAAAGGCGCTGAGGATATAATCCACCGGCACGCGAATGCCCTGAAACAGCGGACGAAAATGGTTGACGACCCAGTCGATCCCCTGCGTCACCCAGCTGTCGAGCGGGATCAGGGTATGGTGGAAAGGATCCATGACGCTAAAGTGTTCCGGCTGCGCCGCCGGTGCGCTGTTCAGCCAGTCGCTGCCGGCCGCATCCTGGCCGCCCGCGTCGGCGGGCGAACCCCAGGCGTCACCTGAAGCGGCCGGAGAGGTATCGCCGCCGGACGCCGGCGCGCTACGCCAGGGATCGCCTGCCGTATTATCGGTGGCGGGGGCGCTTCCGCCTGCCGGAGCCGTCCCCCAGGGATCGCCTGCCGTATTATCAGTGGCGGGGGCGCTTCCGCCTGTCGGAGCCGCCCCCAGGGATCGCCTGTCGCGTTATCAGTGGCGGGCGCCTTATCCGCAACCGGCTGCGCGACGCTGTTTGACCCGGCCTGCGCCGCGCCGTTTTCCCATGGATGCTCCGTTGCCTGACTCATGGCTGATTCCCCTCACGATCTAACGCCTGCAGCAGCGTGCCTTTTGAAATCACGCCGATGTAATGATCCTCTTCGCCAACGATCGGCACCGCGCAGGGTGCCTGCGCTACGTGCGATAGCAGCTCATTGAGCGAGGTGTCGCCAGAGACCGCCGCCGGGGCGGAGAGCAGCGCAGCGTCAAGCCCCGCGCCGGCGGCCAGCGCCGCCTTCAGCGAATCGGTAGAGACCACGCCAATAAAGCGCTGCTTCTCCAGCACGTAGCCGAATTCGCGATCCTCATCCTGCAGCAGCTTAATCGCCGAGCGCGGGCCGAAGCCGGGCGCTTTGCGCATCAGGGCGCTGGCGTTGCGGCGGGCGATATCTTTGGCGCTGAAAACGTGGCTGATATCGACGCCGCGGAAGAACGTGCGTACATAGTCGTTGGCGGGATTATTCAGGATCTCGTCGGGAGTGCCGACCTGCACTACCTCGCCGCCCTGCATAATGGCGATGCGATTGCCGATGCGCATCGCTTCATCAAGATCGTGGGAAATAAAAATAATGGTGCGCTGATGTTTCGCCTGCAGCTTTACCAGCTCATCCTGCATTTCGGTGCGGATTAAGGGATCGAGCGCGGAGAAGGCCTCGTCCATCAATAAAATATCGGGATTGATCGCCAGCGCGCGCGCTAATCCGACACGCTGACGCATTCCGCCCGATAATTCATCGGGCCAGGCGGCGGCGTAATTTTCCAGCCCCACCTGACGCAGCGCCTCAAGCGCTTTTTCCTGACGTTCTTTCAGCGGCATGCCGGCTAATTCCATGCCAAAGGCGGTATTATCCAGCACGCTCATATGCGGCATCAGCGCAAAAGACTGAAACACCATACTGATCTTATTTCGACGCACTTCGCGCAGCTCGCTTTCCGATATTTTAGCGATATCGATGCCGTCAATGATCACCTGGCCGCGGGTCGGCGCTATCAGACGATTGAGAAGGCGAACCATGGTGGACTTGCCTGAGCCGGAAAGCCCCATGATGACAAATATCTCGCCTTCTTCAATGGCCAGACTGGCATTTTTCACACCCAGCGAAAGCCCGGTTTTTTCCAGTAAGGCATCTTTACTGATGCCTTTATCAATATATTTAAATGCGCGCTCGGGATTTTCGCCAAATATCTTATACAGATTTTTTGCTTCTAATTTAATTGCCATGCAATTTAAGGGTCCTGGTTGATTAATTATCTGTTTTGTTTCATGTCCTGGTGAAATTAAAGCGGCCTATACCCTAGCATACTGAGAATCTCAGGCAACCCTTTGCGCGGCCCGTCCGGCCGCGATCTGAGACGCGCATCTCCTCTGATGCCAACAGGGATAAGGGCTAAGCGCAAATAAATAGCGGATGAAAAAAACGAAATTTGCGCGTAAAAATGGGGGCTTTTGGCGATTATTTTCCACAGAAAATGGCGCAGGCGAAAACAGAATTGACCGGGTGAGGAGGGTTATTTCGGACGGTACTATTTAGAATAAAATAAATATTATTAATGCGAGAAAGGCGCATTAAATAAAATGGAGCGCCGCAGCGCCCCGTTAATATTCAGAAATCCCAGTCCTCATCCTCGGTTTCCACTGCTTTACCGATGACATAAGAAGAGCCGGAGCCGGAGAAGAAATCGTGGTTCTCATCGGCGTTGGGCGACAGCGCGCTGAGGATCGCCGGGTTGACCTGGGTCATTTCCGCCGTGAACAGCGCCTCATAGCCCAGGTTCATCAGCGCTTTGTTGGCGTTGTAGTGCAGGAACGTTTTTACCTCCTCCAGCCATGGCGTATCGCCATACAGCGCCTCGGTATAGGCTAATTCATTCTCGTAAAGCGCCATCAGCAGATCGACTGCAAACTGCCGCAGCGCCTCGCGTCGCGTCGCATCCGCCAGCTGCAGTCCTCTCTGATACTTGTAACCGATATAGTAGCCATGCACCGCCTCGTCACGGATAATCAGCCGGATCAGATCGGCGGTGTTAGTCAGCTTGCCGCGGCTTGACCAGTACATCGGCAGCCAGAAGCCGGAGTAGAACAGAAACGATTCAAGGAAGACGCTGGCTATCTTCTTCTTCAGCGGATCGTCGGCGCAGTAGTGCTGCTGGATCAGGCGCGCTTTGTTCTGCAGCGGCGTGTTCTGCTCGCTCCAGGCGTAAGCCGCGTCCACCTCGCCGACCGGGCAGAGCGTGGAGAATATCGAACTGTAGGATCGCGCATGCACCGCCTCCATAAAGCTGATATTGGACATCACCGCCTCTTCGTGCGGCGTCAGCGCATCACGCATCAGCGCCGGCGCACCAAGGCCGTTCTGCACGGTATCCAGCAGCGTCAGGCCGGTAAATACGCGGATGGTCAGCTGCTGCTCCGCCTGGCTCAGGCTCTGCCACGACGGCAGATCGTTTGAAAGTGGCACCTTCTCCGGCAGCCAGAAGTTGCTGGTCAGACGGTTCCAGACCTCTAAATCTTTATCATCTTCGATGCGGTTCCAGTTTATCGCCTGGATGCGTTTCAGCGTTTGCATAATCTCATCACTTCCGTTTACAGCGAGCAGGAGACGCAGCCCTGCACCTCGGTGCCTTCCAGCGCCATCTGGCGCAGGCGAATGTAATACAGGGTCTTGATCCCTTTTTTCCAGGCGTAGATCTGCGCACGGTTGATATCGCGCGTGGTGGCGTCATCACGGAAAAAGAGCGTCAGCGACAGCCCCTGATCGACATGCTGCGTCGCCTCGGCATAGGTATCGATAATCGCCTCCGGGCCGATCTCATAGGCGTCGCGCCAGCGGTGCGCATTTTCGTTGGTCATAAAGGGTGCCGGGTAATAGACGCGCCCGATTTTGCCCTCTTTGCGGATCTCAATACGCGACACGATAGGGTGAATGCTTGAGGTGGCGTGATTGATATAAGAGATGGAGCCGGTCGGCGGCACCGCCTGCAGGTTCTGGTTATAGAGACCATCGCGCATCACCGCCGCGCGCAGCCTCTGCCAGTCCGCCTGATCGGGCAGATGGATGTTGGCGTCGGCGAACAGCCGGGCGACACGTGCGGTGCGCGGCCGCCACGCCCGCTCAATATACTTCGTGAAGTAATCGCCGCTGGCGTAGCGCGACTGTTCGAAGCCGCCGAAGCGCTGTTGCCGCTCACGCGCCAGCTGGTTCGAGGTGCGCAGCGCATGGTAGGTAACGCAGTAAAAATAGAGGTTGGTGAAATCGAGCGCCTCCGTCGACCCGTAAGCGATGCCTTCACGCATCAGATAGCCGTGCAGGTTCATCTGTCCCAGCCCGATGGCGTGCGACTGCGCATTGCTGTGCGCCACCGACGGCACCGACTGGATATCGCTCATATCTGAGACCGCGCTCAGCCCGCGCACCGCAGTCTCCACGGTGCGCGCAAAGTCGGGAGAATCCATCGCGTGCGCGATGTTCAGCGACCCGAGATTGCAGGAGATATCTTTGCCAAGCGTCTGATAGCTCAGATCCTCGTGATAGCGCGAGGGGGCGTTGACCTGCAGGATCTCCGAGCAGAGGTTGCTCATATTGATGCGTCCCGCCACTGGATTAGCGCGGTTTACCGTATCCTCGAACATCACATAGGGATAGCCCGATTCAAACTGGATCTCCGCCAGCGTCTGGAAAAAGGCGCGTGCGTTAATAAAGGTTTTGCGGATGCGATCGTCCGCCAGCATCTCATCATAACGCTCGCTGATGCTGATATCAGCGAACGGCTGGCCGTAGATACGCTCGACATCGTAGGGCGAAAACAGCGCCATCGGCTGGTGGTCCTTCGCCAGCCGGAAGGTGACGTCGGGGATCACCACGCCCAGCGACAGCGTTTTGATGCGGATCTTTTCGTCGGCGTTCTCCCGTTTGGTATCGAGAAAGCGCAAAATATCGGGATGGTGCGCATGCAGATAAACCGCACCCGCGCCCTGACGCGCGCCCAGCTGATTGGCGTAGGAGAAAGCGTCCTCCAGCATTTTCATTACCGGGATCACCCCGGATGACTGGTTTTCAATGCGCTTGATCGGCGCGCCCGCTTCGCGCAGGTTAGAGAGCAGCAGCGCCACGCCGCCGCCGCGCTTCGACAGCTGCAGCGCGGCGTTAATCGCGCGGCCGATCGATTCCATATTGTCTTCAATACGCAGCAGGAAACAGGAGACCAGCTCGCCGCGCTGCTGTTTGCCGCCGTTGAGAAACGTGGGGGTCGCCGGCTGAAAGCGGCCAGAAAGCATCTCCTCCAGCAGCGCGGCGGCCAGCGCGCGGTCGCCCTGCGCCAGCGTCAGCGCCACCATGCAGGCGCGATCGGGAAAATCTTCCAGATAGCGTTTGCCGTCGAAACTCTTCAGCGCATAGCTGGTAAAGAATTTCCACGCGCCGAGAAAGGTCTGGAAGCGATAGCCCCAGCCCGCCGCCTGCTCAAACAGCTGGCAGACGAACCCAAACGGATAGGCATTCAGCACCGCGGCTTCATAATAGCCTTCCTCTACCAGATAGCGCAGGCGCGCCGCCGTTGAGCTGAAGGTCATACTGTTGAGCAGCACATGCTGCAGATAGAACTGGCGCGCCGCCTCGCGATCCTTATCAAACTGGATCCGGCCCTGCGCGTCATACAGGTTAAGCATGGCGTTAAGCGCGTGGTAGTCAGGCGTAATCGCCGTCGGCGCTAGTTCTGGGCTGTCTGTCGTTGCCAAAATTCGGTTACTCCCGCTTTTACGTTGGCGATATCGTCGGCGGTTCCCATCAGCTCAAAACGGTAGAGGTAGGGAACCTGACATTTTTGCGCAATGATGTCGCCGGCCAGGCAGAAGCCGGTGCCGAAATTACGGTTGCCTGCGGCAATCACGCCGCGCAGCCGGCGCCGGTTGGCTTCATCATTCAGAAATTGGATCACCTGGCCCGGCACCGCGCCGCGTGCGCCGCCGCCGCCGTAGCTCGGCACCACCAGGATAAACGGCGTCTCTATCTGCAGACGCTGCTGTTTATCGATCGGAATGCGCCGCGCCGGCAGGCCAAGGCGAGTGATAAAACGGTGCGTGTTCTCCGACTGGCTGGAAAAGTAGACCAGGGGAAACATCGTGCTTACTCCTGCGCCAGCGTCAGCTGCGCCAGACGCATAATGTGGTCGGGGCGAAAACCGCTCCAGTGTTCGCTATCGGTCATCACTACCGGCGCCTGACGGTAGCCGAGCGCCATCACTTGCGCGGCCGCTTCCGGCTCTTCGTCCAGATTGACCAGCCGATAGCACAGCCCCTGCTTATCCATCATGTTTTTCGTGGCGTCGCACTGCATGCAGTGATGCTTAGTGAAAATGGTAATGATCATGATTCGTATTTACCTCTTGCGTCCTGATACGCTATTCTGAGCGGCTACGGCGCGGTGGCGGTCAGGCGGTCATAACAGCATATTGTGTGTATTTGATTGAGTAGATACTAGATGTAGGCTTTTTGTTTTTCAACCACGCAAAATCCAGGCCTAAGCGCCAGCCGTGACGCAGAGCGCGCCAGCGCCGGAACAGGAGAGAAAACTTTTTTTTCGGGGCCGGGTTGAGGGCAGAGCAGGGATCGGGAGAAGCGGCCGGAAGCCAATATGTGCTACCAGGCACCACTCGCAGCCCGGCGGTTCGCTGCAGGCAAAAAAATCCCCGCACGCGGCGGGGAGGGGGAACAGGGTGGAGCGGGGAATTAGCGGCGGGAAGCCAGCAGCGCGCCGATAAAAATCCCTACCGCCGCACCAACGCCTGCGCCGTGCCACGGTTTTTCATGGATCCAGCCATCCACCTGACGGCCGGCGTCATATGCCGCCTGGCTGACGCGATTGCGGCCCTGCATTTTGGCACGCGTCTCTTTCAGCAGCGCCTCCGCCTTGCTGCGCGCCGCGTCGATATCGTCCTGCGCTTTGCTGCCGTAGGATTTCAGTAAATCATCCAGCGTATCCGCCAGCACAGAAACATCCTGATGAATATCCACGTCGTCATTTTTCGTTGTTTGTTTAAACATTTTTCTCATCCCTTTGCTGAATAACGTAATACTTAGTGTAGACCATCTACCGCAAGCGTAGCGTGAAGCGTCGTCAGCGGCCGGCTTTCTGGATAATTCTGAATGCCCCTGGCCGCCGCGCTGTTGTAAGGTTGCGAAGCTTTATAAGAATGAGAGGATTGAGCATGTATTTACGACCAGATGAGGTGGCACGCGTCCTGGAAAAAGCGGGGTTCGAAATGGATACCGTGACGCCGAAAACCTATGGCTATCGCCGCGGCGAAGATTATGTGTACGTTAACCGCGAAGCGCGCATGGGAAGAACCGCACTGGTCATTCATCCGACGCTAAAAGAGAAAAGCCTGAACTACGCCGATCCGGCGTCGGAAATTAAAACCTGCGATCACTACACGCGTTTCCCCATGTACCTGATGGGCGACAGCCAGGATCACTACGGCATTCCGCACGGTTTCAGCTCGCGCGCCGCGCTGGAACGCTACCTGCAGAGCATGTTCGATTAATTCCGCGCGCGTCCCCATCTCTGCTCACCGCCGTCGCTCCCCGTAGCCGTTCGCCTTACGGGGAACCCCCCTTTTTACGCCCTCCGGGGCGCCCGTTGCGTTTCACCGTTTGCATTCTGCTGCCGGGGCAGGTATAAAACTTGCCACATTTAGAAGTTTAGACGTCCATACGGATAGACAAGCATGCAGTCAGAACAGCCGCAGGGCGGCCAATTTAAACGCAGTATGAAAGCGCGCCATCTGGTGATGCTCTCGTTGGGCGGTGTGATCGGCACCGGCCTGTTCTTCAACACCGGTTATATCATCTCCACCACCGGTGCGGCGGGCACGCTGCTCGCCTACCTGATCGGCGCGCTGGTGGTCTGGCTGGTGATGCAGTCGCTGGGCGAGCTATCGGTAGCGATGCCGGAAACCGGCGCGTTTCACGTCTACGCCAGCCGTTATCTCAGCCCGGCCACCGGCTATACCGTCGCCTGGCTCTACTGGCTCACCTGGACGGTAGCGCTCGGCTCCAGCCTGACGGCCGCCGGCTTCTGCATGCAGTACTGGTTTCCGCAAACGCCGGTCTGGCTCTGGTGCCTGATCTTCTGTCTCGCCATCTTCCTGCTGAACGTTATCTCGACGCGCTTTTTTGCCGAAGGGGAGTTCTGGTTCTCGCTGATTAAAGTGATCACCATTCTCGCCTTTATCGTGCTGGGCGGCTGCGCGGTGTTCGGCCTGATCCCGTTAAAAGACGGCACGCCGGCGCCGTTTTTCCATAACCTTACCGCCTCCGGCTGGCTGCCGCACGGCGCGCTGCCGATCCTGATGACCATGGTGGCGGTAAACTTCGCCTTTTCCGGCACCGAGCTTATCGGCATCGCCGCCGGCGAAACGGAAAACCCGCATAAAGTGGTGCCGATGGCGATCCGCACCACCGTAGCGCGTCTGATCATCTTCTTTATCGGCACGGTGCTGATTCTGGCGGCGCTGATCCCGATGGATCAAGCGGGCATCGTCAAAAGCCCGTTCGTACTGGTGTTTGAAAAGATCGGCATTCCCTGGGCTGCGGATATTTTTAACTTCGTGATCCTGACGGCGATTCTGTCGGCGGCCAACTCCGGCCTCTACGCCTCCGGACGCATGCTCTGGTCGCTCTCCAACGAAGGCACGCTGCCGCGCTGCTTCTCGCGCCTGACGCGCCGCGGCATCCCGCTGGTGGCAATCGGCGCCAGCATGCTGGGCGGGCTGCTGGCGCTCTTCTCCAGCATCGTCGCCGCCGATACCGTCTACGTGGCGCTTTCGGCCATCTCCGGTTTTGCGGTGGTAGCGGTCTGGCTCAGCATTTGCGCCTCGCACTATGCGTTTCGCCGCCGCTATCTGCGCGAAGGCGGAACGCTGGACGGGCTGAAGTATCGCGCGCCCTGGTTCCCGCTGACGCCGATTCTCGGCTTTGCGCTCTGCCTGCTGGCCTGCGTCGGGCTGGCGTTCGATCCGGCGCAGCGCATCGCGCTGTGGTGCGGGTTACCCTTCGTCGCCCTCTGTTACGGCGCTTACTCTCTGACACAACGCAACAAGCGGGAACGCGCTAAGGAAACGGAACATGCTGTTTGACCCCATCGCCGATCTACTGCAGCGCCACGATACGCTGATCCTCGACGGCGCGCTGGCGACCGAGCTGGAAGCGCGCGGCTGTCAGCTGGCCGATGCCCTCTGGTCGGCGAAAGTGCTGCTGGAGAACCCGCAGCTGATTTATCAGGTGCATTACGATTACTTCGCCGCCGGCGCGCAGTGCGCCATCACCGCCAGCTATCAGGCGACGCCGCAGGGCTTCGCCGCGCGCGGCCTGAATGAGGCGCAGTCGTGCGCGCTGATCGCCCGCAGCGTCGAGCTGGCGCAGCAGGCGCGGCAGGATTACCTGACGACGCATCCGCAGGCGGCACCGCTGCTGGTGGCGGGATCGGTCGGGCCGTACGGCGCGTTTCTCGCCAACGGTGCCGAGTATCGCGGCGACTACGCGCTGCCGCAGGATGACATGATGGCGTTTCACCGTCCGCGCATCGCCGCGCTGGCGGCGGCGGGCGTCGATCTGCTGGCCTGCGAAACGCTGCCTTCTTATGCCGAACTGGAGGCGCTGCTGGCGCTGCTGGCGGCAGAGTATCCTACGCTGCCCGCCTGGTTCTCTTTTACCCTGCGCGATAGCGAACACCTTTCCGACGGCACGCCGCTGGCCGAGGCCGCCGCGCTGCTGGCGCGCTGCCCGCAGGCGGTGGCGCTGGGCGTTAACTGCATCGCGCTGGAAAAAGTGACCCCCGCGCTGACAGCGCTGCGCCGCCTGACGCACAAGCCGCTGCTGGTCTACCCTAACTCCGGGGAACAGTACGACGCGGTCAGCAAAAGCTGGCACAGCGCGCCGGCGGGCTGTGGGCTGCAGGACAAGCTGGCGGAGTGGCGGGCGGCGGGCGCCCAGATTATCGGCGGCTGCTGCCGCACTACGCCGCAGGATATCGCCGCCCTGGCCCATGGCTGCCGCACACACTGAGGGCGCAGGGCTGAAAAGGATATCGGCCCTAAGGAAAAACGGCGCGCTGCCGATTAGACTATTACCCAACCGTAAAAAATCAGGAAAGCGTATGAAACGCCTATTACTGGCGCTGGCGGCCGCCTCGCTGCTCAGCGGCTGCGCCACCATCGTTGGCTCGGAAACGCAAAGCGTGCGCATCGATTCCATTCCGCAGGGCGCGACCTTTGTGGTGCAGGATGAAACCGGCCGCCCCGTGGCGGAAGGCGTGACGCCGAAAACCGTCGAGCTGGCGAAATCCAACGGCAGCTATTTCGGCAAGAAGAGCTATCTGGTGATGCTGGAGCGTCCCGGCTATGTGCCGCTGACGCTGCGGCTGAAAGAGAAGGCGAACCTCTGGTATATCCTTGGCAACATTCCGCTGGGCGGCTTCCCCGGCTGGCTGCTGGTCGACCCTTTTTACGGCGGCATGTATAACATCGAACCGGCCAATGTTCAGCCGGTGATCAACCGCGTCGGCGCGCGCGCCGGCTGATCCCTCGCGCCGACGTCGTGGTCGGCGCCGGGCTTTACTGGGCGGTGGGCTTCACCATCGCGCCGGTATGCGCCTTGTGCTTTTCCAGATACTGATGCTGGAAAATGCACATGCGAATGGTATTGCGGTATTCGCCGTTAATAAAAAATTCGTGGCGCAGCACGCCTTCAATCTCAAATCCCAGCTTGCTGTAGATGTGAATCGCCTTTTCATTCTCCTGATCGACAATCAGGTAGAGCTTATAAAGGTTCAGCACCGAAAAACCGTAATCCATCGCCAGCCTGGCCGCCTGGCTCGCCAGCCCTTTGCCCTGATGGGTCGGGTCGATAATGATCTGGAACTCGGCGCGGCGATGCACATGGTTGATCTCTACCAGCTCCACCAGGCCCACTTTTTCGCCATCGTTTTCTACCACGAAACGGCGCTCGCTCTGATCGTGGATATGCTTGTTGTAAAGGTCGGATAGCTCGACAAACGCCTCATAAGGCTCTTCGAACCAGTAGCGCATCACGCTGGCGTTGTTGTCCAACTGGTGGACGAAATGAAGATCTTCCCGCTCAAGCGGGCGGAGTTTTACGCTCATAACGGCATCCTTGTAGTAAAAGCCGACGCGGGTCGGCGTCCTGCGTACAGGTAGGTGAAAGCAGCCCGTTCCGCACGGGCTGTCGGGCCATCAGCAGACGCCGAAATCGCCATCCTCGTGATAGGGGTTGACCGAACTGGCCGGTACTTCGATCTCTTTCTTATCCGCGTCGTCCACGCGCGCGCACCACAGCGTCTCGCCTTCTACGCGCACTACCTGCATTTTCGGGCCGCCGGTTTTCGCCTGCACAACATCATCTTTCTGGAACATGGTTTCTCCCTGGTTTGCGGTTAGTTACATTTTTTTCCTGCCCGTCGCGCGTGCGGCGGCGCGGGTTCGCTGGCCGTTGCACCGCGCAAAGGCGGTTGCCGGCAGGTGTTACTCAGCAGGCTAACTATACTGATAGTACATTTCAGAAAAACAGGAGGAAAGATGACCATTCATAAGAAAGGGCAGGCGCACTGGGAAGGCGATCTTAAACGCGGTAAAGGCACTATCTCCACCGAAAGCGGCGCGCTGGATCAGCAGCCCTACGGTTTCAATACCCGTTTCGAAGACAAGGCCGGCACCAACCCCGAAGAACTGATTGGCGCTGCGCACGCCGCCTGCTTTTCTATGGCGCTTTCAATGATGCTGGGTCAGGCGGGCCATACGCCGCAAAGCATCGACACCACGGCGGACGTCTCGCTCGATAAGCAGGGCGAAGGCTTCGCTATCACCAAAATCGCTCTCGACAGCGCCATTAAGCTGCCGGGCATCGATAGCGCCGCATTTGATGAGATTATCAATAAGGCGAAAGCGGGCTGCCCGGTTTCGCAGGTGCTGAACGCGGAAATCACCCTGAACTACCGCCTGGAAAACTGATTCGGCATTCTCAGGCCGCCGCTGCCGACGCAGGGCGGCTTTTTTGTGGCCTCTCTTCCACCGTTGCGCTGTACGTTTTCTGGCGCGCTTCAAAGAAAAAATCCTTTCCTTACGTTACGTTACGCGCTGGTTACTTAAGCGCGGTTAGCGGCATGTATGAATTCAACCTGGTACTGCTGCTGTTGCAGCAGATGTGTGTGTTCCTGGTTATTGCCTGGCTGATGAGCAAAACCCGGCTCTTTATCCCGTTGATGCAGGTGACGGTGCGGCTGCCGCACAAGTTTCTCTGCTACGTGGTCTTCTCCGTATTCTGCCTGCTCGGCACCTGGTTCGGGCTGCACGTTTCCGATTCCATCGCCAACACGCGCGCGGTGGGGGCGGTGATGGGCGGCCTGCTCGGCGGCCCGCTGGTCGGCGGGCTGGTGGGGCTGACCGGCGGGCTGCATCGCTATTCGCTGGGCGGCATGACCGCCGTCAGCTGTATGGTCTCCACCATTGTCGAAGGGCTGCTGGGTGGCCTGGCGCATCGGCTGCTGATCCAGCGCGGCCGCAGCCGTCAGGTGTTCCATCCGCTGACCGCGGCGATGGTGACGCTGGCGGCGGAGATGGTGCAGATGGCGATCATTCTGCTGCTGGCGCGGCCTTACGATGAGGCGCTGAAGCTGGTCTCCAGCATCGCCGCGCCCATGATGGTCACCAACACGCTCGGTGCCGCGCTCTTTATGCGCATTCTGCTCGATAAGCGCGCGATGCTGGAGAAGTACAGCTCCGCTTTTTCCGCCACCGCGCTGAAAGTGGCCGCCTCTACCGAAGGGATCCTGCGCCAGGGCTTTAATCAGGAGAACAGCATGAAGGTGGCGCAGGTGCTGTATCGCGAGCTGGAGATCGGCGCGGTGGCGATCACCGACCGCGAGCAGCTACTGGCCTTTACCGGCATCGGCGGCGATCACCATCTGCCGGGGCGGCCGATCTCCTCCCTCTGGACCCGACGCGCCATTGAGCGGGGCGAAGTGGTCTACGCCGACGGCAATGAGGTGCCGTACCGCTGTTCGCTGCATCCGCAGTGCAAGCTGGGATCGACGTTAGTGATCCCGCTGCGCGGCGAAAACCAGCGCGTGATCGGTACCATTAAGCTTTACGAGGCGAAGAACCGGCTGTTCAGCTCAATCAACCGCACCCTGGGGGAAGGCATTGCGCAGCTGCTCTCCGCGCAGATTATGGCGGGGCAGTATGAGCGGCAAAAGGCGCTGCTGACCCAGTCGGAGATTAAGCTGCTGCACGCGCAGGTCAATCCGCACTTCCTGTTTAACGCGCTCAATACGCTAATGGCGGTGATCCGGCGCGACAGCGAGCAGGCGGGCCAGTTAGTGCAGTATCTCTCCACGTTTTTCCGTAAAAACCTCAAGCGGCCCAGCGAAGTTGTCACCCTCGCCGATGAAATCGAGCATGTGAACGCCTATCTGCAAATCGAGCAGGCGCGCTTTCAGGCGCGTTTGCAGGTCACCCTGAGCGTGCCGGAGGCGCTGGCGCAGGCGCGGCTGCCCGCCTTTACGCTACAGCCGATTGTGGAGAACGCCATTAAGCACGGCACCTCGCAGCTGCTGGGCATCGGCGAAATCCGCCTCAGCGCGTCGCGCCAGCAGGATCGGCTGGTGCTGGAGATCACCGACAACGCCGGGCTTTACCAGCAAAAAAGCGGCGCGGGTGGGCTGGGCATGAGCCTGGTCGACAAGCGCTTGCGCGCCCGTTTCGGCGATGAGTGCGGCATCAGCGTACGCTGCGAGCCGGAGCGGTTTACCTGCGTGATCCTGCGTCTGCCGCTGGAGGAGAAGCTGTGTTAAGGGTACTGATTGTTGATGACGAGCCGCTGGCGCGGGAAAACCTGCGCGTGCTGCTGGAGCAGGCAGAGGATATCGCTATTGTCGGCGAGTGCGCCAACGCAGTGGAGGCACTCGGCGCGGTTCACCGGCTGCGTCCCGAGGTGCTGTTTCTGGATATTCAGATGCCGCGCATTTCCGGGCTGGAGCTGGCGGGAATGCTGGACGCGGCGCAGCGGCCGCATATCGTGTTCCTTACCGCCTTTGAGGAGTATGCGGTGCGCGCGTTCGAAGAACACGCTTTCGATTACCTGCTGAAGCCGGTGGAGAAGGGCCGGCTGGCAAAAACGCTGGCGCGCCTGCGCCACGCGCGCGGTGAACAGGATGTCGCGCGGCTGACGGAAAACCAGCCGCCGCTGACCTTTATTCCCTGCAGCGGCCACAGCCGCATCTGGCTGTTGCAGATGACGGAGGTGGCCTGCGTCAGCAGCCGGCTCAGCGGCGTTTTCGTTACCAGCGTCGACGGCGCCGAAGGGTTTACCGAGCTAACATTGCGCACGCTGGAGCAACGCACGCCGCTGACGCGCTGTCACCGTCAGTACCTGGTGAATATGGCGCATCTGAAAGAGATCCGCTTTCTGGAAAACGGCCAGGCGGAGCTGCTGCTGCGCGGTGGGCAGAAGGTGCCGGTCAGCCGCCGTTATCTGAAAAGCCTGAAAGCAGCGCTGGGACTGAAAAGCGCGTAGTTTTGCTCGTCATCAGCGCAGAGATCGCTATACTGCCCGCTTTAAATGCCGGAAGGGTGAGGAAGATCGCGATGATGAATAACGATGTGCTGCGTAGCCTGCGCTACATGCTGAAGCTGAACAATAACGAGATGGTCGCGATCCTGGCGCTGGCCGAAACCTCCGTATCGGCGGAGCAGGTGGCCAGCTATGTGCTGAAAGAAGAGGACGAAGGCTTTGTCGCCTGTCCGGACGTGGTAATGAGCTGTTTTTTAAACGGCCTGATTTATCACCGTCGCGGCAAAGATGAGAGTATGCCGCCGCTGAAGACGGAACGCCGCATCAACAACAATATTATTCTTAAAAAGCTGCGCGTGGCCTTTGCGTTAAAGACGGATGATATTCTCGAGATTCTCACCGCTCAGCAGTTCCGTATTTCCATGTCGGAAATCACCGCCATGATGCGTGCGCCGGAGCATAAAAACTACCGTGAGTGCGGCGATCAGTTCCTGCGTAATTTCCTGCGCGGCTTAACTGCCCGCCTGCGTCCAGCCTGAGAAGGACCGGTTTCTGCCTCTGCAGCGGTCTCTATTGTAATAAAAAACTGCCTGCGTCCGGCCTGAGAAGGGCCGGTTTCCGTTCCTGAAGCCAGATTGCGATCACTCTCCGGCGCGACCTTTGCGCCTCTTCATCGCGCTGCCAGCCGACGCTGGCCGAAATGGCTATGCGTGCCGGCTGTAGGGCCGCTGCAGCGGAATGGGCATTACTCTGATTAGTTACAACACACAATAAGCGTTATCTATCCTGCCGCGTCGCCCGTTATGTTGCGCTTTAGTCATTGCGACCGCGGCGTTACTCGCTTTTTCACGGCCGCTATCATCGCCGTCGCGGCGTTATCCGCTTTTTCACGGCCGCTATCATCGCCGCTGTGACGTTATCCACTTTTTTACGGCCGCTATCATCGCCGTATGTCATTTATCCGTTTCTTCATGGCCGTCATCATACCCGCCGCGTCGTTTAGCGCTTTTCCTGATCCGTCAGCAGGTAGCCTTTTGCCATCCCGGCGCGCGCCATCGCGCAAATTCACCCTCACGATCGCTATCTAAACAACCATTAATATCCATTTACACTATGAATAGAAATGATTAAAGTTCTCATTCGCAATCCAGACCGCAGGCCCGCCGTGTGCGGACTGCTGTCAGCCTAATCTGATGGAATGTTTTTACGCCGGCAGTGGCTGTTGGCCCAGGGAAAGATGCGCGGACGGGGAACGCTTGCCGGGTTCAGAAGCGGAACGCGTCGCGCAACAGACAATAATAAAATCTCGCGAAGGTGAATAATGGTTTTCTCAAACAGTAACAGGGAAGGGCGCATCGCCGGTTCCGCATCCGGAAAACAGGCTGCTCTGCTTTTAACGCCGCTTGCCGCGCTGGTGGCCGTTGCGCTACATGCGCCGGCCGTTCACGCCGCCGACGCGGCGAAAGAGCAGACGCTGGTGGTCGAGGCGGCGGACGACAGCGCCGATAACACCCAGGCGAGCGATTACAGCGTGCCGGTCACCCAGGCGGGCGCCAAAATGACCTTAACCGCGCGCGAAATTCCGCAGTCCGTCAGCATCATCAGCAAGCAGCGCATGCAGGATCAGCAGTTGCAAACGCTGGGCGATGTGCTGAAAAACAGTACCGGCGTGAGCGAAAGCGTGGCCGATTTTGACCGCAGCACCTTCTATTCGCGCGGTTTCCTTATCGATAACTACATGGTGGACGGTATTCCTACCGTGTTTGAAGAGCGCTGGAACCTCGGCGACTCCGCGGCCGACACCGCGATTTACGATCGCATTGAAGTAGTGCGCGGCGCGACCGGGCTGATGACCGGCACGGGCAACCCGTCAGCGGCGATTAATATGGTGCGCAAGCACGCCGACAGCCGCGAGTTTGTCGGCAACGTCTCCGCCAGCTACGGCAGCTGGGATAAGCAGCGCTATGTTCTCGATCTCTCCGCGCCGCTGACCGACTCCGGCAACGTGCGCGGCCGCCTGATCGCCGGCTACCAGGATAACGACAGCTATATCGATCGCTACAGCGCCAACAAGAAATTCATCTACGGTGTAGTGGATGCCGATCTCACCGATTCCACCACGCTCTCCGTCGGCTACGACTATCAGGAAACCAACGCCGACAGCCCGCCATGGGGCGGCCTGCCACGTTGGTATATCGACCACAGCAAAACCGACTACGATCGCAGCGTCAGCACTGCGCCGGACTGGGCCTACAGCGATAAACAGTCGAGAAAAGTGTTCGCCACCCTGACGCAGCGCTTCGACAGCGGCTGGCAGTTCACCCTGAACGGTACCCATACCGAAACCGAACTCGACAGCAAGATGCTCTATATCGATGGCTTCTTCGATAAAAACAGCGGCATCGGCGTCAGCGCTTATCCCGACTATCCGGTGGTCGGCGGCACCGGCTACAACACCGGAAAACGTAAGGTGCATGCGCTCGACGCCTTCGCCAGCGGCCCTTATGAACTTTTCGGTCGCCAGCATGAGCTGATGGCGGGCGTTAGCTACAGCCGTCAACATAACCTCTATATGAGCAGCTTCGCCAACCTGTCGGCGGATGAGGTGGGCAACTTCAACAACTGGAACGGCAGCTTCCCGGAAACCGACTGGGGTCCGCTGAGCCTGGCGCAGGAAGATACCATCCATCAAAAATCCGCCTATACCGCAACGCGCCTGTCACTGGCCGATCCGCTGCATCTGATCCTTGGCGCGCGCTACACCCAGTGGAGCGCCAGCACGCTGACGCAGAATGTCGAGAAGAACCGCATCACGCCTTACGCCGGGCTGATCTATGACATCAACGATGCCTGGTCTGCTTACGCCAGCTACACCTCGATCTTCAACCCGCAGACTTACCGCGATATCAACGGTAGCTACCTTGCGCCGGTGACCGGTAAAAACTACGAGGCAGGATTAAAGGCGGACTGGCTGAACAGCCGCGTGACAACCTCGGTATCGGTATTCCGCATCGAGCAGGATAACGTTGGGCAGAGCAGCAATCTGTTTATTCCGGGTACGCAGGAATCGGCTTACGTCGCCGCGCATGGCACGGTGAGCAAAGGGGTGGAGTTTGAGATCAACGGCGCAGTGACCGATGACCTGCAGATGACGCTCGGCGCCACGCGCTACATGGCGGAAGATGGCGACGGCATCGCGATTAACCCGACCCAACCGCGCACCAGCGTCAAGCTGTTCGCCGCCTGGACGCCGCCGGCGTTGCGCGACCTCACGGTCGGTGGCGGGGTAAACTGGCAGAACAAAGTCTGGCAGAATGTCAGTGCGCCGGAAGGCAACGGCAGCTGGCATGCAGAGCAGGGCAGCTATGCGCTGGTTAACCTCTTTGGCCGCTATCAGGTGACCAAACAGCTGTCGCTGCAGGCGAACCTCAACAACCTGCTTGATAAAAAATATGACACCAGCGTCAGCCAGTATGTGGTTTACGGCGCGCCGCGCAACGTAACCGTCACGGCGAACTACAGCTTCTGACGGTAAGCGGGCTACACTGCCGCTAAAGGGCGACGGCCGGCACAGTACCGGCCGTCGCGCAAACGCAGGAGGAAGCGATGCCCGTTTATGATGAACTCACGCAGTATATTCTCGATCAGATCGCGCCATTGGGGCGCTTCGCCGTTCGCCGCATGTTCGGCTGCACCGCGCTGTTTCACGATGGCCTGATGGTGCTGCTGATCGATCCTGCGGGGAGGCTGTTTTTGAAAACCGATGCCGATAGCCTGAGCCGCTTTACCGCCGCAGGCTGCGAACCTTTTACCTACACCCGGCGCGGCGCGGATGGCACGATGAAAGCAGTTGCGCTGTCATTTTATACCTTGCCCGACGCGCTGCTGGAGGATCAGGAAGCGCTAATCGCGTGGGTGCGTTCGGCGATTGACGCCGCGAAGCGCGCCGACCACGGCAAAAAGCGCGCCGCCCGTCCACCGCGCCCAGCCGCCGGGTAAAGGGGCTGGCGCATTTTCTCGCCGACAAGCGCTCACTTCGGTCTGCGCCCGTCGGCTAACGGCGCCTACGCATTTTCTCGCCGACAAGCGTGGATCCCCAGGTGCTGCTCGCCCGCTACGGGGCCGGCGGATTTGGGCGCAGGCAAGCGTTCACATCATATGCCATGGTACTCATCAGCGGCGCGTCACGCTTTAATCACCGTAATGCCTTTCGTGCTAAAAGGCGTCAGCAGATGCGCTTCGGTATCGCCTTCCACCACCATCGTATTGATCAGCCCCAAATCGCCAATAACCCAGGCTGAGGCGGCATTGATCTTCTCCGGCGAGGCCATCACCACGGTTTCCGCCGCCCGGCCGGCAAAGGCGCGTTTAATGCAGGACTCTTCATAGTCGCCGGTGCTTAAGCCCGCCTCGGCATGAATGCCGGTCACGCCCATAAAAAAGATATCCGCCCGTACCCTGGAGACATTCTCGATCGCTGCCGCGCCGACCGCCACCAGCGAATGCCTGAACAGGCGTCCGCCGATCATGATCACCTCGATTAACGGGTGATCCGCCAGGCCCAGCGCAATGCTCGGGCTGTGCGTCACGACGGTGAGCTGCAGGCTGTGCGGCAAAAAGGTAATCAGCTCGGCGGTAGTGGTGCCGCCGTCGATCATCACCACCTGCCCTGGCTCGATCAGCGCGGCGGCCCTTTTCGCAATGGCGCGCTTGGCGTCCAGACGCAGGTTTTTACGTTCAGAAAAGGTGACGGTGGCGGCGGAGGCGGGCAGCGCGCCGCCATGCACGCGCTGCAGCCGGCCTTCGGCGGAAAGCTCACGCAGATCGCGACGGATAGTATCTTCTGAGACGTTGAATTCTTCGCTCAGCATCTTCGACAGCACCTGCCCCTCAGCGGCGAGCTTTTGCAGGATGAGTTGTTTACGTTGTGAAGTCAGCATAGGGGATCTTCTTAATTGCACGAATGCTCTTGAGGTTGCATGTTTTTGCACGATATAGTGCGCATCTTACCGAAGGAGGTCTATTCATGCCAGTAAAACATGCAGAAACGGGTAGCTTAACGGCCCACCGGCAGGCGGAAGTGCGTATCGTAGAAAGCAAAACCTTGTCCGACGACTGGTATGTGCTGAAAAAGTACACCTTTGATTTCCGGCGACGGGACGGAGAATGGCAGCGCCAGAGCCGCGAAGTCTACGATCGCGGCAATGGTGCGACGCTGCTGCTGTATAACCGCGAGAAGCAGAGCGTGATCCTTACGCGTCAGTTCCGCTTTCCGCTTTACGTAAACCATCACTCTGGTTTTCTGCTGGAGGCGCCGGCGGGGCTGCTGGACAATCTCGATCCTGAGGAATGCATCAGGGCGGAGGCGGAAGAGGAGACCGGCTATCAGGTCGGACAAGTGCAGAAAGTCTTCGAGGCCTTTATGAGCCCCGGTTCGGTGACGGAAAAGCTCTATTTCTTTATCGCAGAATATCAGCCTGACGATCGTTTCAGCGACGGCGGCGGCGTAAAAGAAGAGGGCGAAGATATCGAGGTACTGGAAGTGCATTTTCAGACGGCGTTGCAGGCGATTCGGGATGGCGACATCGTGGATGCCAAAACCATCATGTTATTACACTACCTTGCCCTTAACGGCATCCTGTGAGGCAACGATGAATGCGGAACTGATCCTTATTGCCGGGCCTTATCGCAGCGGCACCCACGGCGACGAAACCCTGATTGCGCAGAACCTGCGGCGGCTGGAGCAGGCGGCGTGGGAAGTCTATCAACGTGGCCACGTACCGGTGATCGGCGAATGGCTGGCGTTGCCGCTGGCGAAAGCGGCCGGTTCGCAGCGGCTGGACGATGAGATTAGCGAGTCGCTGCTCTATCCGGTGGCGCACCGGCTGATCGGCAAGTGCGACGCGATCTATCGCATCGGGGGCGCATCGCAAGGGGCGGACAAGGATATTGCGGTGGCGCAGCAGCACGGCCTGAAAATCTACCGTTCGGCGGAAGAGATTGCGTGGCTGTAGCGGCTGACGGCCACCTTCGTCGTTTTCCCGGCGGGCTTTAGCCAGCCGCCGGGATGCCTTATCGACAGGCGGGTCATCTTTACCGGCAGCCCGTTACGCCTGACCGCCTGAGCGGCGCCGTTCCGCTAACGTTTTCACTGCATTCTCTGTTTTTCGCCCCACAGCAGAGGCGCTGCAGGCACAGGCAAAAAAGCCTGCCGCTGGCCAAATGGATCCGTCTTACGCCAAACTTATCTGCGATGTAACCGAGCGGGATCTGGAAAAGCGCATCGCCCACCAGGATGACCGCGACAAGGGGTAGCGACGGTTCTCCGGATGTCCCCTGCGCCATACTGTACAAAAGGAAAGAGAGGCAGGGTTTATCAGCCCAACTTTAGCTCCGCCTCAAGAAAATCAAGAAAAGCGCGGTTAATTTCGCTGCGTTGTCGATGCTGCGGATAGACCGCATACAGCCCCAGCGGCGCTGGCCAGTAATCATCCAGCACCGTCGTCAGCGCGCCACGCGCCACGGCGGGCGCGACAATAAATTCCGGCAGCAGCACCAGCCCCATGCCCGCGACGGCGGCATCGCGCAACAGTTCGCCGTTATTGCTGATCGCCGGGCCGCGCACCTCAAACAGGGCGCTTTTGCCTGCACGCTGCAGCTCCCAGCCGTTTTGCCCTTCGCGCCCGTAGCGCAGACACTGATGCTGCAGCAGATCCTCCGGCGCGCGCGGCGTCCCGGTGCGCGCCAGGTAATCGGGACTGGCGCAGATCACCCGCTTCAGCGCGCCGAGTCGGCGCGCGATCAGCGTGGAGTCCGCCAGCTTGCCAATCCTGATCGCCATATCAAAACCTTCGCCAATAACATCCACATAGCGGTCGGCCAGCTCCGTCTGGATCTGCACCGCCGGATGCTGCTGCATAAAGCGCACAATCAGCGGCGAAAGGTGGCTCATGCCAAACGACATCGGCATGCTGACTCTGAAGACGCCGTGCAATGCCTGACGATTGGCGGAAACCGCCCGCTCCGCTTCGTGAATATCGTCAAGAATGCGCTGCGCGTGCTGCGAGAAAACCAGACCCGCCTCGGTAACCGACAGCCGTCGGGTATTGCGCATCAGCAGGCGGGCATTCAGTGACGCCTCCAGCGCCGCCATACGGCGGCTGACATACTGCTTGGATAAAAACAGCTGCTCCGCCGCCGCGGTAAAGCTGCCCGCTTTCACCACGGCGACGAAAATACGAAGGTCTTCAATCTGCATATTGTCCACTTATCTGTGACAGTGTTTGTCAATTCAGCGCATTGTGAGGCAATCAGGTTTACATGTAATCTCCTTTCATCGCAAGACAAACGCATTCACCGCACCTATTAAGGAGAACATCATGATTGAACGTCGACTGTCAGAACAACGCGGACTGGGTAATCACGGCTGGCTGCACTCACGCCATACTTTCTCTTTCGCCAACTACTGGGATCCCAAACAGACCGGCTTCTCCGATCTGCTGGTGATCAACGATGATCAGGTGGCGCCGGGCCGCGGTTTCGGCAGCCATGCGCACAGCAATATGGAGATTATCTCTTACGTGCTGGAAAGGGCGCTGGCGCATAAAGATTCCATGGGCACCGGCTCGGTGATTGTTCCCGGTGACGTGCAGCTGATGAGTGCCGGATCCGGCGTGACCCACAGCGAGTTTAATCACTCCGCGCAGGAGGATGTGCATTTCCTGCAGATTTGGGTGGTGCCGGAAGAAAACGGCACGGAACCGGGTTACCAGCAGGTTTCCGTTGCGGAAGCGGAAAAGCGCGGCAGGCTGCGCCTGATCGTCTCGCCGGACGGCCAGCAGAATTCGCTGCGTATTCGTCAGGATGTGAAAATTTACGCCGGGCTGTTTAACGGCGACGAGCAGCAGACCTTTGCGCTGGATGACAGCCGCTACGCTTATATTCACGTGGCGCGCGGCAGCATCACGGTGAACGGCACGCTGTTTAAAGCGGGTGACGGCGCCAGAGTGCGCGATGAAGATACGTTGATCTTCAGCGGCGGCAATGATGCGGAAGTGTTGCTGTTCGATCTGCGTCCGCTGGAAGTTAACCATCCGACGCGTTAACGGCAGAATAACAAGGGGGATGCGATGCATCCCCCTTTTTGGGCTTAACGGCTCTGCAAAAATGCCAGCAGATCGTTATTCAGCCGCTCCTGATGAGTGACGGCAAAACCGTGCGGCGCATTGTCATACACCTTCAGCTCTGCGTTACGGATCATTTCCGCCGCCACCTTGCCGGTGGTTTCAAACGGCACGACCTGATCGTTGCTGCCGTGGATCACCAGCGTCGGCACATCGATTTTTGCCATATCGGGCCGAAAATCGGTTTCGGAGAAGGCGGTCACGCAGTCGATGGTGCCTTTCAGCGACGCCAGCAGGGCGATATTCAGCGTCTGCACCAGCACGCCTTCCGACACGCTCTGGCCGGCGTTGGTGCCGTAGAAGGTAGCGGCAAAATCACTGATAAACTGCGCGCGATCGTTACGCAGCCCGTCACGAATGCCTTCGAATACGCTCAGATCGACGCCCTGCGGGTAGTCATCCGCCTTGCCAAAAATCGGCGTTACCGCGCCCAGCAACGCCAGCGCCGAAACGCGTGCGCTACCGTAACGGCTAAGGTAGCGCGTCACGTCGCCGCCGCCCATCGAGAAGCCGACCAGCGTCACCTCGTGCAGATCGAGATGGGTCAACAGATCGTTAATATCAGCGGCGAAAGTATCATAATCGTAACCTTCCCACGGCTGCTCTGAACGGCCAAAACCGCGGCGGTCAAAGGCGATGGCGCGGTAGCCGCGCTCGGCGAGGAAATTCAGCTGGCTATCCCACATATCCGCATCCAGCGGCCAGCCGTGGCTGAAGAGAACCGGCTTGCCGGTGCCCCAGTCTTTGTAATAGAGCTGTGTGCCATCCTGTGTGGTGAACATCGTCATACAAACATCCTCATTTTGGTTAATGAACAAGGTTTGGGGGTGGGATTACCCTTTCCCGGGCGCGACCAGATAACGCACCGCGGGCGGCGTCTCGCCCTGATGGAAAGCCAGCACCCGATTCTGAATCTTCAAATCGTTCATCGTATGGCGTTCGTGCTGCCGCAGATGCTCAATCCAGGAGCCGACGACGAAGGTTTCAACGAAGATGCCGGGCTGGCGGATATCCTCATAAACCGACCAGCTGAGCGCGCCGCCGCGCCGGCGTACCCGACGGATCTCCTGCACGCAGCGCATAAACGCCCCGGCCTGATGCGGTTCGATCAGGTATTCATAGATCACCATCACCGGGCCGCGCTGGTGGGCGATCGGCGTATCCGGCAGCGCCGCGTCGGCGCCGCTGATCTCAAGGTTCAGATCGGGATCTTTATTCAGCCGCCAGCGCAGGACGGTGGCGCAGGAAAGCACCATGCCCACCGTCGCCACGCAGAGGGAGACAGGAATGGAAAAGTGCGAGGCCAGCTGTCCCCAGACGGCGCTGCCGAGGGTCATCGAGCCGAAAAACACCGTCAGGTAGACCGCCAGCGCCCGCGCTTTTACCCATTTTGCCGCGCTGCGCTGCGCGCCGAGGTTGAGGGTGGAAAGCACGGCAATCCAGGCGAAGCCGGTGAAAAACTCAAAAGCGTTCAGCAGCCAGAAATGACGAATGAAGGCCAGCGCCAGCATCGTCGCGCCGAACAGCAGGCTCGCCAGCACCATCAGGCGATCGGGATCGAAGCGCTGACGCAGGCGCGGCAGCAGCACGGCGCCGCAGATCGCTCCGACGCCGATACAGGCGAGCATAATGCCGTAGCCGCCCGGACCCAGGCCCAGCTCGCGCCGCGCCACCAGCGGCAGCAGCGCCCAGCCGGCACTGCCGAACAGAAAGAAGGCCATGGTGCGCACCAGTACATTGCGCAGCACCGGCGCAGCATGAACATAGCGCAGACCGGCGCGCACCGCCGGGAAGAAATGCTCCGGCGGCAGGCGTTGAATGGTCGGTTCCGCCTTCCAGCGCCATAGCACCCAGGTGACGCCCAGCACCGACAGCGCGTTAAGCAGAAAGACCATCCACGGGCCGGTCAGGGAGAGGATCAGCCCCCCAGCGCCGGGCCGATGGCGCGGCTGATATTGATGCCCAGCGAGTTAAGCGCAATCGCCGCGCCCAGCTCACGCTTATTCACCAGGTCCGGCACGATCGCCTGAAACGGCGGCGAACTCATCGCCGCGCCGGCGCTCAGCAGAAAGGCGGCGATCAGCAATACCGTCGGCGTCACCTGACCGGTCACCGACAGCAGCGTCAGCCCGGCGGCGGCGATAAAAACCCACAGCTGCGAAAACAGCAGGTATTTGCGCCGGTCGACGATATCGGCCATCACGCCGGAGGGCAGGGCGAAGAGAAACATCGGCAGGCTGCTGGCCGCCTGCACCAACGCCACCGACAGCGGATCGGCGCTGAGCGTCAGCATGCTCCAGTTAATGCCGACATCGTTCATCCACGAGCCGATATTCGACACCACCGTGGCGATCCACAGCATGCGGAACAGCGGCTGACGCAGCGGCTGCCAGGAGGAGGCGCCGGCGGGCGCGGCGGCCTGCGCGGCGGCCGCGTGAATATCATTAGCCTGCGCCATAGCGGTACCCCCTGACTGGCGTCCGACCCGGACGCCAGTTGCCCGGCCCGGTTATCATCAGCGTAGTAAAGACGATCAGCAGCAGCCAGCCAAACTGCCCTTCGGCCAGGCTCCAGCCAGGATGCACTGCCAGCATCGCCACCAGCAGCACGCCGATAATCGGCAGACAGGCGAGGCGCGCGCCGACGCCTGCGATAATCAATAACGGACAAACGACTTCAGCGAAAATCGCCGGCAGCAGGCTCATCCAGGGACCGAAGCCGAACGGATCTTCGATGCGCGTCAGTTCTTCGCTGAAGTGAAACACCTTCGGCAGGCCATGCACCCAGAGCAGCAGCAGGCTGCCGCTCAGGCGCAGGAAGAACAGCCCCGCGTCGATGCGGGGCGAAAACGGATATGGGCTTTTCATCGGCGTCAAAAAGCGAAGCAGCTGCAGCCGAGCGCGCCCCAGAAGGCGTTATCGTCGGAGACAGGCACGGAGGCGTGACGCGCGGTATCGTGCTGATGGCTGTGAACGCCGCACGGGCCGCTGCAGTGGTGCGCCGCCGGCATCATGCCGACGCGGCTGGCCTGCGGCGGCGCGCTGCGGTAGTGACCCGGCACCTGCACCACCGGCGACCATTCCGGCAGCACCGGGATCGCGGGTGGCGCCTCAGCGCCAAAGGCGCCTGCCGCGTAGACAATATCGCCGTTCACTACCGTCAGCACCGCTTCAATGCCCTTGATCTCCTCTTCCGGCACGCGGAAGTAATCTTTGCTCAGCACCGCGAGGTCAGCCAGCTGGCCCACCTTCAGCTGGCCCTTTTTCCCCTGCTCGCTGGAGAACCAGGCGCTGCCCTGGGTCCAGAGCATCAGCGCGGTGTCGCGATCGAGGCGCGCGTTAACGTCATACATCTGCATGCCGCCCACGGTGCGCCCGGAGACCAGCCAGTAAAGCGCGGTCCAGGGGTTATAGCTGGCGACGCGCGTGGCGTCGGTGCCGAGGCCGACCGGTACGCCGGTCTCCAGCATACGCGCCACCGGCGGCGTATGGCGGGTCGCCTCAATGCCGTAGCGCTCGGCGAAATATTCGCCCTGAAACGCCATGCGGTGCTGCACCGCAATGCCGCCGCCCAGCGCCTTGATGCGATCGATATTCGCCTGGGTCACGGTTTCCGCATGGTCGAAGAACCAGTGCAGGCCGTCAAAAGGAATATCGCGATTGACGCGCTCGAAGACGTCAAGCATACGGCTGATCGATTCGTTATAGGTGGCGTGCAGGCGGAACGGCCAGCGATGCTCCACCAGATGTCGCACTACGCGCTCCAGCTCATCTTCCATGCCCGGCGCCAGATCGGGACGCGGCTCAAGGAAATCTTCAAAGTCGGCGGCGGAGAACACCAGCATCTCGCCGGCGCCGTTATGGCGGAAGAAATCGCTGCCCTGGCCCGGCGAGAGCATATCGGTCCACTTTTCGAAATCCTCCAGCTCGTGGCCGGGACGCTGGGTGAAGAGGTTATAGGCGATACGCAGGGTCATCTGCTTTTTCTCATGCAGCTCGGCGATCACCTCATAATCTTCCGGGTAGTTCTGAAAGCCGCCGCCCGCATCGATGGCGCTGGTCAGGCCGAGACGGTTCAGCTCGCGCATAAACTGGCGCGTGGAGTTGACCTGCTGCTCCAGCGGCAGCTTCGGTCCTTTCGCCAGCGTGGCGTAGAGGATCATGGCGTTGGGCCGCGCGATCAGCATGCCGGTCGGGTTGCCGTTGCTGTCGCGCTGGATCTCGCCGCCCGGCGGGTTGGGCGTATCTTTGGTGTAGCCGACCACCTTCAGCGCGGCGCGGTTGAGCAGGGCGCGATCGTAGAGATGCAGGATAAACACCGGCGTATCGGGCGCGGCCTGGTTGATTTCGTCAAGCGTCGGCATACGGCGTTCGGCGAACTGGAACTCGGTCCAGCCGCCCACCACGCGTACCCACTGCGGCGACGGAGTACGCAGCGCCTGATCTTTCAGCATGCGCAGCGCGTCCGCCAGCGAAGGCACCCCTTCCCAACGCAGTTCGAGGTTGTAGTTCAGCCCGCCGCGGATCAGATGCAGATGGGAATCGTTAAGGCCGGGAATGGCGGTGTGGCCTTGCAGATCGACCACCTTCGTGCCTTCCTCGTGATACTGCATCGCCTCCGCGACGCTGCCGACCGCCAGAAACTTGCCGTCGCGAATGGCGGCCGCTTCGGCGACCGGGTTTTCTCTGTCAACCGTATGTAGGCGACCGTTGATAAAAATCAGCTCTGCTTTACCGGGCGAGACCATAAATCCTCCTGTCGGAACGTCCGGACAAGGCGATACGGCCCCCGGACAAAAAGGCGTGCCGCTCGGACAGAGCAGGGCACGGAAGTTGGCGGGATTATGGTCAGCGGTTGAAAGCAGCGTCTATTATACGAGCGTATAGTTATACACAGAGATAATAGCCCGCCCCGCAAACTCCTTTTACTATCCGCTCCGACAGCCAAATGCGGCCTGACGTGGTCAGCAGCCCTGAATAAGCATAACGCTCGCCTCTGTATTCTTATCGTGGCTTACCGCGCTGCCGGAGACTGTCTCGTTATTCCGCCCCTTTTTGCGGACTCCTGTTACTTAAACCTCAATGGGTATTCTCATGACCAACGCTAAGCTTGAAGTACTGACCCCTCAGAACAGCCAGATCATTTTTATCGATCAGCAACCGCAGATGGCCTTCGGCGTGCAGTCTATCGACCGCCAGGTGCTGAAAAACAACGTGGTTGGCCTGGCGAAAGCGGCCAAAGTCTTCAACATCCCGACAACCCTCACCACCGTTGAAACGGAAAGCTTCTCCGGCAATACCTTCCCTGAACTGCTGGATGTATTCCCGGAGCATGACATTCTTGAGCGTACCTCTATGAACTCCTGGGATGATCAGAAAGTGCGCGATGCGCTGGCGAAAAACGGCCGTAAGAAAGTGGTGGTCGCCGGGCTGTGGACCGAAGTGTGCAACAACACCTTCGCGCTCTGCGCCATGCTGGAAGGGGATTATGAAATCTACATGGTGGCGGATGCTTCCGGCGGCACCTCGAAAGAGGCGCACGATTTCTCTATGCAGCGCATGATTCAGGCGGGCGTGGTGCCGGTAACCTGGCAGCAGGTGCTGCTGGAGTGGCAGCGCGACTGGGCGCATAAAGCGACCTACGACGCGGTGATGGATATCGTGAAAGAGCATTCCGGTGCCTACGGCATGGGCGTCGATTACGCCTACACCATGGTGCATAAAGCGCCGGCGCGCGCAAAGGGCGCGCACCGCACGCTGGCGCCGGTACCGGCCAACAAATAATGCGTGAAGGGCCGGAGAGCGCTCCGGTCCCTGTCTTCGCCTTTCACCGGAGAATCTCCATGATCGCAGGCGTTATCGCGCTCGGCGCCGGTCTCATTATCGGCCTGCTCTATGCGCTGCTTAAGGTACGCTCGCCCGCGCCGCCCGCCATCGCGCTGATCGGGCTGCTGGGCATGCTGGCGGGCGAACAAGCAGTACAGGCGCTGAAAACGCCGCCTGAGGCGCACGCCGCGCAAAGCCGCGATGCCTCCGCCTCACGCTATACACGGACGGGCTGATTATGATGAAATCAGCGCTGCTCTCCCTGGCGACAGGCCTTCTGGCCGGCATGCTCTATGGGATAAGCGATATTCACTCACCCGCGCCGCCGGTCGTGGCCCTGTTAGGGCTGTTCGGTATGCTGGTCGGCGAGCAAGTCGTGCCGGTATGCCGACGCCTTATCGCGCGACAGCCGGTCACGCTGGCATGGTTTCGTCATGAATGCGTGCCGAAAATCAGCGGCGCCCCGCCTCCCGCAGGTAAAAAAAGATAGTCACGCCCGCGTGAAATCAGACAGAGGATCACAGCATGGTGCTGTCACCGCGCATTGTCATTGTTGACGATGAACGTGCCGTCCGCAGCGGGTTAAGCAATTTACTGCAGTCGGATGGCTTTGAGACCGCCGCTTTTGAGTCGGCGGAGGCGTTTCTCAATGATGAAACGGCGCTGGCTGACGCCGCTTTGCTTATTCTTGATGTAAAGCTCAAGGGCATGAGCGGGTTCGATCTTTATAAACAGGTGGTTTTGCGGCCCGCTCCGCCGCCTGTTATTTTTGTTTCCGGGCATGGCGATGAGAATATGCTGTGGTATGCCATCAACCTGGGCGCTGTGACCTTTTTGCGCAAGCCGATCAACGTCGATACGCTGCTGGAGATCATCCGCCGCGAACTCTACCCATGAGGCGCTTTGATGAGTGAGAAACTTTCTGCCGCCGGCGAGGCGATGCACGGCGCGGTGTTTACCTTAAACGACGAGATGATCTTTACGCCGCTGGCGCAGGAAGGATGCATCGCCTGGATGCGATGCGAGCCGCTGCACGCGGGCGACGCCTTTATTCTCGCCAGCGCTGCCGGCGAAGAGGCGTCGTTTCAGGCGACGCAGCTGTTGAAAAACGAGTTTTCGCTGCGTATGCAGCTGGACGATGGCTGGGCGGTCCGGCCGGTCAGCAGCACGCTGCATCATGGCCGCTACGCGCTGGCGTACGCCCCGTTTCCCTTTAAAACCCTGGCGCAGTCGGCGCGGCCGGCAGCCGGCGGACTGGCTGATTTTCTGGCGCTGGCGGTGCGCATCTGCACGCCGCTGCGGCAGATGCATGCGCTGGGGTTGATTCATAGCGACATCAAGCCCGGCAATCTGTTTCTCGATCCGGATGGCCGCTGCCGTCTGGCGGGCTTCGGGCTGACCCGCGGGCCGGAAGAGAACGCCGGCCAGACGCGGATGACCGCGCCGGGCGGCACCCTGGCCTATATGTCGCCGGAGCATACCACCCGCATTCGCGACGCGGTGGACAGCCGCAGCGATCTCTACAGCCTCGGCATTGTGCTGTATGAGCTGCTGACCGGCACGCTGCCGTTCGATCTCAGCGAAGGCGGGCCGGCGGAGTGGGCGCATCACCATATCGCTTCCGCGCCCCGGCCGCCGCACGCGGTGCGCGGCGAGGTGCCGACGATGCTGTCGGCCATTATTTTACGTCTGCTGGAGAAAGCGCCCGGCAACCGCTACCAGACCGTTGAAGGGCTGATCGCCGATTTACGCCGCTGTCAGGCGAACCTGGCGGAGAGCGGCACTATCGCCGATTTCACGCCGGGCCTGCAGGATCGGCTGCCGGCGCTGGCGCTGGCGGATAACCTCTTCCTGGCGCATCCGCAGGCGGATCGGCTGCTGGCGGCGCTGGATCGGGTCGCCAGCAGCGGCGCGGCGGCGCTGGTAGCCATCGGCGGGCCGCAGGGCAGCGGTAAATCGTCGCTTATCGCCTCGGCGTTAAAAAAGATGCAGCGCAGGCCGGCGCTGCTCGCCGTCAGCAAGGCGGATCAATATTCGCCGGTGCTGCCCTATGCGGTGATCTCCGCCGCCTTTCGCTCGCTGACGCTCTGGCTGCTTGGCCTGGCATCGGCTGACGTGGCGCGCTGGAAGCTGCGGCTGACGCAGGCGCTGGGCAGCTACACCGGGCTGGCGGTGAACCTGGTGCCCGAGCTGGGGCTGCTGCTGGAAAGCAAGCCGCTGATGCCCGCCGATATGCACTCCGCCGACGCCCGGGTGCGCTTTAATCAGATGGCGCACGGCCTGGTAAAGGCGTTTGCCACGCCGGGCCGTCCGCTGGTGCTGATGATTGATGATATTCACTGGATCGATCAGGCCAGCCTGCAACTGCTGGAGTATCTGGCCCAGCACAGCGACGCGTTGCCGCTGCTGATGGTGGTCTCATACAGCGACGCGGAGACGCAGAGCGAAGGTTCGCCGGCCTGCCCGCTGGCGGGGCTGCGCGCCAGCGCCGCCATGCTGCCGGAAATCCGGCCGGAGCCGCTCAGTGTCAAAGCGGTGGCGCGCTGGCTGGCCGATTTTCTGCAAACCCGCGCCGCGGGCCTTGGCGAGCTGGCGGCGCTGATCCATGAGAAAACCGGCGGCAATCCGCTGTTTACCCATGAATTTCTGCGCCGCATCGTGCGCGACGGGCTGATTGTCCCCCATCCGCAGCACGGTAAGTGGCATTACGATCTGGCGGCGATCCGCGCGCGCAACTATACCGAAAACGTCGCCAGTCTGCTGCTGCAGCAGCTGGGCGATATGCCGCTGCCGACGCGTAAGCTACTCGGCTGTCTCGCCAGCGTCGGCGGCGTCGGCAAGCTGGCGCTGCTGAGCCAGACGCAGGGGATCGCCCAGGCGCGCCTGCAGGAGCAGCTGCAGCCCGCCATTGCGGCGCGGCTGATCACTCTGGCGGGCGACGAATACGCCTTTACCCATGATCGCGTACATAAGGCGGCGCAGGCGCTGCTGGCGCCGGAAGAGGCGTGCCGGCTTAACTTCGCCGCCGCCTGCCAGCTGGCGGACGCGGCGCGCCAGACTGACAATAACGACACGCTGTTTCTGGCGGTTTATCACATTACCGCCGCGCTGGATCGCATCTGTGTCTCGCCGCAGCGCGATAGCTTTCGCGCCCTGTGCCGGCTGGCGGCGCAGCGGGCCAAAAGCACCGGCGATTACGCCTCGGCGGTGCGCTATCTGCGTAGCGCGAAACGGCTGAGGCCGGAGGCACCGCACGCCGCGCCGGAGGAGGATTTTACCCTCGATTTCGAGGAGGCGGAGTGCGAGTTTTTACAGGGTAATCTCGCCTCGGCGCTGGCGCTCTGCAGCCGCCTGATGGGCATGCCGGGCAGCCTGGAGCAGAAAGCGGTGGCCGCCTGCATGATGGCGGAGCTGCATATGCGCCAGTCCGATATGCATCTGGCGCTGGAGACCGCGCTGGCATGGCTGGCGGTGTTCGGCATTCATCTCAGCCGTCAGCCGGACGATGAGGCGTGCGCGCGCGCGTGGCAGGCGCTGGAACAGCGCATCGGTCAGGATGCCGTCGGCCGTTTCGGCGCGCTACCGGTCACCGACGACCGCGAAGCGGAGGCGATCATGAGCCTGATGCTCAGCGCCGCGATGTTCGCCGCCTTCGCCTGCCCGGAGCTGCATTTTCTGCTGCTGTGCAAAATCCTGCAGATGACGCTCGATCGCGGGCTGTGCGGTGCTTCCACCGCCGCGCTCGCCTGGTATGGCGTACTGGTGGGACGGCGCTATGATGCCTATCCGCAGGGTTACTGCTATAGCGAGCTGGGGCGCGATCTGGTGATGCGCCACGCGTTCAACAATTTTAAGGGGCGCACCCTGCTGGCGGTCGATCTGGCCAGCGCCTGGGTGGCACCGCTCAGCGTGGCGGTGGACAACGCCAAAGCCTGTTTTACCGTGGCGGTGGATAACGGCGATTTAACCGCCGCCTGCTTTATCATCCGTCATCAGACGATGAACTTCCTGCTGCGCGGCGACCACCTTGAGGGCGTGCAGACCACTATCGAGCGTGGGCTGAGCTTTATCCGCAAGCGGCGCTTCCCCGATGTTGAGGTACTGCTGCAGATCCAGCGGATCTATGTCACGCACCTGCGTAACGCCTCGTCCACCGGCTTTAGCGGCGCGGATCTTTTTCCGGAATCGCTGATCGCCGCGCCCGGCGAGAGCAACCGGCCGATGCCGCTGACGCAGTTCTGGTTCTGGCTCTATCGGGCGAAGGCATACTTTATGGCGGGCGAATATCCGCAGGCCGCCGACTGCCTGCGCGAGGCGGCGCCATTTACCCGCGCGGTGCCTGGCTATCTGCATCTGCTCGACTATCACTTTTACAGCGCGCTCTCCCTGACGCTTAGCCTGACGCCGGCGGAGTTTGACGCCGAACGGCGGCGCGAGGCGCTGGCGCACCATGCGAAAATCACGCTGTGGGCGCGCCATAATCCCGACACCTTTGCCGATAAAGCGGCGTTGATCGGTGCCGAGCTGGCGCGCCTGGAGCAAAGAAACGGCGACGCCAGCGCGCTGTATGAACAAGCCATCCGGCTGGCGGGCGAGGCGGAGTTTCACCCTATCAACGGGCTGGCGTGCGAGCTGGCCGGGCGCTTCGCCAGAAGCTGCGGCTATCAGGTTGCCGCCGATGCTTACTGCAAAGGGGCGTTCGCCGCCTGGCGCCGCTGGGGAGCGCTGGCGAAGCTACGCCAGCTGGAGCGGCGTTACCCGCACCTCGCGCCGTCGGGGCAGAGCAGCCCTTACGACACCATCGCCTTTGCGCCGAACGAGGTGATCCGCGATCTGGAGAGCGTGCTGCGCGCGGTCAGGGCGATGACTGAAGAGATCAACCTTGACCGGCTGATCCATATTCTGATGACCATGCTGCTGGAGCGGGCGGGCGCGCAGCGCGGCCTGCTGATCCGCATTCTCGACGACAATATCCCGGAAACCCAGGCCTGGGCGGAGACCACCGCCGACGGCGTGAAGGTCAGGATTGTCAAAGAGACGCCGTCGGCGACCGATATGCCGCTGTCGGTGCTGGCGGCGGTGATGCGCACCGGCCAGGAGATCCGCACCAGCAGGCCGGAGGTATTCAGCCCGTTCAGCCAGGATGCCTATCTGGTGACCTCGGGCGCGGCAGTGCTTTGCGTACCGATGTATAAGCAGGCCAAAATGGTCGGCGTTCTCTATCTCGAGAACCGCCTGATGCCGGAAATTTTCACTGCCGAACATTCGCGCATCGTCAGGATGCTGGCGGCGCAGGCGGCGGTATCGCTGGAGACGGCGCGGCTTTATGCCGAGCTGCTGGCGGAGAATATTCAGCGTCGCCGGGTAGAGAAAGAGCTGCGCGCCAGCCAGACCTCGCTGATGCTGGGTGAACGCATCAGTAATACCGGTACCTGGCGCTGGGAGCTGGAGCAGGATTTGATGTATGTCTCCGATGAATATGCCCGCATCCTTGGGCTGCCGGAGAGCCAGCGCACTATCTCCATGGCTGATTTCCTGACGCTGGTGCATACGGAAGATCATCAGCGCATCAGCAAGCTGGTGACCGACAGCGTGCGCAACGGCGTATCGATGCGCGCCGAATTCCGTATTCTTCGGTCGGATGGCGACTGCCGCTATATTCTTGGCGTGGGCAACCCGATCGGCGAGGATGCCAGCATCGCGGAATATTTCGGCACCATCACCGACGTTACCGCGCGCCGGCAGTCGGAAGATGCGGTGCGGGTGGCGCAGGCTGACCTGGCACGCGTGTCGCGCGCCACCACCGTCGGCCAGCTGACGGCCTCGATCGCCCATGAAATCAATCAGCCGCTGATGTCGATCGTCGCCAACGCCGGGGCGAGCCTGCGCTGGCTGAGCCGCGAGCCGGCGATGCTGGGCAACGCGCGCGCCAGCCTGGAGGAGATCATCAGCGAGGGCGAACGCGCGGGCAATATTATCCGTGGGTTGCAGGCGCTGACGCGCAATCAGCAGTCAAGCTGGGCACGCGTCAATCTGCATCATCTGGTTTATCACATCATGGCGCTTTCGCGCAGCGAGCTGGAGCAGCGGCAGATCGTTCTCAACTATGCGCTGACGGCGGAACAGGCTGTTATCTACGGCGACAGCGTGCAGATCCAGCAGGTGCTGCTCAACCTGGTGGTGAACGCCATTGATGCGATGGCGGAGGTTCACGATCGGCCGCGCGTCATTACTGTCACATCATCCAACCCGGCGGCGGGAAAAATTCGTCTGGAGATTGCCGATACCGGCGTGGGGCTAAGCCCGAGGTGCGGGCGCGGCTGTTCGATTCGTTCTATACCACCAAAGAGCAGGGCATGGGGATGGGGCTGACCATCAGCTACGGCATTATCGAAAAGCACCTCGGCGAACTGAGCGCGGCCAGCCGCGAACCCTATGGCAGCGTCTTTTCCTTTACGCTGCCGGGCGACAACGGCGAGCCGGCGTGAGGCGCGCTTGCCGCGTTATCAGGCTGGCGACGTGGCACCGTTTTACGCGACAGCGGGGGGCGATGCGCGCAGGGGAGATAACCGGCGCTAACGCCCCTGAGTCTGCACGATATTCAGACGTCCCGCCGCCCTGACCAGATCGGTCAGCGAACGCGCCGCCATCTTTTCCATCACCCGTCTTTTATGCACTTTAGCGGTAATTTCGCTGACGCCCATCGCGGTGGCGATCTGCTTATTCAGCAGGCCGCCGATCGCCAGCTGCAGCACTTCACGCTCGCGCGGCGTCAGGGATTCATAGCGCGCGGTCAGCGTTTGCAGCTCTTGCGAAGCGCAGAGGTTCTCCTGCGCCAGCTTTAGCGCTTCCGACACCGCCGCCAGCAGCAGCCGCGGCACCGCCGGCTTGGTCATAAATTCGCAGGCGCCCGCCTTCATCGCCTTGACCGACAGCGGAATGGTGCCGTAGCCGGTAAGAAAGATGGTGGGGATAAGGTGGCCAAGGCGACGCAGGGTATCAGTCACGTCAAAGCCGTTGGCTTCCGGCATATTCATATCAAGGATCAGGCAGCCCGGCGCCGGGCTGAAAGGGTGGGCGAGAAACGCCTGCGCGGAGGGGAAATCGGCGACCTGATAATCTTCCGCCGTCAGCAGGCTCACCAGCGACTGCCTGACCGAATGATCGTCATCCACCACGTACACTATCGGATCCATAATTAGCCCCTCTCATCAGTGTGTCTGCTCCGGTATGGATAAGCCTGGCGAAAACCTGAATTTTTTTGCTGGTTAAATTACGGCAACATAACGCTAAACTTTCTGAAACATGCTGGATGTTATCACAATAATTATCATTATCATGTTTGAAATAATATTGCGGTGCTGAACCGGTTAAATAACTGACATAAAAGGATTAAAATTTGATCTGCCTCACGGGCGACGCGCCAGCCAATCCGGGGAAAACAGGAAATTAGCGCGCCTGAGCGGGCTGCAGAATAGCGAATTTCTGAATGTTTAGCGCGGCGGCAAATAGGTTTAAAAAAGCAAAAGCGCCAAAAAAATAAATCATGATCCACATCATCTCTACATTTTTCACATAAACCCGGCTTGATTGATCCAGCGCAAGTTCAGACATTTCGCACTCTGGCAAGTTATGGCGAAGAAGAGGCGCGAGCCTGGGCAATAATGGAGAGTCGTCATGTCATTGAAAATGGGTATCACCGGCGTGCTGCTGGTATGGCTGGTCTATGTGGGCTGGATGGTGAGCTACTACAGCAGTACTTTTAACCTGTTTACGCACTAACCGATCCGTTGCCGCTCGCGTTCGTTTCTGTCAGGAACGGGCGGCGCGCGGCCGGCCCCCGGCATATCGCACCCGCCCCCTGGCCCCGCGCCGGAAGTTGATTACCCGCCGCTTAGCACCGTTTTCCGACCGCCCGGCGCGCCATAGCGCCGCTGACGCGCTTTGCCGCCGCCTGCAGGCGCGCGGCGTGACAGGATAGCCCCGACCTTTTTTATCTCTGGAGTGGGCTATGTCACACGCATTGACGTTTGTTATCGCGACGCTGTGTATCCTCGCTATCTGCTATCGCTTTTACGGCGTCTTTTTCGTCCGTAAAGTGCTGAATGCCGATGACAGCGAGGTGACGCCGTCGCATCAGCTGGAAGATGGCAAAGATTACGTACCAACGAAAAAATGGGTGAACTTCGGCAGCCATTTCGCCGCCATCGCCGCCGCCGGACCGCTGGTGGGGCCGGTGCTGGCGGCGCAGTATGGCTATCTGCCCAGCTTTCTCTGGTTGCTGATCGGCTGCGTTATCGGCGGTGCGGTGCATGATACCGTGGTGCTGTTCGCCTCGATGAAGCATCAGGGGAAATCGCTTTCGGAAGTGGCGAAATCGGAGCTGGGACCGGTCGCCGGCTGGTGTACCGGGCTGGCGATGCTGTTTATCATCACCATCACCATGGCGGGCCTGTCGATGGTGGTGGTGCATGCGCTGGAGCGCAACCCATGGGGTACCTTCGCGGTCTTTATGACCATTCCGGTGGCGATCGGCGTTGGGCTGTGGGAGCGCGTCACCGGCAGCATGCGCGGCGCGACCTGGGTCGGCATTCTGGTGATTTTCGGCTGCGTGATCGCCGGCCCCGCCATTCAGGATTCCGCGTTCGGCGCCTGGCTCAGCCTTAAGGCGTCAACCGTCAGCCTGCTGCTGCCTTTCTACGCCTTTTTCGCCACCGCGCTGCCGGTCTGGATGCTGCTGACGCCGCGCGGCTATCTCTCCAGCTTTATGAAAATCGGCGTATTCGGCGCGCTGGTGGTCGGCGTGGTGTTTATCAACCCGGAAATCCAGTTTCCGGCGGTGACGCAGTTTATCCATGGCAACGGCCCGGTGCTGGCCGGGCCGGTCTGGCCCTTTATCTCGATCACCATCGCCTGCGGCGCCATCTCCGGCTTTCACGCCTTTATCGGCTCTGGCACCACGCCGAAGCAGATCGATAAGTGGAACGATATTCTGCCGGTCGCCTTCGGCGCCATGCTGGCGGAGTGCATGGTGGGGGTGATGGCGCTGATCGCCGCCACTGCGCTGCATCCGGCGGACTATTTCGCCATTAACTCGACGCCGGAGGTATTTGCCGGATTAGGCATGAACGTGGTGCATCTGCCGCAGCTCAGCGACGCGATCGGCCTCGATCTTTACGGGCGCACCGGTGGCGCGGTAACGCTGGCGGTCGGCATGGCGGATATCTTTACCCGCATCCCCTGGTTTAGCCACCTGGCCTCTTACTTTTTCCAGTTTGTGGTGATGTTTGAAGCGGTATTTATCCTCACCGCCGTCGATTCCGGCACCCGCGTGGCGCGTTATCTGCTGCAGGATTTCCTGGGCGATATCTGGGCGCCGCTGAAGCGCACCAACTGGATGCCCGGCGCGGTTGGTTGCAGTGTCGTCGCCTGTTTGCTGTGGGGATATTTACTGAACTCCGGCGATATCAACTCCGTTTGGGCACTTTTCGGCGTCTCCAACCAACTGATGGCGTCGATTGGTCTGATGATCGGCGCTACCATCATTTTACGCATGGCGCAGAAGCGCCGCTATATGCTGACCTGCCTGATCCCGCTGGCCTATCTCTATGTCACGGTTAACTATGCCGCCTGGTGGATGGTGAAAAATGTCTACTTCAACGCTGCGGCAAAAGGCTACAACCTGTTCAACGGCACCATCTCGATCATTATGGTAACGCTGGGGTTGATCATTATGATCGCCTCTCTTCAGCGTTGGATCCTGCTGTGGCGCACAAGATCGCAGGCGGCGCCGGTCGAGGTGCTTTCCTGAACATGACGTTGCATGAAGGCCGGTAAAACCGGCCTTTTTTATCGCCGGCGTGTGCTTAAAAGGGCGGCAAAAGCGCTAACGGTAGAGATAACCGGCGGGGCGGAAGCGCCTGATGAGCCAAAACCGATACAAAATTAACGAAATGATCAAAAAAACCTGTACAGGTTTTACGTTTTTGTATAGTTTAGCCATCAGACCGTTAGGCTGTTTTTTAATCTGACCACGAGGGCGCCGATGATGCAGCAGCAACGATGGACACCTGAGACTGGGCATTCGCTTGCACAGTCCTGCACGATGGCAGATTGCTCGCTTCCGACGCAGCAAGAGACGCTGGGTCAAATTGTGGAAGAGATTTTACGCGCCGGTCAATCGGTGAATCGTAAAGCGATCTGCTCAAAGCTGCTGGCGAAACTGGATGGCGCCACGGGGACGGAAATGGAAAAGCATTATCACGGCCTGCTGGCGTTAGCGCTGGGCCGCGAATAAACCACTTTTATTAAGCAGACCGCGGTTCGCTGCCGTCTGCTGTTATATCGCAAAATAATTTTCACATTATGTTTCTCTGCAGTAAACCTCTCCTGATTTCGGCGTCGCTGTTGCCTGGCGGAACAGTCGCCGCCTGAAAAACGCCTGGTTATTCCACAGAGTGTGGTGTCGCCTTCCGTAAATGAAGCGATGTCCCTCTGCCGAAGCCAGTTTTCGTTAACATCAGCACAGGAGAGAAATTGGATAAAGACGACTTAAAAAATATGCATGTGGCCCTGGGCGAAGCGGTATTGTCAATTCTGGACAACCGGGGTGCTTTAAATAATCACTCTGTTCTGGAGCGATTACAGCAGCTTGCCGAAGCCGAGACGGATGAAGAAAAAATCATGTCTTACTGGCAGGCCAGAAAAGCATTCCGACACATTCCGCAGTCAGTGACAGGGCACCGTCTGCAAGACGTCAACAGCACTGACAGCAAAACGGTCAGAATGCCTCAGAACCGCTTTGGGTTCAGACGAACCCGCAGTGACGATCGTGAGGACCATGACTGAGTAAACAGACCGGCAGAATGACTGTAACGCTACAGCATTCTGCCGGTTTTTTTTTATGCCTGCCGCACCCGATCTTTTCATCTCATCGCGCCGCCACGCGCTACATCCCGCCGCTTAATGCACCGACATCTTGGAAAAGCCGTTGACGATCACCACGCCGATCACAATAAGCGTGATGCCAATCAGCGCGGGTGTATCAGGACGCTGTTTGAAAATCAGAATGCTTGCCACGGTGGTGAAGACGATACCGAGGCCGCCCCATGAGGCGTAGGCCAGCGCCAGCGGCACGACCCGCAGCGACTGCGCCAGCAGATAGACCGATGCGGCGTAAAACAGCACGCAGAGCAGGCAGGGAACCAGGCGCGTGAAGTGAACCGATTTGCCTAAATAGACGGTGCCGATAATTTCGCAGACGATGGCGCCGGCCAGCGAAGACCAGGCGAGAAGGGGAGACATAAACGCGGTTACCTTTGAATAAATGCCGGGAGCATGAGGAGTCAGGGCGGGGATTATGCGCAACGCGCGCGGGCAGGGCAATGTCGACATGCGCGGGCAGCATCATTGGTTTAATGCCGCCCGGCGGTTTTCTGAACCGGGATCAGGACGCGAGCTTCATCAGCACCAGCCCGGAGACGATCAGCACGGCGGCGGCGATCCGCATCGGCGTTGCCGGCTCGCCAAGAAACAGCAGCCCGGCGATAAACGCGCCGACGGCGCCGATGCCGGTCCAGAGGGTATAGGCGGTGCCGAGCGGCAGCGATCTCATTGAGACCGCCAGCAGGGCGAAGCTTACGATCATCGCCGCAATTGTAATAACCGAAGGGCCGAGGCGGGTAAAGCCCTGAGACTGTTTCATGGCGAACGACCAGACGACTTCGAATAAACCTGCAACGGTTAACAAGATCCAGGCCATGCTGGCTCTCCTTATGTTAAGAGCCGGGCCGTCCCGGACGTGACAGAGAAGAAGCCGGGGTCGTCCCCGGTTCGGATGCGCTGAACAGTATAGCCGCTTCAGCGCCCGGCGGTGAAGCGGCGCGAGCCAGGCTGGCGCGTATCGGCAGGCAAGGGCAGCCGTTTTGCGTGATACCGGGACGGCAGAAAAGCGCCGCCCCGGCGCAGGCGGACTCAGATCAGCGCGCCGGCGGCGTCAGGCTGACCCAGTAGCCCGGCTCGTAGGGCAGCGGCAGAAAGCGCTGATGAAAAGCGCGGAAGGTCGCTTCGGGATCGAGATCGGCAAACAGCTCCGGGTGAAGCCACTTTGCCAGCACCTGAATAGCGACAAACTGATAGGGGCTATCATAGAACTGGTGCCAGATAGCGTGAACGTTCCCCGCGCGCACTACCGGCAGGGTTTTAAAGGCGTCGCGCGTCATCAGCGCCTGCAGACGTTGCCGCGCCTCAGCGAGATCCGCGCCGGGACCGACGCCGACCCATTTCCCGACGGTATTGTAGTTTTTCCAGTTGGCGCCGGTCACTACCACCATATCGGGATTGCTGCTGATGATCTGTTCCGGATTAAGCGTGCCGAAGGTGCCGGGGATCAGGTTTTTCGCAATATTGCGACCTCCGGCCATCTCCACCATCTGCCCGAAGTTTTCATTGCCGAATGACATGCAGCATTCATCGCTGTAGCCGCCGGCGCGATCGATCATCACGCCCGGTCGCTTGCCGTGGAAATGCTGCAGCCGTGAGGTAACAAGTTCAATCTGCTGGCGACGGAATGTGATGATCTCCTCCGCCCGCTGCGGCTTGTTCAGCAGCTCGCCCATAATGCGAATGCTTTTTTCCGCATTCTCAAACGGCTTTTCACGAAAATCGATAAACACCACCGGCACCCCGACCGCCTGCAGCTTTTCGATCAGTTTGCCCTCATCGGTAGCGGCCTTTGATTCCAGATTCATCAGCACCAGATCGGGCTTCAGCGTCAGCGCCTGCTCTACGTCGAAGGTGCCGTTTTTAATGCCGCCGAATGTCGGCAACGCGGCGATCTGCGGATAGCGTTTTTCATAGGCGCGGTAACTGTCCAGATCGGCCTTATGAAAATCGTCGCGCCAGCCTACCACGCGCTGAAACGGCGCATCGGTATCGAACGCCGCCAGTAAGTAAATCTGCCGTCCTTCACCCAGAATGATGCGTTTCGCTTCATTACTGACCTCGACCTGGCGCCCGGTGACGTCGGTCAGAATTTTCGCCTGAGCCTGACTCCAGAACGCGATAAGCCCCAGCGCAAATAACCATTTTTTCATTTTCTGCATCCGTTGGTATTGATAATGATAATTATTAGTAACAACGGCGCTACTATCGTCGATTTGCGGAAAAAGTAAAACAGGCGAGTGAAGAAAAAGTGGCGGGGGAGAGAGCGACGCCTGCCTGAGGGCAGGCGCATTCATTTAGCCGATCTGTTTTTTCCTGCCCGCCAGCGGCGCAATGATGATTTGCAGCAGGCTCATGCAGAGCAGGGCCGCCAGCGCGGCGTGCCAGCTGGCGAAGCGCTCATGGATGAGGCCGAACGCCAGCGGCCCCAGCGCGGCCAGGCCGTAGCCGACGCACTGCGCCATGCCGGAGAGCTGCGCAGCCTGCTGGTGATCGCCTGCGCGCAGGCTGAAGAGCGACAGGCAGGTCACCATTGAGGCGCCGGCGCCCAGCCCGGCGATAATCAGCCAGAGCGCCGCCAGCTGCGGCATCAGCAGTAATCCGGCGAGGCCGATAAAAATCGCCAGCGACGCTGCCAGACCGATAGCGCGCTGATCGTGCAGCTTTTTCAGCGCCACCATGCAGCTAAGGTTGGCCGCCACGGCAATCACCTGATACAGAAACAGCAGCCAGCCGGCGCTCTGCTGGCTGAAGCCGCTCGCCTGCGCATAGGGCGTAAACCAGGCGATCAGGGTGTAAAACACCATCGACTGCAGCGCCATAAAGAGCGAGACCTGCCAGCCAAGCAGCGAGCCCCATGGCGAACGCAGCGGCGTCGGTGGCGTGCTGCGGCGCGCAGCATGAGCGGCACGCGCCCGGTTGAGCAACGGCAGCCAGACAACCAGCGCGACCAGCGCCGGCAGCAGCCAGATGCCCAGCGACAGCGACCAGCCGAGACGGGACGCCTGCGCCAGCGGCACGGCGGTGCCGGAAGCCAGGCTGGCGGTGATCGCCATCGTCGAAGCGTAGAGACCGATATATTTCACCGTATGGTCGGTAAAGTCGCGCTTAATCAGCGGCGGCAGCAGTACATTGGCCGCGGCGATACCGGCGCTTAGGGTCAGGGTGCCTAACCAGAGCGCCTCAGCGCTGCCGGTAATGCGCAGTACAGAGCCGATAACAATCAGCCAGACCGCGCTCCACAATGTCTTCTCCAGCCCAAAGCGGTTTCCCAGCCAGGACGCGAGCGGCGCCAGCAGGGCGAACATCAACAGCGGAATAAAGTTCAGCAGACCCGCGCCGAAAGCATCCAGGCCGAACGTGCGGCAAATGTTTTCCAGCACCGGGCCGGTAACGGTAAGCGGCGTGCGCAAATTGGCCGCGGTGATTAACAGAACGAACAGGAAAAAACCGGAAGAGGCGGGTGTTGGAGAGCGGGACATAATACCTTTCGCACCATGAGCAGACGTCAGCCTGCCGGAAGTGCGTTGGTTAACGTTAACGCTTACGCAAAAGGGCGCTGGCCCTGATGTCTGTGCGCCATACTATCCAACAACCCCGGCGCTGGCAAGATCGGCCCGCTGCCCCTGCCGGATCCGGCCGCGCCTTACTGCCCCTTCGCCTGTTTTTCTCCAACTTTTTTAATAGTGGTTAGACTTAAAGGAGGTGTATTAACAGGAGTGATTATGAAACTTGGTTTCGCTTGTAAATTTCTTACCCCGGAGTCGCTACAGCTTTTTCCTTTCAAGTCGCCTACCCGTAAGCGCTTTCTGGGATTGGATCATGAAGACCGAGTGAAGCTGGTTTATGAATACGCCACGATTAATCTGACCCATTTACTGGCGATCCTGCAGCAGCTGGCGCAGCTGCCCGATGAACAACGCATGATGCGCATCGGCAGCGATCTGTTGCCGCTCTACACCGTGCCGGAAGCGTTGCCGCTTTATCAGGCGTTTCTGCCCGATCTGGCGCCGCTGTTCACGCAGTGCGGCGAGACGGCGCGTGCCAACAATATCCGTCTCTCTTTCCATCCCGGCCAGTATTCGGTGCTGGCATCCGATAATCCGGATGTGGTGACCCGGGCGCTGGAGGATGTGGAGTATCACGCGCTGTGTGCGACTATGATGGGCTACGGCAAAACCTTTCAGGATTTCAAAATCAACGTGCATATGAACGGCCGCGGCGGTTTCGACGGCTTTAAAGCCGCCTTCGCCAGGCTAAGCCCTGAAGCTAAAAATATGCTGACGGTGGAGAATGATGAGATCTCCTGCTCGCTCGATGACGTGCTGCAGGCCAGAGAGCTGTGCCCCATCGTGCTGGATATTCATCATCACTGGGTGAAGGAGAATGAATTTATTCAGCCGGATGACGCGCGTATCGCAATGATTCAGGCATCCTGGCGCGGCGTCAGACCGGTTTTGCACTATTCCATCTCACAGGAAGGCTTGATTCCCGAGCAGGGTTTTCCCGATCAGCTGACGCTGGGGCTGGCGAAATCGAAGCTGCGCGCGCACTCCGATTACTATTTTAACGATACGCTTAACGACTGGGCATTATCGTTCGATGCGTTCGATATCATGTGCGAAGTGAAGATGAAGAACCTCGCCAGAGACAGGCTCTACGCGTATCAACAGCTGAAGCGGTAAGGTGCGGTCAGTTTGCCGCAAGCGTGGGCGAACGCGACGAGGAGACGCCGCTTCGGGTCATCGTTAAACTAACGGCATAAAAAAGGCCGCGCAGGCGGCCTTGTGATCTATCACTGAATTATTCAGTAACTTTGTTTTTCAGGTCGCTGGCGCCTTCTTTGGTCTTATTCCAGCCTTTTTCGGTGCCTTCTTTAGTGGCGTCCCAACCTTTTTCGGTGCCTTCTTTGGTTTTATGCCATGCCTTCTGCGTGTTTTCGCTGGCGCGGCTGCTCAGGTTATGGCTTTTGCCTTCGGCGGCATGCTCGGACTTAAGCTTCAGCTCTTTGCCCTGATTCTCGGTTTGATGCAGTTTTTCTTTCGCCGTGTTTGCCCCTTCATGCGCAGTGGCAACGGTGTCATCGGTAGCGTGTGTAGTTGCAGCAAAAACAGGAGAAGCCAGCAGCAATGCGGAAAGTGCGATGATTGATTTTTTCATATATCCCTCATTAAACGTTATCAACCTTAACAGTGTAGTAAAGGATGGCACGGCTGTTGGGCATCCGCCTTAGGATTATGCCGTAAAGTGACGAAGGTTCAGAAGCCGCTGCTGCGCAACACCAGGCCATGCGTTAGCGGAAAAAGAGGGGCAGCCAGCGGCGGCCAGCGCGCTTGCGTCTCGCTGATGCAGCGCCCGTCACCAGGCCGGGTCGCGTTTCGGTTTAAAAAAACGGTTATCCCAGCCAGCTAATAAAATCACTGCTTTCAGCCATATCCCGCGTTTTTAAACCGGTAAGATAAATCTGCGGCCCAACAAATCCGCTGCACTTAACTCAAATCACAAGGGATTGTGCTATAGATCACACTCCTTCTGCAGCGAACCGGGGAATAAGTATGAGTCTGGCATTAGAGCAAGATTTACTTGTGGGCGCGGTGTTGGTTGAGATTATTCGGCAGCATCCAAAAATTAAGCTGAACAGCGAATTTGTGGAGGCGGTCGTGGTGATGAGTGAAAGGCTGTGTGAAATCATGCCACAGGAAACTGAGTAACCGGGCAGGCGAACGCCATTCTGACGGCTTAACGGCACGCTGCGTAAGCAAGCAGGGAAGGTAACCGCGATAAAGCATAAGGAAAACCGCAGCCCGGACATTCAGCGATACAAGCCCGCCCTGGCGGGCTTTTTTGCACAAAAAAAGCTGGGGCTGTCCTGCCACTTATCACGGTGCGTTGCAGTAAATTTTATGGGCTTTAGCCATAGCCATGGCGCGTATGCATATAAAATTGCCTGCGATTAGCTTAAAAAATGATGCCAGGCCCGTTAAAGGCATTGATTTAACTTATCTGCTTGCTTTCTGTAAGGCCATGCCGGGCATTGAATTATATAAATCAGCGATGGGTTTAAATTTTATACCAGCGCCAGGGGATTAATACAGCCACTGTTCACTTTCATTTAGGGTCAGGTAAGATAGTTAAAAGCCTCTTGCTGTTCTTTCAAAATAACGGCCCTGACTTTATTTGTATAGACGGCTGTCATGACTAAACTAATAAAAAACCAGGTGGAAACGATGAACAACACCATCAACAAGAATGAAATGATTCCCTGGTTATGCGAGAAGTCGGTAATGGATTTTTTTATCTCTTCTTGATCTTTTTTCTCTGTAAGCGCGCCACAGATAAATTTATGCAGCAAGCCGGACATCTTTCCATAGTCGACTAACTCTTGGGATTTCCCTGTTTTACACGTTTCACTGGTGATCGACCATGAGGGCCTGAGCGCAACGCCCGTCGCGCTTGACGTACTAATTGCGAAATCTTCATTCGTAGCTTTTAACGTTAACCATGTAGAACCTTCGGGTACTCTGTTGATCTTTATCACGTAATAAGATGATATGCAGGAGGCTATAAAAAAGAAGCTGAGGCCTATAGCCAGTGCCGCCCACCCGACTGGGGTTAACTTTACATTGAACGGCTTAAACAATCTGGTTTTCAGCAAGACAAGATTGTGCGTTATATCTGGCTCTTTTGCGTTGGCTACTACATTAAATACTATCTCACACAAGCTAATGATCATTTGATTGATTGCTTCACGATTATTTCAATGCTTTCAAACGCGCTAAAAGGGAGTTCACAGAGAGTCATTGATACGCTGGGTTATGAGCATGAGCTAACTTTCTTCTTTGAATGCCTTATTCATTACGCGATTGATAATGAGCATGAAGCCAAGGGGATTTATCAGGCAGAAAGGGTTAAGTACGAGAAATCGGTCCTATTGAGTCAAGTATCACCTAACAAGAAAAAACGGAAAGGCAAAAGGCTTTGACTTTCCATATTTGATTAGTTCTTGGATTACAGCAATCAATTAAGAATACAATTAACTGCTATTTTCTCTTTCTTTTCTTGGAGTTTCTTTTTCTAAGCTTGGAGCTGGCTATTGCTTTTTCCTCTCTGCTTTTTTTGTTCCAAATATCTACTCCCTTAGCGAGATCTTCATACATATTATTATTGGGTTTTAGAGATTTAAGAACTGCAAGAATGATAGGAGACACGCCTAATGTTTTAGTCTTAATTACATAAGAAATATACTTTGAAGAAAAATATAGTGATAAAGAATAAGTTAATACTGTGATTTGCAACCAGATAGATTGTTCCATATTGAATCTACCCATTGCAATGTCATTTGTAATTACAATGATGTAAAAAGAAAATGCACCCATGAAAATATTGATCAAAGCTGCAATTTTAATTGGGTATTTAACTCTGCCTATTTTAAATTTAAATAATTTTAGAAAGTTGTAATGCGCGCCTATCATAAAGCTTAAGCCAGCCATAGCAATGTCTATACTTGAATTAGTGAAAGTATTCTTCGAATCCCAGAATATAAAAAAAGTAATTAGTGACATAATGAAAAGAGTTACAACTTCAAGTCTGCAACTCTTATATAATTTACGCATGTATGGCGTATTATAGTTCAGAGTGGACGTAACAAAATCAAAAGTATAAATGATAAATGTAATCCAGCTGGTAGAAATTAAATTATATTTAAACATACCTACTGTAAGATTAAATGAATTAGCGAACATTTCATTGATATTTGTGGTAGGAGAGGTTAGCATTTTTAGTGGACTGTAATCTGGGAATGCATGCCAGCACCAGAAAGTGGATATAAAAAGAACAATCAAAATTATATATTTCATATGCGAAATTAAATTCTCATTACATTGGGCGTAAAAAGATTATCTATACTTGAAGAGTTTAAAGATAAGCGCTAAATTTCCTGGCTGGTCTTAATATTCCAACCCGACTGACTTTCTGCGCCTTTTCCTCCAGTAGAAGATTGCTCCCAATATTGGGTTTTGACTTTTGAAGCCTGAAACTGGTAGGACAATCCTATAAGGTCACGATTTGTCGTACCGTGGAATGTTACGTTTGTGATCAATACTTCTTCCAAAGTGATACGACAGTACTCAATCTGACTGCCACCCGCTTTACAGACTGATAGTTCTATCTTACCGATATGCTTGCCGTTAGAGACGTATCGCATGATAGCGGGAGTTGCTTTGTCGATTTGGGTTTGTACGGTTAGATCGCGATACTGAACCTTACCAGCGCCGCCGCCGCCCCCAACTGACATATTACCGGGTTGCGTTGCACCCCATGTGAAAGAGTCTATGTTGACCCAGCCTTTATGGTTACTGTCCTGTGATTCACCTGTAATACCATCAATTTTCAAGAATAGATCTGTGCTCATTGCTGGTCCTTTTCCTTTCCCTGAGAAGGGTAATCTGATTAAATAAACCTAATGATACGTATAATGACATAAAGGTACAGTCATGGACTACTGGAAACCAAACCGATTCAAGGATTACTTTCTTACTATGGCATCATGCTGATGCAAATCAGCTGCTTAGCAATGCTAATCACCTTTCTCACCTCTACCTTAAAGACGGATTCACTAGGTTACAGTTTCAGGACAATGTTAAAGCTTTCGTTAACGCTCAGCTTAACGTCATACGTTCTGACTCAACTGATGATCAGTGCCAAGAGTGCATCCAAAATCTCAAAAAAGAAAATGAGTACCTTACGATTCAAGACAGAATGCTCAGAGCAGGAACAGCTGCCGTTCACGCTTCGGTAGAGTTGGTTAAAAATGGAGATTTTTGGGGCTATGTGATCAATGGTGTTGGGGTAGTACTAAGCGGTATGCAGGTAATAGCCGGTGTATCGGTGATTGGTGCCTCACTTGCGTCAGGGACAATCATAGGTTCAGCCTTTGGGGGAATGTTGGTTCTGCATGGACTCAACGGTTTTCAGGAGTCTATTGAGAACCTGGTGTATGGCAAAACTGATAGTGTGGGGTTACTCAAACAAGGTTATGTAGCAATAGCTGAGTTTTTGGGCTTCGATCAGAGGGTTGGGCAGTTAGCATACAGTTCAATGGACCTTGCACTGTCCCTCTATGGCATTGTGCGTCTGATACAAAAGCCCGAGGCTTGGCGTCTCTACTATTTTCTTAATACTGACTACGTTCGCGGTATTAAGGAAATGAGCAGAAAAGAGCTTTTCATTGAAGTCTATAATGACGCTTCAGCCATAAAATCAATCTCTGATACTTACAAAGAGTGACCATGCTTTTTCATGAATCTGTAAGCTTTAAATGCAGGTTTCAAAGGTACGAATACATATAGAATAACGAAACCTGCTACAAGTGTGATCGAATACGAAACAAGGTTTTCTTGTGTACCACTGCGAATGGTATAAATGAGTCCTGCGAGAAGGATTGCTATTAATATCATTGCAACTATGAATCTTTTCTTTAACTGTGAAAGGAGCCAAGGATAAGGATAACCGTCTTTCTCAGCATGCTGACGTATCACAGAGACTTCCTTTAGTGTAAACCCTTCTTTTACAAGCATTTCTTCGATTTGCATTTTGTTCATAATGAGCGTCATTCATTTGTCTTACGATAGTCTGATTGTAACTCATTACCTAATCTCTACACAAACCGGACAGGCCTTTGAAAGGCTTCTGGTTTTTTATTTTTTGTATGGTTCCCTGGAGCTAACACTTGCGCATAAAATATGTGATTTTAAATTCCTGTAGAAAATGAGATTGTTAATTATTGGATTCAATTAAGGTGATACTTTCCAGTTCCCATTACTTTTCGTGAATTTGAATTCAGCAACAGTTTGCTTTTCGCCCATGAAAGGTAGTGTTATATCAGTATTCACTTTGCAGAGGTATGTACCTTTGGCCTCTGACTCTTTGCAGGAAACCTTTTCAGCTTTGTTCAGAGTCGTGAGCATGTCTTTGCTGTTCTCACCGAACCGCTGTCTGGCTTGCTGGTTTGTATGGTCTATGTTGTCTTGCATAGCCTTTTGAATCTCTGATGACGAGGGTTCGCTATCGCAACCAGTGAGCAAAACTGCCAAACACAGGACTGCAACTGTTGAAACTTTATTCATTTTTTAATCCCTTATTTGATATTACTGATCAGTGTGTTGCTGTGGATTTGTTGAGTGTCTGGTCGAAAATTTCGCACCATTGCTTCAACTGCATTTCTGTATCGCGGATCCCTCGTTCATGGTGGAACCGACCTTTCCGTGGGTGAAATTTGATTTGCCACTCTGGGATTTCGATGTCTTTGACTTCAATGAAGAACCCTGAGTTTTCGAAGTTTTTAAGGCGAGTAAGGTTGTTGTGACCTTTAGCCCCTGCCATACCCACTAAATCAAAAGCTACGATTTCCCCTCCATTAGCCAGGTGGTATCGCCAGCCTTTGACGTCACTGAATTTGTAAGCTTTCTTGCGCTTACCAGCTTCCAGGGTCAGCAGCTCTCGGTTGGTATCAATGGTCATTTTGCTGTCCTGGAATTCATGGCTCCACAATCCATTACCATTGACGTTCAGCAGGTCGATAGTGGAGGCGTTTGCCCTTTTATGTGTGTATGACACATATGCCGTAAGGAGTAAGAAGAAGGCAGGTAATGTCCACATGAACAGGAACCCTGCAGTGTCTTTTGGATTTGAATCAGTCAGTATCCACACAATTACCAGTACAACAATCCATAACCTGATAGAGCGAAAGAAAGAAGGTTTACGTACTTTCTGACCATTCAAAGCCGCTGTGTCCATTTTATATACCTTTGATGTTATGTAAGACATAACTAGCTGATTGGTAACTGCTTTTACGACGCATTTTTGAACGAGTTCAAAACTTAAGCAAATAACTTGTACCGATCGATGATCCTCATTTGATAGGTATTGACATATCATATGTGTTTTATCGATCTGTAAAAACGATCAATTATTTTTTCAAATAAGGACTTAGGTAGGAAAATTGCGTAGAGGCAGGAGGTTATCGAAAGGGCACTTTTATGCCTTCAGTTAGTATTTCGCTGGTACCTGGTAGGTCAGATAACTTAGGCTCAGCTGAGAGGACTGTATGAATTGTCGAAAATGAGGATTTTTCGTGGAGAAACGTCTTACCTGCCTTTTTGAGCAGATCTGCGAAAGCGGCCAGATAAGGAATACACAAGAGCCATTCTAATACCCGAGTCATGAAGTAGTCAGCCCTACTGGTTTGCTCGCCTGGCATACGCGTAAAGTTGAGGAGTGTTTGCGCTTCTGTTCCTTGTTCATCTACTTGAGTGCGCGAGGGTAAGGTGAGGGTAAGTTCCCAGACTCATTTTCGTTCGTTTCTTAGTCACGGGAACCGCATATCTGAAGTACCAGTTTTTCTTGCCACCTTTCACGGTTGGCGATATACGCAAAAACAAGTCGTCACCATCGAAGAGGTTCACTTCCTTCTCGCCAGGCTTAGTGCTTTTTATTGAGTATCATTGAGTTTAGTGACGACTTTCGGCATGTTTGAACCCTCGGATTTTGGACCCTTGGGCGTTGGGTCCAAAACAGGGTGTCATATGGCGTGGATTCTAGCAACTTTCGGTGGACTGCTATACACACAAAAAAGCCCGCAGGGCTTGCGCCATGCGGGCTTTCAGGACTTCATCGATGGTTCTGGTGTCCATCGACCAAGAATTTGGTGGAGCTGGCGGGAGTTGAACCCGCGTCCGAAATTACTACATCCTCGGTACTACATGCTTAGTCAGTCTTTACATTCGCCTGGCAGCTGCGGACAGACACGCCACTGACAGACTAGCCTGATTAGGTTTAACGCTTCAACCCCAGGCAGGGCATCCACGCGATCTCTTTTGGGTTTGACCTCTCTTGATCCCCGTCCTAAGAGCGGAGGCTAGGGAGAGAGGGCTCTAAGCAGGTTATTAAGCTGCTAGTGCGTAGTTTTCGTCGTTTGCGACTATTTTTTTGCGGCTTTTTACGAGGCAAACCGCCCCTCGGCATGCACCTTGGGTTTCGCAAATCCCGTCGAATCCAGAATCAGCCCCAAGAATTAAAGAGTATAGCAAAAAACGAGTGATGAATCCAGCGCTTAGCGATTGGCATTCTTCATAATGCGTGCTTTATCCAGCTGCCATTCGCGGCTCTTCACATCTTCGCGCTTATCATGCTGCTTCTTACCGCGCGCCACGCCGATTTTCAGTTTACACCAGGCGTTTTTCCAGTAGAGCGACAGCGCAATTACTGTACTGCCCTCGCGATTAACGCGCCCGTACAGGCTGTCCAGCTCGCGCTGGTTCAGCAGCAGTTTACGGTTGCGTGTAGGATCGCAGACAACGTGGCTGGAAGCGACCGACAACGGCTGAAAGGTTGCGCCGAACAGGTAAGCTTCGCCATCGCGCAGCAGAATATAGCTATCGCTGATGTTCGCCTTACCGGCGCGCAGTGATTTAACTTCCCATCCTTGTAGCGCCAGTCCCGCTTCGAACTCTTCTTCAATGAAGTATTCATGGCGGGCGCGTTTGTTAAGGGCAATAGTGGCAGAACCGGGTTTATGTGCTTTTTTCTTTGTCATAGTGCAACTTAGTTTACATCAGACCAGTGTTAATCGCATCCCCCGACCCAAAACCGCCGGGAAAAAAAGCTATTCTAGCACGCCTTGCGACTCAGAGAATTTTTGTTTGAGTGTTGAAAATGCTATTATTTGTACGTTTTATGAATCACAGGAAACGATATGGCCCAGATTAGCCGCTCCGCGCTTGTGCCTTACAGCGCTGAGCAAATGTACCAGTTAGTGAACGATGTCGATTCGTATCCGGAATTCCTGCCGGGCTGTACGGGGAGCCGCGTGCTATCCGCTTCCGGACAGGAGATGACCGCATCGGTTGATGTCTCTAAGGCTGGCATCAGCAAGACCTTCGTCACCCGGAATACGCTGACGGACAACCAGAGCATTCATATGCAGCTGGTCGATGGCCCGTTCCGTAAGTTAACCGGCGGCTGGACATTCACCTCGCTGGGCGATGATGCCTGTAAAGTAGAACTCAATCTTGAATTTGAGTTCACCAACATGCTGGTTGAGCTGGCGTTCGGGCGTATCTTTAAAGAGCTGGCGAACAGCATGGTGCAGGCGTTTACCCATCGCGCCAAAGAGGTTTACCGTGCCTGATATTACGGTCGAAGTGGTTTATGCGCTGCCTGAAAAGCAGTACCTACGTCAGGTGAAACTGGCGCAAGGAAGCAGCGTTGAGCAGGCGATACGCGCCTCTGGCCTGTTGGAGCTACGCCACGATATCGATCTGACGCAGAATAAAATCGGTATCTATAGCCGACCGGTCAAACTGCAGGATGAGGTTAACGAAGGGGATAGGGTAGAGATCTACCGTCCGCTGATTGCCGATCCAAAAGAGCTACGTCGCCAGCGGGCGGAACGCTCGGCAAAAAAATAAAGGCGCCTCAGCGCCTTTTTTTATCTCTCAAACCGGCTTAACGGTTGGTATTGCCGCTCAGATTCGGTTTGTTATCAATATTGGTCAGCACACTGTTGCTGTCGAACGTGAGCGTCAGCGTCTGCTGGGAAACTTTTTCATGGCCAGGCTGCTGGCGGAAAACATAATACCAGGTGTTGCTACCGAAAGGATCGCTCATCATCGGCGTACCCAGCGTGTAAGCGACCTGCTGTTTCGTCATGCCAACGCGCAGCTTGGCAACGTCGGTGGTGGTCAGATAGTTACCCTGATTGATATCAGGACGATAAACCACGCGCTCCAGAGTGGAACAGCCAGCAGTCATCATGAGAAGTAACACTGCAGCAGCAGTCAGCGTTTTACAGCGCATTTATACATTCCTTTTTTGGGCTCAACGCCTTTCAGTCAGGCGAATTTGGTGCCAGCACGGTCTGAACACAGCCTGCGGTCATCGTGTTTCATTCAGGCGACAAGCTGTCGATGATAATAAACCTGACCGCAGTTGGAAACCTTTACAGAGCAAGCATATGACCGCAGGAATGTAAAAAAGTGCATATCAGGCGGCTAAAAGCTCTTTCGCGTTCGCCAGCGTGTTGCGCGTCACTTCGCTGCCGCCCAGCAGACGCGCCAGCTCCTGCAGGCGCGCGCGCTTATCCAACGGCTGCATGTGGGTTTCGGTCATCGCGCCGTCAGTTTCTTTGCTGACGAAGAAATGATGATGACCACAGCCTGCCACCTGCGGCAGGTGGGTTACGCACATCACCTGCGTCGATTCGCCCAGCTGACGCAGCAGTTTGCCTACCACGGCGGCGGTCGGCCCGCTGATACCCACATCCACCTCATCGAAAATCAGCGCCGGCGTATCCATTTTACGCGCGGTAATTACCTGGATCGCCAGCGCGATACGCGACAGTTCGCCGCCTGAGGCGACTTTCGCCAGCGGCTGCAGCGGCTGACCAGGGTTGGTGCTGACACGGAAATCGATACGATCCGCGCCTTCCGCAGTCAGCTGATCCGGATTGAACTGAACGGCGATGCTGAACCGCCCATGCGGCATCGATAACGCATGCATGCTTTCGGTGATCAGCTGGGTCAGCTCCTGCGCGAAGTGGGCGCGCTGCTCATGCAGCTTACGCGCGCTGGCGAGCGCCGCTTCGTGATGCTGCGTCACCGCCTGGCTCAACGCTTCCTGATCGCTTTCCTGTTGAGAGAGCAGCTGCTCTTCTTCCAGCAGTTGCTGATGGAACGCAGGCAGGGCTTCAGGCGCAACATGATGCTTGCGCGCCAGGCTAATCTGCCGCGACAGGCGTTGCTCCAGTTCATAGAGACGGTTCGGATCAAGATCGAGACGGTCGCAATAGTGACGCAGCTCATCGCTCGCTTCGCTGATCTGAATCGCCGCTTCTTCCAGCATATTCAGCACGCCGCTCAGCTTGTCGTCCATTGCTACCAGCTCGTCCATCATCTGACGCGCCGTATAGAGTTGGCTTTGCAGGTTGCTGTCGTCACCGTCCGCCAGCAAATGCAGCGCCTGTTGGCTGGTTGACAGCAGCTGGCCGCTGTTGGCGAGACGTTTATACTCTTCATCAATCTGCTCGAACTCGCCCGCCTGCGGCGCGAACTCGTTCAGCTCTTTCAGCTGATACTGCAACAGTTCGCGGCGCGCTTCGCGCTCTTGCATCTGTTGCTGATGCTGCGCCAGCGCGCGGCAGCTTTGATGCCACTGGCGATAGTTGGCGGCCATGCTCTGCATCAGCAGCGGCTGATCGGCATAGGCGTCAAGCAGGGATTTTTGATGCTCCGGCTTCAGCAGCAGTTGATGCGCATGCTGGCCGTGAATCTGAATCAGCAGCTGACCAAGATCGCGCAGCTGTGAAAGCGGTACGGACGTGCCGTTGATAAAGCCACGCGAGCGACCATCGCTGCTGATAACGCGACGCAGCAGGCATTCATGGCCATCGTCCAGCTGGTTTTCTTCCAGCCAGCGCTGCGCCGAGGGGGTATCTTTCAGATTGAAGCGGGCGCAGAGATCGGCGCGATTCGCGCCCTGACGCACCATATCCGCTTCGGCGCGGCCGCCCAGGCAGAGCCCCAGCGCATCAATCGCAATAGATTTACCGGCGCCGGTTTCACCGGTAATCGCGGTCATGCCACGTTGAAAATCGATTTCCAGCTCGCGAACAATAGCAAAATTACTGATGGTGAGTTGGGCCAGCATACGCGCCTTCCTGTACATAAACACAGATATGGTTTTTCGTACAGTATAATCTGGTTTTATATACAGTAAAGTGGCGCGTCACGCTTTTTAGAATAATTTTTTTGACCAGCCAAGTTTTGAGCTTAGCGTATTGAAATAGCTGTAGTTTTTTGGATGTATCAGGCTGAGGTGGTAGTCGCTGCGGCGCACCAGCACATCCTCGCCCTCCTGGATCGGTAGCGCGATCTGGCTGTCGCAACTGATCTCCAGATCGCTGCGCATATGGGAAAAACGCAGGCGAATGGTGCTGCTGCTGTTGATCACCAGCGGCCGGGCGGAAAGGGTATGCGGGAACATCGGCACCAGCGCGATGGCATCGAGAGAAGGGGTGAGGATTGGGCCGCCCGCTGATAGCGAATAGGCCGTAGAGCCGGTGGGCGTGGAGATAATCAGGCCGTCCGAGCGCTGGGAAAAGGCGAAGTTCTCATCGATATAGACTTCAAATTCAATCATGTGCGCCACTTTGCCGGGATGCAGCACCACCTCATTGATCGCCGTACCAATGCGGGGCGCACCTTCGCCGCGGCAGACGCGTGCCTCCAGCAGGAAACGCTTTTCGACAATGTAATCGCCGCGCAGCACATCATCCAACTGCTGCTGTGCGTTATCAGGATCGAGATCGGTAAGAAACCCCAGATTGCCGCGGTTAATACCGATCACTTTAATATCGTAACGCGCCAGCACACGCGCCGCGCCCAACATATTGCCGTCGCCGCCGACCACCACGGCCAGATCGGCCCGTTGACCGATATCCGCCATCGATCCGGTTTGTACATGTTCCAGTGACAGCTCGCGCGCGATCTGCTGCTCGACAATGACTTCATAGCCTTTATCAGTCAGCCAGCGCCAGAGCATTTCATGCGTGGTCAGGGCGGTGGGGTGACGCGGATGTCCGACGATGCCGATGCACTGGAAATGTTTGTTCATTATGCGGGTATTCCTCATAGGGCAAATTGCCCTGACATTGTGACTGGTTCCCTTGAAACCATAAATCTGATCCCCATAATAAGCGAACCAGCGAGATGAATGTGCAAAACGCGGAGAAATTCATGAGTAGTAAAGATCAGAAAACACCAAACGAGCAAGTCTCAGACGAGATTGAAATGGAACAGCAGCAAAACGACAGCGCGGAGACGGCGGAGGCTGAAGCAGAAGTGGTGGATCCGCGTGATGAACGCATCGCTCAGCTTGAAGAGCAGCTGGCCGGGCTGCAGAACGGCGTACGCGACGCGCAGCTGCGCGCGCAGGCGGAAATCGAGAATATTCGTCGCCGTACTGAACAGGACGTAGAAAAAGCGCATAAATTTGCGCTGGAAAAATTCGCGAACGAGCTGCTGCCGGTTATCGATAGCCTGGAGCGCGCGCTGGAAGTGGCGGATAAGAACAATCCGGAACTGAGCGCCATGATTGAAGGTATTGAGCTGACGCTGAAATCGCTGCTGGCGGCGGTGCGTAAGTTCGGTGTGGAAGTGGTCGGCGAAATTAACGTGCCGTTTAACCCGGACGTTCATCAGGCGATGTCGATGATGGAATCGGAAGAGGTCGCGCCGAACCATGTAATGATGGTGATGCAGCGCGGTTATACTCTGAACGGCCGTCTGCTGCGCCCGGCGATGGTTGCCGTGGCGAAAGCAAAAAGCTGATTTCGCGGCGCCGTGGCCTGACGCCACGGCGCTGTTGCATTACGGCAGGCGCGGCGTCCAGTCGATCGGCGTGTCGCCCTGCTCGCTGAGGATTTCATTGGTGCGCGAAAAGTGTTTGCAGCCAAAAAATCCCCGGTGCGCGGAAAGCGGGGAAGGGTGCGGCGCTTTCAGCACATGATGCCGCTTTGTATCGATGATGCTGCCTTTCTTCTGCGCGTGCGATCCCCACAGCAGAAATACCACGTTTTCGCGATTCTCATTAATCGCGGCGATGACCCGATCGGTAAAGGTTTCCCAGCCGAAACGCGCATGGGAATGGGCCTTGCCCGCCTCGACGGTTAATACCGTATTCAGCAGTAACACCCCCTGCTGCGCCCAGCTTTCCAGAAAACCGTGCGTCGGCCGTTGAAAGCCGGGAATATCGCTTTCCAGCTCTTTATACATATTCAGGAGCGAAGGCGGCACTGCAACACCGGGCCTGACGCTGAACGCCAGCCCGTGCGCCTGGCCTGGGCCGTGATAGGGATCCTGACCCAGAATCACGACTTTCACCTGATTAAGTTCGGTCAAACGAAACGCATTGAATACATCTTCTTTCGGCGGATAGACCGTGACGCCGGATGCGCGTTCTTTGGCCACCATCTCCAGCGTTTCGACAAAATAGGGCTGCTCTTTTTCCGTCGCCAGCACGTCATGCCAGGTGACTGTTTTACCCATGACACTCTCCCTTTGTTATAAACAAAACATCAGAGTAACGACTCTGCGCCAGCGAGCAAGCCTTTAAAAAAAATTGAAAATTTACAAAAATAATTAAGTGAAATAATTTGATTTAAAACAAAAATTTAGCGCTGTAACCCATTCAGGGCACGGGCGTTAATTGACCTGAATCAAAGTTAGCCCTGCCACAGGTTGGTATATAGAGACTCGGATGTTTTAAACGCAAACCTGACGCCGGCAACGGCGTTGGCGTCATTACGCCTGGGAGGCAATTATGATTACAGGTATTCAAATTACAAAAACCGACAACAGCGCGCTGCTCAACTCATTCTGGTTACTGGATGACGAGAAATCCGAAGCGCGCTGCGTCTGTGCGAAAGGCGATTACACCGAAGATCAGGTCGTGCCAGTGAGCGATCTGGGACAGTTCGAGTATCGTGAAGTGCCGCTGGAAATGAAACCGCAGGTGCGCGTTGAAGGCGGTCAGCACCTGAACGTAAACGTGCTGCGTCGTGAAACGCTGGAAGACGCGGTTAAGCATCCGGAAAAATATCCGCAGCTAACGATCCGCGTATCGGGCTATGCGGTACGTTTTAACTCACTCACGCCGGAACAGCAGCGCGACGTGATTACCCGTACTTTTACTGAAAGCCTGTAAGCGGTAAAGCGCAACGATTTTTGCAGCGATGTCGAAAAAAAGCGCGGCATAACGCATGCAATAATCTTTAAAAAAACAGTATGTTTCAGCTTTTGACGCCATCGGGCGTTTGCGCGATGGCCGCTTTTGTCACACTGAGCTGAAATTAACAGATTATTAACGGTTTATTGATTAATGATCTAAATAAAAACCGCCGATATACGGCGGTTTTTTGTAGCGCGGTGCAATTATTCAGCGCTTTCTTTATTGTTGCTGGCGCTCTCTGCGGGTTTGCGTCGCTTACCGATGTTTTTGCGGTCGCGATGACGCACCTTAACGCGCGGCTTATTATCGTCTTCTTTCTTCTTCTCTTTCTCTTTGCGCTTCGCCAGAACTTTCTTCGACGGCTTGCCTTTCAGTTTCTGGTTTGGCGCGCGCGTCGCCGGACGCAGCTCATCAATGGTGCGCGCTTTTAACGGCTCGCTGATGTAGCGGCTGATTTTATCCAGCAGCAGATAGTCGTGCGCCTCCACCAGCGACAGCGCGGTACCTTTGCGGCCGGCGCGGCCGGTACGGCCGATACGGTGCAGATAGACATCCGCAGTGCGCGGCAAATCGAAGTTGAATACGTGGCTGACATCGTCCACGTCGATGCCGCGCGCGGCGACGTCAGTGGCAACCAGCACGTTAACGCGGCCATCCATCAGGCGCTTCAGCGCTTCGTTACGCTTCGCCTGCACCATTTCGCCTTCCAGGTAGCTGGCATTAATGCCCGCTTCACGCAGCCAGCCAACCAGCTCATGCACGCGCTCGCGCTTACGCACAAAGACGATAGAGCGCGACACATCAGGCTGGTTCAGCAGATGCACCAGCAGTTTGGTTTTATGCGCCACGTCATCGGCGCGGTAATACCACTGTTGAATTTTTTTACGTTCGCGACGTGACGGATCGGAATCGATCTCAACCGGCTCATTCAGCAGGCGCTCGGCGAAATCTTTAATACCGTCGCCTTCCAGCGTGGCGGAGAAAAGCATCGTCTGCTTGCGCCAGCGGGTCTCCCCGGCGATGGTTTCGATATCCTGGGCGAAGCCCATATCCAGCATGCGATCCGCTTCGTCGAGGATCAGGATTTCCACCGCCCGACAGTCAAAGTTCTCTTCTTTGATGTACTGCAGCAGGCGCCCCGTGGTCGCCACCACCACATCCTGATTTTCGCTGAACACTTCAGCATGATTCATGTAGGCCACGCCGCCGGTGATGGTGGCGATGTCCAGCTGTGTATGTTTCGCCAGCGCCTGCGCCTGGTCTGCAACCTGCATTGCCAGCTCGCGCGTTGGCGTCAGGATCAGTACCCGCGGCGGGCCAGATTTTTTGCGTGGAAAGTCCAGTAGATGCTGTAGCGCCGGCAAAAGATAGGCCGCCGTTTTCCCGGTCCCGGTTGGTGCTGAACCCAGCACGTCGCGTCCATCCAGCGCGGCGGGGATCGCTTCGGCCTGGATAGCGGTGGGGCGGGAAAAGCCTTTGTCCTGCAATGCGTCCAGCAGGCTTTCATCAAGTTCGAGTTCGGAAAATGTGCTTGCGGTCATGGTCTACCTCAGTTTGGGGCGCTGATTATAGACAGATTGGCGACGATCTTCATCTGTTTGTCGGCAGTTTATGGCTTTTAACCCTTTCTTATTTCCCCTATGCTGACACCGTTTTTGTCTCTGGTCCTGATTATGTCGCAATCAAAACCGCCATTACGTGGCAACGGCTTCACTTTTAAACGTTTTTTTATTGCGCACGATCGCTGCGCCATGAAGGTCGGCACCGACAGCATTTTGCTGGGCGCGTGGGCGCCGGTGGCGCAGGCGGTACGCATTCTTGATATCGGCACCGGCAGCGGCCTGCTGGCGCTGATGCTGGCGCAGCGCACGGCGGAATCGGTAGAAATTGATGCGGTCGAGCTGGACTGCGAGGCAGCGGCGCAGGCGGCGGAGAATGCCGCACAATCGCCCTGGGCGGCGCGGATCCATATTCACCAAGCGGATATTCTCTCCTGGGCGCAGCGTCAGGAAAAACGCTATTCGCTGATTGTCAGCAACCCGCCTTATTTCACACCAGGCCCGGCCTGCGCCACCTCCGCCCGCGATAACGCGCGCGCCACCCACACCTTGACCCATGAAGATCTGCTGCGCAGCGCGGAGACGCTGATCGGCGAAGAGGGTTTTTTCTGTCTGGTGCTGCCGGAAGAGGAAGGGCGACGTTTTATCGCGCTGGCAGCGGCGCGCGGCTGGCACCTGCGCTTTCGCAACGACGTGGCGGAAAACGATACGCGGCTGCCGCATCGCGTGCTGCTCGGGTTTTCCCCGGCGCCAGGCGAAGAGTTACAGGAACGCCTGATTATTCGTGGGCCAGACCGCTGCTACTCTCCCGCTTTTTGCAGCCTGACCCAGGATTTCTATCTGTTTATGTAGCCCGGCGGCGTCAGGATGGTTGGGGCTGAAGCGGGCAGCGTCTCGGGATAGTCGAGCGTGTAGTGCAGCCCGCGGCTCTCTTTGCGCTGCATAGCGCAACGAATGATCAGCTCCGCCACCTGCGTCAGATTTCGTAGCTCCAGCAGATTATTGGAGATGCGAAAGTGGCGGTAATACTCCTCAATCTCCTGCTGCAGCAGCGCGATACGTCGGCTGGCGCGCTCCAGACGTTTAGTGGTGCGCACGATGCCGACGTAATCCCACATAAACAGCCGCAGCTCATGCCAGTTGTGCTGGATCACCACTCTTTCATCAGAATCATCTACCTGGCTCTCATCCCAGGCGGGCAGCTTATCGACGCGGGAAATTTGCGGCAGGGTAACCAGCATATCTTCCGCCGCCGACCAGCCGTAGACCAGGCACTCCAGCAACGAATTGGAGGCCATGCGGTTGGCGCCGTGCAGGCCGGTATAGCTAACTTCGCCAATCGCATAGAGCCCGTTGACGTCGGTGCGGCCATGATGATCGACCAGCACACCGCCGCAGGTATAGTGCGCTGCCGGCACCACCGGAATCGGTTCGCGCGTCAGATCGAGACCCAGCGAGCGCAGCTTTTCATCAATCATCGGGAAGTGGGCGCGGATAAAGTCGGCCGGCTGATGGCTGATATCGAGATACATGCAGTCGGCGCCGAGACGTTTCATTTCATGATCGATCGCCCGCGCCACAATATCGCGCGGCGCCAGTTCGCCGCGCGCGTCGAAGTCAGGCATAAAGCGGCTGCCGTCAGGACGCCGCAAATAAGCGCCTTCACCGCGCAGGGCTTCGGTCAGCAAAAAGTTACGCGCCTGAGGATGGTACAGGCAGGTGGGGTGGAACTGATTGAACTCCAGGTTCGCCACGCGGCAGCCAGCGCGCCAGGCCATGGCGATGCCATCTCCGGAGGCGATGTCGGGATTGGTCGTGTACTGATAAACCTTCGCCGCGCCGCCGGTGGCCAGCACGACGGCGCGCGCGCTGCAGGTCTCTACCCGCTCCAGATTGCGATTCCAGATCCACGCCCCCAGGACGCGGCGCGCGCCCGGCAACCCGAGTCGATCGGAGAGAATAAGGTCAACGGCGTTGGTGCGCTCCAGAATACGGATATTAGGGTGGCTCAACGCCTGAGAAACCAGCGTGGTGACGACTTCGCGCCCGGTGGCGTCGGCGCTGTGCAGAATGCGGCGATGGCTGTGGCCGCCTTCACGCGTCAGGTGATAACGCTCCTCGCCGTCGGGCTGCGTCTCTTTGTCGAAAGCGACGCCATGTTCAATCAGCCATTCCACGCAGTGGCGCGCGTTGCGCGCGATAAAATCCACCGACTCGCGGTCGCACAGGCCGGCTCCGGCCATCAGCGTATCCTCCACGTGCGCTTCGATACTGTCCATTTCATCGAAGACGGCAGCAATGCCGCCCTGCGCGTAAAAGCTGGATCCCTCGCTAACCGGCCCTTTGCTCAGGACGGTGACCTGCTGAGTCTGCGCCAGCCGCAGCGCCAGCGAAAGGCCCGCCGCGCCGCTGCCAATAATCAAAACGTCACACTGATAATCGGAAATTTTGCTCATGGTGTTTATTTTACTAAACAAGTGGTCGTCAGAGCATAAGGCGAAACGGTCGATTTAAAAAGCGCTAAAAGCGTCAAAAGGCACGATCTGGCGCAATACAATCCCTTTTGACTTTATGGCAGGCTGGGCAAGAGTCAAAGCTTGTTTATTATGGTTAACAAGGGACAATAATTGCGCTTTGGTGATGAAAATGTCATGCGCATCGGGTACTCTGCGGCTTACGCCCGGTAACCGGTTTACGATGATCAAAAACAGCAGTGGCGTAGGTTTTCCCAGCATGCTCAACAATCCAGACGTGTAAAAGTACCCGGTAAGGCAACAAAAAAACGGCGTAACTGAACTATTGTCTAATGACCGGCTCTAATGAGGGCTTGCTCATAAACTTGAGTGTTTGCTGGTGGTTCATTTACGCGTGGAGAATGATTTGGGGAGATATTACCTCGGATGAGCGAGCAATTAACGGATCAGATTCTCGTTGAGCGGGTACAGAAAGGAGATCAGAAGTCATTCAATTTACTGGTTGTTCGTTACCAGCATAAAGTGGCGAGCCTGGTTTCACGCTACGTTCCGTCAGGCGATGTACCCGACGTGGTACAGGAATCTTTTATCAAAGCGTATCGCGCGTTGGACTCTTTCCGCGGCGATAGCGCGTTTTACACCTGGTTATACCGTATTGCCGTTAATACCGCGAAAAACTATCTGGTCGCTCAGGGCCGCCGTCCGCCATCCAGTGATGTGGATGCGATAGAGGCTGAAAATTTCGAAAGCGCAGGCGCGCTGAAAGAAATATCGAACCCTGAGAACTTAATGTTGTCTGATGAGTTGAAACAGATAGTGTTCCGTACCATTGAGTCGCTTCCGGAGGATTTGCGCATGGCAATCACCCTGCGGGAGCTGGATGGGCTAAGCTATGAAGAGATAGCTGCCATCATGGATTGTCCGGTAGGCACCGTGCGCTCGCGCATTTTCCGCGCGCGAGAGGCCATTGATAACAAAGTTCAACCGCTTATCCAACGTTAGCGATAACGGATACAGGAAGGGTACTAAGGCATGCAGAAAGAAAAACTTTCCGCTTTAATGGATGGCGAAACTTTGGACAACGAAGTGATCTCCGCATTGTCTAAAGACGCTACACTGCAGCAAAGCTGGGAAAGCTATCATCTTATCCGCGATACGCTGCGTGGTGATGTCGGCGAAACCGTCCATTTTGATATCGCCGCGCGCGTTGCCGCCGCGATAGAACAGGAACCTGCTCGCAATGTCACCGCGTTTATCCCGGAAGCGCAGCCAGAACCCGCGCGCTGGGAGAAAATGCCTTTCTGGAAAAAAATGCGTCCCTGGGCTGCGCAGATTACCCAGGTCGGCGTGGCCGCCTGCGTTTCGCTGGCGGTGATTGTTGGCGTTCAGCACTACAATCAGCCGCAGGAGTCAGGACAGGCTTCTGAAGCGCCGGTGTTCAACACGCTGCCGATGATGGGTAAAGCGTCGCCGGTCAGCCTGGGCGTGCCGTCTGACAGCTTTGACACCAACAGCGCCAGCCAGCAGGTGCAGGAACAGCGCCGTCGGGTCAACGCCATGCTGCAGGATTACGAACTGCAGCGTCGCTTACACACTGAGCAGATGCAATTTGATCCCACCGGCCCGCAGCAGGCACAGGTTCAGGTTCCAGGAAATCAGTCGTTAGGAATTCAGCAGCAGTAATGAAGCAACTCTGGTGTGCCGTTAGCCTTCTGGCTGGCGGCCTGTTTTATTCAGCCATCGCCCCGGCGCAGGAAACTGCGTCCGGGGCGTTGTTGCAACAGATGGAACAGGCCAGCCAGTCCCTCAACTACGAACTCGCTTATATCAACGTCTCCCGCCTGGGCATCGAATCGCTGCGCTATCGTCACGCGGTGATCGATAACAAGATCTACGCGCAGCTGCTGCAGATGGATGGGCCGCGTCGGGAAGTGATCCAGCGCGGCAACGATATCAGCTACTTTGAGCCTGGACTTGAGCCGTTTTCGCTACCCGGTACGCATATTGTTGATGCGCTGCCGGCGGTGGTGAACGCCGATTTTAAACGCCTCACTACCAGCTACGATTTTGTGCCGGTGGGACGCACGCGTATCGCCGATCAACTGTGCGAAGTGGTGCGTATCGTCGCGCGCGACGGCACGCGCTATAGCTATATCGTCTGGCTCGACAGCGAAACGAAGCTGCCGCTGCGCATCGACCTGCTCGATCGCGACGGCGAGACGCTGGAGCAGTATCGCGTGGTCAGTTTCGCCGTCGATGAGGGCGTACGAAACCTAATGCAGGGGCTGGAAAAAGCGAATCTGCCGCCTTCGCTTTCGGTGCCGCAGAGCCAAAAAGTGAGCTTTAACTGGACGCCTGGCTGGCTGCCAGCGGGAATGACGGAAGTGGCGCAGAGCCGCCGCACGCTGCCTTCTATCAATAAGCCTGTTGAATCAAGGTTTTATTCCGACGGGCTTTTCAGTTTCTCTATTAACGTCAGCCCGGCGGATAAAAGCAGCACGACGCAGCTGTTGCGCACTGGCCGTCGAACGGTGCAAACTGCTACCCGCAATAACACTGACATTACCATTGTCGGCGAACTGCCGCCCGCGACGGCGAAGCGTATCGCCGACAGCATCAATTTAGGTACGCAACGATGATGAGAGAATGGGCCACAGTGGTTACGTGGCAGGACGGCATCGCCACGCTGCATTCGGAAGTAAAAACCACCTGCAACAGCTGCTCGGCGCGCAAAGGGTGCGGCAGCGCCATGCTGAACAAGCTGGGGCCGAAAAACGCGCACGTGATGCAAATCGCCAGCGAAAAGCCACTGCAGCCGGGTCAGCGCGTAGAGCTGGGCATCCGTGAAAGCAGCTTGCTGGGTTCGGCGCTGCTGGTCTATATGACGCCACTGCTGGGGCTGTTCCTGCTGGCGGGCCTGTTTCAGATGCTGTTCCATACCGATCTGGCGGCCGCCTGCGGCGCGCTGCTCGGCGGTATCGGCGGCTTTATCGTCGCCAAAGGGGTTTCATCGCGCTTCGGCGATCGTGAAGCCTTCCAGCCGATCATCCTCAATGTCATGCTGCCGCCCGACGCGCTACGCGTTGAGCAGGAATCACTGTAACGTTACGCCGGGCAAGCAATGCTTGTCCGGCTAATGTTTTGCGCTTTTTTTCACCGCCTTCGCAGCAAATACGCTATCATCCCGTTTTCCTTGCTTTATCTCCCGGCGCGATGATTCCACCACCCTGATATGTCGTGTACAATGCGCCTTTCGGGCCGTCTCCGCCTGTGATATTACACGCTCTCCTGAGGTTGCATCGCGAGAGTTTCAGCATTTGTAAGGCAGAATAACCTCCATAATGAAGCATATAAGAAACTTTTCGATCATCGCGCATATTGACCACGGCAAATCAACGTTATCAGATCGTCTGATCCAGATTTGCGGCGGCTTAACCGATCGTGAAATGGCTGCGCAGGTTCTGGACTCAATGGATCTGGAGCGCGAGCGTGGCATCACCATCAAAGCGCAGAGCGTGACGCTCGATTACAAAGCGCCGAACGGCGAAACTTACCAGCTCAATTTTATCGATACCCCAGGCCACGTGGACTTCTCTTATGAAGTTTCGCGTTCTCTTGCCGCCTGCGAAGGTGCGCTGCTGGTGGTAGATGCAGGGCAGGGCGTGGAAGCGCAGACGCTGGCTAACTGCTATACCGCCATGGAAATGGATCTGGAAGTGGTGCCGGTACTGAACAAAATCGATCTGCCGGCCGCCGATCCCGATCGCGTTGCGCAGGAAATTGAAGATATTGTCGGCATCGATGCTACCGACGCGGTACGCTGCTCGGCGAAAACCGGCATTGGCGTACCCGACGTGCTGGAGCGTCTGGTGCGCGACATTCCGCCGCCGGAAGGCGACCCGAACGGGCCGCTGCAGGCGCTGATCATCGACTCCTGGTTCGATAACTACCTGGGCGTCGTCTCGCTGGTGCGCATCAAAAACGGCACGCTGCGCAAGGGCGAAAAGATCAAAGTGATGAGTACCGGTCAGGTCTACAACGCCGACCGTCTCGGCATCTTCACGCCGAAGCAGGTCGATCGCGATGCGCTTAACTGCGGCGAAGTAGGCTGGCTGGTGTGCGCCATTAAAGACATCCTCGGCGCGCCGGTGGGCGATACTCTGACCGGCGCCAGAATGCCGGCGGATAAAGCGCTGCCGGGCTTTAAGAAAGTGAAGCCGCAGGTTTATGCCGGCCTTTTCCCGATCAGCTCCGATGATTATGAAGCGTTTCGCGACGCGCTGGGCAAGCTGAGCCTGAATGACGCCTCGCTGTTCTATGAGCCGGAAAGCTCAACGGCGTTGGGCTTTGGTTTCCGCTGCGGCTTCCTGGGTCTGCTGCATATGGAGATCATTCAGGAGCGTCTGGAGCGTGAATACGATCTCGACTTGATCACCACTGCGCCGACCGTAGTTTATGAAGTGGAAACCACCGGCGGAGAGATTGTCTACGTCGATAGCCCCTCCAAGCTGCCGCCGTTGAACAATATCAACGAGCTGCGCGAGCCGATTGCAGAGTGTCATATGCTGCTGCCGCAGGAGTACCTGGGCAACGTTATCACCCTGTGCATTGAGAAGCGCGGCGTGCAGACCAACATGGTTTATCACGGCAATCAGGTAGCGCTGACCTATGAAATCCCGATGGCGGAAGTGGTGCTGGATTTCTTCGATCGCCTGAAGTCGACCTCGCGCGGCTACGCCTCGCTGGATTACAACTTCAAGCGCTTCCAGGCGTCTGACATGGTGCGAGTGGACGTACTGATTAACTCCGAGCGCGTCGATGCGCTGGCGCTGATCACTCACCGCGATAACGCGCCGTACCGCGGTCGCGATCTGGTTGAGAAGATGAAAGAGCTGATCCCGCGCCAGCAGTTTGATATCGCTATCCAGGCGGCGATCGGCAACCACATTATCGCCCGTTCAACGGTTAAGCAGCTGCGTAAAAACGTACTCGCGAAATGCTACGGCGGCGACGTAAGTCGTAAGAAAAAGCTGTTGCAGAAGCAGAAAGATGGTAAGAAACGCATGAAGCAGGTCGGCAACGTCGAACTGCCGCAGGAAGCGTTCCTCGCCATTCTGCACGTGGGCAAAGATGGCAAGTAAGGATAACTGATGGCTAACATGTTCGCCCTGATACTGGCGATAGCGACGCTGGTCACCGGCATCATCTGGTGTGTCGACCGCTTCAAATGGGCGCCGGCGCGGCGCGCGCAGCAGGCTCAGGCGCAGGCGCAAACCGGCGGCACGCTGGATAACGCCACGCTGACGAAAGTGGCGAAGCAGCCGGGCTGGGTGGAAACGGCCGCCTCGGTGTTTCCGGTACTGGCGGTGGTGTTTGTGGTGCGCTCGTTTATTTACGAGCCGTTCCAGATCCCATCCGGCTCGATGATGCCGACGCTGCTGATTGGCGATTTTATCGTGGTGGAGAAGTTCGCCTACGGGATTAAAGATCCGATCACCCAGACCACGCTGATCCCGACCGGGCATCCGGCGCGCGGCGATATCGCGGTGTTTAAATATCCGAAGGATCCGAGCCTTGACTATATCAAACGTGTTATTGGTCTGCCGGGCGACCGTGTGACCTATGATCCGCTGAATAAAACGCTGACGGTAAACCCGGCATGCGAGAGCGGCAGAGCCTGCGACAAAGCGCTGCCAATCACCTATTCCGACGTGGCGCCGAGCAACTTTATTCAAACCTTTAGCGGTTTCGACGGCAATGAGTCGGGCAACGGCTTCTGGCAGGTGCCGCAGGGTGAAACCATGCGCGGCGGCCTGCGTCTGGCGGCCCGTAAAGAAACGCTGGGTGACGTTACCCACAATATTTTACTGGTAACTGAGGCGCAAAGTCAGGCCAGCATGTATTATCAGCAGCCGGGGCAGCCGCAGGCGAGCTGGGTCGTGCCTGCCGGACACTACTTTATGATGGGCGATAACCGCGATAACAGCGCTGACAGCCGTTATTGGGGCTTCGTGCCGGAAAAAAATCTGGTTGGCAAGGCGACCGCCATCTGGATGAGCTTTGAGAAGCAAGAAGGGGAATGGCCTACCGGCGTTCGCCTGAGTCGTATTGGCGGCATCCACTGATCCGGACCGCCTGTAAAACGGATGGCCTCCCGCGTGCGGGAGGCCACTGCAAACGAAACTGTTTAGCGTTGACCGTCGTCAGCCCTGTTTCGTATGCAGCATAATTGACGCATTGTTGAAATTGGTATCGCATGAATCCCATCCTCATTAATAAGCTTCAGCGAAAGCTGGGCTACACTTTTACTCATCAGGAACTACTGCAACAGGCATTAACCCACCGGAGTGCCAGCAGTAAACACAACGAGCGTCTGGAGTTTCTCGGCGATTCCATCCTGAGCTTTGTTATTGCTAACGCGCTTTATCACCGCTTTCCGCGTGTGGACGAGGGCGATATGAGCCGCATGCGTGCGACGCTGGTGCGCGGCAATACGCTGGCGGAGATGGCGCGCGAGTTTGATTTAGGCGAATGCCTGCGTCTGGGGCCGGGCGAACTGAAAAGCGGCGGCTTCCGTCGCGAATCGATCCTGGCCGATACCGTAGAAGCGTTGATCGGCGGCGTGTTCCTCGACAGCGATATTCAAACGGTGGAAAGGCTGATCCTCAGCTGGTATCAGAGCCGTCTGGATCAGATCAGCCCGGGTGACAAACAGAAAGATCCAAAAACGCGTCTGCAGGAGTATCTGCAGGGTCGTCATCTGCCGCTGCCCTCCTATCTGGTGGTGCAGGTGCGTGGCGAAGCGCATGACCAGGAATTTACCATTCACTGTCAGGTGAGCGGCATGGCGGAGCCGGTGGTGGGCACCGGGTCGAGCCGTCGCAAAGCTGAACAGGCAGCGGCCGAACAGGCGCTGATTAAGTTAGGACTCGAATGAGCGAACAAGAGATGCACTGCGGCTTTATTGCGATTGTCGGCCGCCCGAACGTTGGAAAATCGACGCTGCTGAACCAGCTGCTGGGGCAGAAGGTTTCCATTACCTCGCGTAAACCGCAAACCACGCGCCACCGCATTATGGGCATCCATACGGAAGGCGCGTATCAGGCGATCTACGTCGATACCCCCGGCCTGCATATCGAAGAGAAGCGGGCGATCAACCGCCTGATGAACCGCGCCGCCAGCAGCTCAATCGGCGACGTTGAGCTGATCATCTTTGTGGTGGAAGGCACGCGCTGGACAGCGGACGACGAAATGGTCGTTAACAAGCTGAAAGAGAACAAAGTGCCGGTTCTGCTGGCAATCAACAAGGTCGACAACATTACTGACAAGTCGATCCTGCTGCCGCATATGCAGTTCCTCAGCCAGCAGATGGACTTTATGGATGTGGTGCCGATCTCCGCGGAAAGCGGCAAGAACGTCGATACCATTGCCAGCATCGTGCGTAAGCGCCTGCCGGTAGCGGAGCATCATTTCCCGGAAGATTACATTACTGACCGCTCGCAGCGCTTTATGGCGTCGGAAATCATTCGTGAAAAACTGATGCGCTTCCTGGGCGCCGAGCTGCCCTATTCAGTGACGGTAGAAATCGAGCAGTTTGTCACCAACGAGCGCGGCGGCTACGATATCAACGGTCTGATTCTGGTAGAGCGCGAAGGCCAGAAAAAGATGGTGATCGGCAATAAAGGCGCCAAGATCAAAACCATCGGCATCGAAGCCCGTAAGGATATGGAAGAGCTGTTCGAGATGAAAGTGCATCTTGAGCTGTGGGTCAAAGTGAAGTCCGGCTGGGCAGACGACGAGCGTGCGCTGCGTAGCCTGGGCTACGTTGACGATCTCTGATTGCTGAATGGAAGGCTGGCAGCGCGCTTTTGTTCTCCATGGCCGGCCGTGGAGCGAAACCAGCCTGATGCTGGATCTCTTTACGGAAAATCATGGACGAGTGCGCGTTATCTCCAAAGGCGCGCGCTCGAAGCGCTCCCATCTTAAGGGGGCGCTGCAGCCTTTCACGCCGCTGCTGGTGCGCTGGGGCGGACGCGGCGAAGTCAAAACGCTGCGCAACGTTGAAGCGGTCTCGCTGGCGTTGCCGCTGAGCGGCACCGCCCTCTACTGCGGGCTTTACGTCAACGAGCTGCTGGCGCGCGTGCTGCAGCACGAGACGCCCTTTCCTGAACTCTTCTTCGATTACCTTCACTGTATCCAGTCTCTGGCCGAAGCCAACGGCAGCCCGGAACCGGCTCTGCGCCGCTTTGAGCTGGCGCTGCTGGGCCACATGGGTTACGGCGTCGATTTTCTGCACTGCGCCGGCACCGGCGAAGATGTGGAAGATGGCATGACCTATAGCTTTCGTGAAGAGAAAGGCTTTATCGCCAGCATGGTGGTCAACCAGCGTAGCTTTACCGGACGGCAGTTACGTGCCCTCTATGAGCGCGAATTCCCCGACGGCGATACGCTGCGCGCCGCAAAACGCTTCACCCGTATGGCGCTGAAGCCGTGGCTGGGCGGCAAACCGTTAAAAAGTCAGGAGCTGTTCCGTCAGTTCATCCCGAAGAAACGCGCGGACGCACCGGAAAATAATCAGGAATAAACCCAGCGCGCGCCGGAGGCGTGGCGCTGCCTGCATAACTGCAACATTCTGAGGACTGTCATGGCTGAGTTGTTATTAGGCGTCAATATCGATCATATCGCCACGGTGCGCAACGCGCGCGGCACCCACTATCCCGATCCGGTGCAGGCGGCTTTCGTCGCCGAGCAGGCGGGCGCTGACGGCATCACCGTCCACCTGCGCGAAGATCGCCGCCACATTACCGATCGCGACGTGCGTCTGCTGCGCCAGACCATTGAGACGCGCATGAACCTGGAGATGGCGGTGACGGAAGAGATGCTGGCGATCGCCTGCGAGCTGAAGCCGCACTTCTGCTGCCTGGTGCCGGAAAAACGTCAGGAGGTCACCACCGAAGGCGGCCTGGACGTGGCGGGACAGCAGGAAAAAATCAGCGCGGCGGTGCAGCGTCTTAACGCAGCGGGTATTCTGACCTCGCTGTTTATCGACGCCGACGAACGGCAGATTGATGCCGCGGCGGCGGTGGGCGCGCCTTACATCGAAATTCATACTGGCGCATACGCCGAAGCGGAAGCGGGCGACGCGCGCGACGCCGAGCTGGCGCGCATCGCGCACGCGGCCACCTGGGCTGCCGCGAAAGGGCTGAAGGTTAACGCCGGCCACGGTCTCACCTACCATAACGTGCTGCCGATCGCTGCACTGCCGGAAATGCACGAGCTGAATATCGGCCATGCGATTATCGGGCGTGCGCTGATGAGCGGGCTGGCCGAGGCGGTGAAAGAGATGAAGCTGCTGATGCGGGAAGCGCGCCGCTAATGGCTATCCTTGGTCTCGGCACCGATATCGTTGAAATCGATCGCATCGAAGGGGTGATCTCCCGTTCGGGCGATCGGCTGGCGCGCCGCGTGCTGAGCGAAAACGAATGGCGTCAGTATCAGTCTCACCAGCAGCCGGTGCGTTTTCTGGCGAAACGCTTTGCGGTGAAAGAGGCGGCGGCCAAAGCGTTCGGCACCGGCATTCGCGGCGGTCTGGCGTTTAATCAGTTTGAAGTTTATAACGATGCGCTGGGCAAGCCAGAGCTACGCTTTTTCCTGCAGGCGGCCGATCTGGCGGCAAAGCTGGGCGTGCGTCATGTCCACGTCACGCTGGCGGATGAGCGGCACTACGCCTGCGCGACGGTCATTATCGAAGGGTGAGGCGGCGACGCCTCATACCGCGTGGTGGATCAGCACAAACTTTTCCCACAGTTGGTCGCGGTTTTCGCTGTGCGCCGGATCGGCAACGATAGTATTGTCGATGGGGCAGACGCTCTGGCAGGTCGGGGTATCATAGTGCCCCACGCACTCGGTGCAGAGCCAGGGGTCGATAACGTAGATCTCATCGCCCATCGATATCGCCTGGTTGGGGCACTCCGGTTCGCACATATCGCAGTTAATACATTTTTTAGTAATCAGTAACGCCATAATGTCCCCGGTCCCGCCTGAATAGCCTGAAGCGCGGCCATTATACGCCCGTCAACAGCTCATACCAGTTTTTTTACCAGCGCCTCGCTGTGCCGAATATAGCTGGAGGCGCGCTCGGCATCCTGCTGCACCAGCGCCATAAACAGCAGGTCGGTAAGCGCCAGCTGCGCGGAGGTCGACGAGATAGCGGCGCTGCGCGTGCTTTGCTCTTCCGCAACGGTATAAAGGCAGTGGGTGGCGCACTGCTGCAGCGTATTGGGTGTAAAACCGGTAAAGGCCAGCACCCAGGCACCGACGCGTGCCGCCTCCTGCGCGGCGAGATTGATCTCGCGGCGCTCGCCGCTGTATGAGATCGCCAGCAGCAGATCGCCGTCGCGCAGCGCCTGGACGCTGGCCAGCAGCGCGTGCATATCCTGCTCAGCGACGGCGCTGATGCCGATCTTCATCAGCTTCCAGGAAAAATCTTTCGCCACCAGCCCGGAGGCGCCGATGCCCACCAGCACGATGCGGCCGGCGCGCTTAATCAAATTAAGCGTCTCCATCAGCTTCTCTTCGCTATTGATATCCAGCGTGGCGCGAATAGCGGAGACCTTTTCCGTGAACAGCTTTTCACCCACCACCTTCAGCGGATCGCCGCTCAAAATATGGTTATGCACCGTAATCGCGTCTTTCGCCCGCAGCGATTCGCTTAACGCCAGCTTCAGCGCCGGAAAACCTTTATAGCCCAGCTTTTGCGCGAACTTCACCACGCTCGACTGGCTGACGCCCGCTTCCAGCGCCAGGCGTGGCGAGCTGAGCTGGCAGGCGTGGCCGGGCTGCGCCAACAGGTAGTCGGCCAGCCGACGCTCATTCAGCGCCAGCCCCGGATAGAGCTGGCGAATGCGTAACAGGGCGCTCATGGCGGCTCCTTCAGATGGTTATTGCCCGATAAGGGAGGCGGGGCGGTAATCGCGCGGCCTGCTGCCTGAGCCGCTTACTCCCTGAAGAGTAAGCATAAGACATTGATTCTCTAATTGTATAACGCGGATCACCCGCGATGACAAATCACATTACGATGAGGCTGCCGTTAGCCAGCCATTGCTGCTACTGTCTACACTAATGAATGCTGAAGCGAAAGGTTGATGAAGGAGAACGGTTTAATGGCGGATTCGCAACGACGGGTAGTGTTTTTCGATCTGGACGGCACCTTACATCAGCAGGATATGTTCGGTACTTTTATGCGCTATCTGCTGTGGCGGCAGCCGCTGAACCTGCTGCTGGTAGTGCCGCTGCTGCCGGTAGTGGGAATGGGACTGCTGATCAAAGGACGTGCGGCGCGCTGGCCGATGAGCCTGCTACTCTGGTCGATCACCTTCGGGCATAGCGAAGCGGCGCTGCAGCGCCGCGAGGCGAGTTTTGCGCGCTGGTTCCGTCAGCGGGTGGTGGCGTTCCCGGTGGTGCAGCAGCGGCTGACCGATTACCTGAGCAGCAATGACGCCGATGTCTGGCTGATCACCGGTTCGCCGCAGCCGCTGGTGGAGCAGGTCTATTACGACTCCGCCTTCCTGCCACGCGTTAAGCTGATCGCCAGTCAGATGGAGCGCGCCTGGGGCGGACGCATTCTCAGTTTGCGCTGCCTGGGCCATGAAAAAGTGGCGCAGCTGGAAGAGCAGATCGGCACGCCGCTGCAGCTCTACAGCGGCTACAGTGACAGTAAACAGGACAACCCGCTGCTGTTTTTCTGTCAGCACCGCTGGCGCGTGACGCCGCAGGGCGAGCTGCAACAGCTGGAATAATTTTGTCTCCCCACAGGTTTGGTTATAATGCCAGCCGCATTTTCCGCTGGAGAGTTCCGTGAGCGAAACGAGTGATGAATACTGGATGCGCCATGCATTACAGCTGGCGCGTCGGGCGCGTGAGCAGGGCGAGGTTCCGGTCGGGGCGGTGCTGGTGCAGGGCGACAAGGTGATCGGCGAAGGGTGGAACCGGCCGATAGGCCAGCACGATCCCACTGCACATGCGGAGATGATGGCGCTGCGCGAGGGCGGCAAGGCGCTGGAAAACTACCGTCTGCTGGATACCACCCTCTATGTCACGCTGGAGCCGTGCATTATGTGCGCCGGCGCGATTGTTCACAGCCGCATCGGCCGGCTGGTGTTCGGCGCACGCGATGAGAAAACCGGCGCCGCCGGATCGCTGGTGGATATTCTGGGGCACCCCGGCATGAACCATCAGGTTAAAGTGGAGCAGGGCGTGCTGGCGGAAGAGTGCGCCGCAATGCTCAGCGATTTTTTCCGCATGCGCCGCGAGCAGAAGCGGGCGCAGCGTCAGGCGCAGCGTGCCGCAGAGCAGGGCGCGACGCCGGGCAGCGCCGCTTAGTTCATGGCGATATCGGGTGCGACCGCCGGATAGCCTTCTCCTAACGTCGCTTCCAGCGTCTTACGCTGGGCCAGCTTCTTCTCCTGCTCCTGCAGGTAGCCGACCAGGCTGAGCTGATACTTGCGGATGTTTTCCACGTAGTTATAAGCCTCATGACCGCGCGCATAGCCGTAGGCGGTCTGGCTGTAATAGCGCTTCTGGCTCAGCATCGGCAGGCGCAGCTTAACGTCTGCCCAGCTGTCCGGGTTGCCGCCCTGTTTTTCCGTCAGCTTGCGCGCGTCCAGCATATGGGCGTAGCCCATATTGTAGGAGGCCAGCGCAAACCAGATGCGCTCATCCTCCGGCACCGATGCAGGCACTTTCTCCATCATGCGCTGCAGATATTCGCTGCCGCCACGAATGCTCTGCTCCGGATCGAGGCGATCCGCCACCTGCAGGCTATCTGCGGTATTGCGCGTCAGCATCATCAGGCCGCGCACGCCGGTAGGGGAGGTTGCCTGCGGATTCCAGTGCGACTCCTGATAAGAGATGGCAGCCAGCAGACGCCAGTCGATCTGCGCGGCGTAGCGTTCGAACAGCGGGCGGATATCGGGCAGAATATCGTCGATAGCGCGCAGGAAAGTGCGGGTATCGACATAGTCAAAGGCGCCGACGTGGCCGAGATACTTCTCCTCCAGCCGTGCCATCGCGCCTTCTTCTTCCATCTGACTGAAGAAATCGAGCATCGCCGCGTTCAGGCTGTCATCCTCTTCGCGCTGCATATACCAGGTGACCGGCTCTTCGTCGGTGATATCGAACGCCACCGCCAGCTGCGGATGAATGCGCTGCAGCAGGCCAATAGTGACCGAATCGCCGATGGTGTAATCGAGCTGGCCGTCGGCAACCGCTTCCAGCAGCGCTTTCGGGCCCTGATCGGTCGAGATCGCCCAGTCGAGATCGGGATATTGGTTCTCTTTGATATTACGCAGCGTCGACATATAGGCGGAGCCGGAAGCGACCGTCAGGCGGCCTTTGAGGTTGCCGAGGTTTTTGGGCCGCGGCGTGCCGATGCGGTAGACCAGCTGCTGCGAAACGGAATAGTAGCTGGGGCCGGTGCGAAAGCGCGCCAGCCGTTCGCTGTTGTAAATCAGCCCGGCGGCAAGCAGATCGGCGTTGCCGTCATCCAGATCGTCAAACAGGTCGTTCAGGTTTTGCCGAACGTTGACCTGCAGTTTCACGCCCAGGTAATCGGCGAAACGCTTCGCCAGCTCATAATCCATTCCGGCCGGTGCGTTGTTGCTGGTGTAGTAAGTAAGCGGGGAATTAATGGTGCTAATTCGCAGCACTCCCCGCGATTTTATCTGCGCAATCTTGTCTTGCGCTGCGCCGTACCAGGGAATGGTCGGCCAGAGCGCTACCGCCAGCAGCACGGTAATCAACCCGACTAGCAGATAATTAATTTTCAGGCGTTTCAAATAGTTATCTCTCGGTGGCTCTCAGGCCTCTGTCTCTTCGGGCAGCGTTTGTTATCTATTAAATCCCAGAGCGTGGGGCATTTTGCGCAACAACGCGGCGCAGAGCAACTCCAATAGCAAGATTTGCGCAATTTTCAGGCTATTTCGCAGCGCGGAAATTTCCGCGCAAACGGTTTCGTTAGGCGGCCCGTTTCTTTATAATATCGCCCGTTTTCCCTGTTGCGCCCAAAGAAGCGTCCTCCGGCGCTTCGAAGACGAGAGATCTTAATGATGGAAATTCTGCGTGGTTCGCCCGCCCTGTCGGCATTTCGTGTAAACAAACTGCTGACCCGTTTTCAGGACGCTCACCTGCCGGTGAGTGATATTTACGCCGAGTATGTCCATTTTGCCGATGTCAGCGCACCGCTGAACGCAGAAGAAAAGTCCCGCCTGCAGCGTCTGCTGAAATATGGCCCTTCTCTCGCCGAACATGCGCCGCAAGGGCGTCTGCTGCTGGTGACGCCGCGTCCCGGCACCATCTCCCCCTGGTCTTCTAAAGCGACCGATATCGCCCACAACTGCGATCTGGCGCAGGTGCGCCGTCTGGAGCGCGGCCTGGCCTTTTACGTACAGGCGCCGCAGCTGACCGACGCCCAGTGGCACCAGCTGGCCGCGCTGCTGCATGACCGCATGATGGAGAGCGTGTATGGCGACCTGAATGAGGCGGAGCAGCTTTTCGTCCAGCAGGCGCCGCAGCCGCTGCAAAGCGTGGATATCCTGACGCAGGGGCGCAGTGCATTGGAGCAGGCCAATCAGAAGCTGGGCCTGGCGCTGGCCGATGACGAGATCGACTACCTGCTGGCGGCGTTTGAAAAACTGGGGCGCAACCCGAACGATATCGAGCTGTATATGTTCGCTCAGGCGAACTCCGAACACTGCCGCCATAAAATCTTCAACGCGGACTGGGTGATCGACGGCGTAGCGCAGCCGAAATCCCTGTTCAAAATGATCAAGAACACCTTCGCGCAGACGCCCGATTACGTGCTGTCAGCCTATAAAGACAACGCGGCGGTAATGGAAGGTTCCGAAGTGGGCCGTTTCTACGCTGACGCGCAGCAGGGCGTTTACGATTTCCATCAGGAGCCGACTCATATCCTGATGAAAGTAGAAACCCATAACCACCCGACGGCGATTTCGCCGTGGCCGGGGGCGGCGACCGGCTCCGGCGGCGAGATCCGCGATGAGGGCGCTACCGGACGCGGCGCCAAGCCGAAAGCAGGCCTGGTGGGCTTCTCCGTCTCTAACCTGCGCATCCCGGGCTTTGAGCAGCCGTGGGAAGAAGATTTCGGCAAGCCGGCGCGTATCGTCAGCGCGCTGGATATCATGACCGAAGGCCCGCTGGGCGGCGCGGCGTTCAATAACGAATTCGGCCGTCCGGCGCTGAACGGCTATTTCCGCACCTATGAGGAGCGGGTTAACAGCCACAATGGCAGCGAGCTGCGCGGCTACCATAAACCGATTATGCTGGCGGGCGGCATCGGCAACATCCGCGCCGATCATGTGCAGAAGGGCGAAATCAGCGTCGGCGCGAAGCTGATCGTGCTGGGCGGCCCGGCGATGAACATCGGTCTGGGCGGCGGCGCCGCCTCTTCAATGACCTCCGGTCAGTCCGACGCCGATCTCGATTTCGCATCGGTACAGCGCGACAACCCGGAAATGGAGCGCCGCTGTCAGGAAGTGATCGACCGCTGCTGGCAGCTGGGCGAACAGAACCCGATTCTGTTTATTCACGATGTCGGCGCCGGCGGCCTGTCGAACGCCATGCCGGAGCTGGTGAGCGACGGCGGCCGTGGCGGCCGCTTTAACCTGCGCGACATCCTTAACGATGAGCCGGGCATGAGCCCGCTGGAAGTCTGGTGTAACGAATCGCAGGAGCGCTATGTGCTGGCGGTGGCGCCGGATAAGCTGGCGCTGTTCGATCGTCTCTGCCAGCGCGAGCGCGCGCCCTATGCGGTGATTGGCGAAGCGACGGAAGAGCAGCACCTGACGCTCTCCGACAGCCACTTCGACAACCAGCCGATCGACATGCCGCTGGACGTGCTGCTGGGCAAAACGCCGAAGATGACGCGCGACGTGCGTCGCCAGCAGGCGCAGGGCGAAGCGCTGGCGCGCGACGGTATGACGCTGGAAGAGGCGGTGAAGCGTGTGCTGCATCTGCCGACCGTGGCGGAAAAAACCTTCCTGATCACCATCGGCGACCGCACCGTCACCGGCATGGTGGCACGCGATCAGATGGTCGGGCCGTGGCAGGTGCCGGTGGCCAACTGCGCGGTCACCACCGCCAGCCTTGACAGCTACCACGGCGAAGCCTTCTCGCTGGGCGAGCGCGCGCCGGTGGCGCTGCTCGATTTCGCCGCCTCGGCGCGTTTGGCGGTCGGCGAGGCGCTGACCAACCTGGCGGCGACCGATATCGGCGCGCTGAAACGCGTTAAGCTCTCCGCCAACTGGATGGCCGCTGCCGGCCATCCAGGCGAAGATGCCGGTCTTTACGAGGCGGTAAAAGCGGTGGGCGAAGAGCTTTGCCCGGCGCTGGGTCTGACCATTCCGGTGGGTAAAGACTCCATGTCGATGAAAACCCGCTGGCAGCAGGGCGACGAACAGCGCGAAATCACCGCGCCGCTGTCGCTGGTGATCACCGCCTTTGCGCGTGTTGAAGATGTGCGCCGCACCGTTACGCCGCAGCTGCGGCCGGAACAGGATAACGCGCTGCTGCTGATCGATCTCGGCAAAGGCCATAACGCGCTGGGCGCCACCGCGCTGGCGCAAGTCTTCCGTCAGCTGGGCGATAAGCCGGCCGACGTGCGCGACGTGCAGCAGCTGGCGGGCTTCTTTAACGCCATGCAGGCGCTGGTCAGCGCGGGTAAACTGCTGGCCTACCACGATCGTTCCGACGGCGGCCTGCTGGTGACCCTGGCTGAGATGGCCTTCGCCGGCCACTGCGGCATCGACGCTGATATCGCCGCGCTGGGCGAGGATGCGCTGGCGGCCCTGTTCAATGAAGAGCTGGGCGCGGTCATTCAGGTGGCGGCACAGGATCGCGCGGCGGTCGAGGCGCTGTTAGGGGCACATGGCCTGAGCGACTGCGTACACTATCTCGGCAAAGCGCTGCCGGGCGATCGCTTCACCCTGCGTTCAGGCGACCGGGCGATCTACAGCGAAAACCGCACCACGCTGCGCGTCTGGTGGGCGGAAACCACCTGGCAGATGCAGCGCCTGCGCGATAACCCGACCTGCGCCGATCAGGAGCATGCGGCGAAAAAAGAGGAGAGCGATCCGGGCCTTAACGTTCACCTGACTTTCCCGCCGCAGGAAGACATTGCCGCGCCCTTTATCGCCACCGGCGCGCGTCCTAAAGTCGCGGTGCTGCGCGAGCAGGGCGTTAACTCCCATGTCGAAATGGCGGCCGCTTTCCACCGCGCCGGTTTCGATGCGGTGGATGTGCATATGAGCGATCTGCTGGCTGGTCGTATCGGGCTGGAGGAGATGCAGGCGCTGGTGGCGTGCGGCGGCTTCTCCTATGGCGACGTACTGGGCGCGGGCGAAGGCTGGGCGAAATCGATCCTGTTTAACAGCCGCGTGCGCGATCAGTTTGAAACCTTCTTCCACCGTCCGCAAACGCTGGCGCTGGGCGTCTGCAACGGTTGCCAGATGATGTCCAACCTGCGCGAGCTGATCCCCGGCAGCGATCTCTGGCCGCGCTTTGTCCGCAACCAGTCCGAACGCTTTGAAGCGCGCTTTAGCCTGGTCGAGGTGGCGGCCAGCCCGTCGCTGCTGCTGGAAGGGATGGCGGGATCGCGTATGCCGATCGCCGTTTCCCATGGCGAAGGCTTTGTCGAAGTACGCGACGACGCGCACCTCGCCGCGCTGGAAGCGAAAGGCATCGTAGCGCTGCGTTACGTGGATAACCACGGCAAGGTGACGGAAAATTATCCGGCTAACCCTAACGGCTCGCCGAACGGCATCACGGCGCTGACCAGCGAAAACGGTCGCGTCACCATCATGATGCCGCACCCGGAGCGCGTATTCCGCACCGTCAGCAACTCCTGGCATCCGGCGGAGTGGGGCGAGGATGGCCCGTGGATGCGTATTTTCCGTAACGCGCGTAAGCAACTCGGCTGATTGCGCATCGCCTGAAGCTGTAACCGCACCGGTATCCGGTGCGGTTTTTTTGTTTCTGTCGCAGCCGTTGCCAGATTGCGACAACGTCCTGTTTTAAGTGTCTCCAAAAAGAGACACTTAAGTGATTGATAAATAAGGGATGGAATTATCAGCCGCAAGACTGTTGCTAAATGGCGACAATTTGTCGGCCTGTCAGGTGACCGACACGGCTGTTGGCGAGGCGCTTGTTCAATAAGTCTTTATAAATTATAACGTTAAATATTTTATTTAAAGTTGGCACAATAGTTGCTAATATACTCGCAGTGGCTCATTCACCTGTTTATGTCAGCCCTGCTAACGCGGTCAAGCGCTCCATAAAAAACCAGAATGACGCACAAAACGGTGCCTGCCGTCCACGTACCGATAACTGCCGCTTGCGGCTTTATCAAACACCGGGCGCAACGTTGAGTTAGGCACCACCTATTCCCGGCGCGATGAGGATTCGTCGCGCTTAAAACGGCAGGGCTTCGGCTCTGCCGTTTTATTTTGCGCGCCATCCCGCAGCGTTGCTTTTATCGCACTTTCCTCCCGCCCCGTTGTTCGCTAGCATCAACCTCACTTTACTGAAGGATACTGCGCGTGAAAAACTGGCGACTCTTCCCCCGATCCCTGCGTCAGCTGGTGCTGATGGCTTTTCTGCTGGTGCTGCTGCCGCTGCTGGTGCTGGCCTGGCAGGCGTGGGAAAGCCTCTCCGCATTGAGCCAGCAGGCGGCTGACACCAACCGTACCACGCTGACCGACGTGCGCCGCAGCGAGGCGATGGCGCGTACCGCGCTGGAGCTGGAGCGTAGCTACCGTCAATACTGCGTGCTGGGCGATCCGGTGCTGGCGCGGCTTTATCAAACGCAGCGTACGCGCTATTCGCAGATGCTGGACGCCCACGCCCAGGTGCTGCCCGATCTGCGCGCCTGGCAAAGTCTGCGCCAGACGCTGACGCAGCTGGAGCAGTTGCACTGCCTCAACAGTAATCCGATCAACGCCGCCGCCGCTAACCTGGAGGCATTTTCCGCCGCCAATGCCGCGATGGTGCAGGCGACGCGCGAAGCCGCCTTTTCCCGCGGCCTGCAGCTGCAGCGCGAGATCGCTGAACGTGGCCAATTCTTCGGCTGGCAGGCGCTGCTGCTGTTTCTGGTGACGCTGGCGCTGGTGCTGCTGTTCACCCGCATGATTATCGGTCCGGTAAAGGGCGTAGAGCGCATGATCAACCGGCTGGGCGAAGGCCGTCCGCTGGGCGATATGGCCAGCTTTAAAGGTCCGCGCGAAATCCGCGCGCTTGGGCAGCGCATTCTCTGGCTGAGCGAACGCCTGGCATGGCTGGAGTCGCAGCGCCACGAATTCCTGCGCCATATCTCCCATGAACTGAAAACGCCGCTGGCCAGCATGCGTGAAGGCACCGAGCTGCTGGCAGACGAAGTGGCCGGCCCGCTTACCGCAGACCAGAAAGAGGTGGTCGCCATTCTCGACGGCAGTAGCCGCCATCTGCAGCGGCTGATTGAACAGCTGCTGGACTATAACCGCAGGCTGGCCGATACGCCGCAGCCGCTGGAAACTGTCGACCTGTCGCCCATCATCCACAGCGTCATTGACGCCCATGCGCTCACGGCGCGTGCCAAGCTGATGCAGACCCATGTAGAGCTGAACGCCGCCACCTGCCGCGCCGAGCCGGTGCTGCTGACGCGCGTCATTGATAATATCTACTCCAACGCTGTCTATTACGGTAGTGAATCCGGTACCATTTGGTTTCGTACCCAGGCGCACGGCAATCGGGTATGGATTGACGTCGCCAATACCGGCACGCCGATCCCGGAAGCGGAGCAGACGATGATCTTTGAACCCTTCTTTCAGGGCCGCCAGCAGCGTAAGGGCGCAGTAAAAGGCAGCGGGCTGGGGCTGAGCATTGCGAAGGATTGCCTGCGGCGTATGCAGGGCGATCTGCAGCTTATACACACGGAAGACGCAGACGTCTGCTTCCGTATCGAACTTAATCTGAGCGTCGGGAAATAATCGCGATGATCCTCTTTACCTTTTCTGCCGCCAGGCGCGCCGGCCGGTGCCTGGCGCTGTTTTCTACGCTGCTGGTCGCCGCCTGCCAGGCGCCGTCGCACAGTGTTCTGCCGCGTCAGGCGGCGCCGCTCCCCGAGCCAGAAATCAAGATCGTTGATTATCTGGCCGTGGATTGCACGCGCATTTGGCAAATTAGCGACGACGACAGCACCCGTAATCCGCTCTACTGGCTGCGCGCCACCGATTGTGCGGCGCGGCTATCGCCGATAGCGGCGCGTGCCGAGGCCCATAACTGGCCCGCCACCGGCTGGCAAAACAGCTTTAAGCAGGGGATCCTGCTGGATAACGGCAACGTGACGCCGATCGAACGTCGGCAATATATCGCCCAGCTCGACAGCTTCAGCGTCGCTTTTCCCGCGTCAGTGCGGCCGCTGATGCAGCTCTGGCGCGCTAATCAGGCCGCTCAGCTCGACCTGTCGGAGACGCGCACCCGCTATCATCATCTGCAGCAGACGAGCGACAATCAGCTCGACGCCCTGCGGCATAAGCAGGCTCAGCTGAATCGTGAACTGGCGGAAACCCGTCGCAAATTGTCGACGTTGACCGATATTGAGCGTCAGCTCTCTTCCCGTAAATCGCCGGACGTTTCCGAGGCCAGCCACAGCGAGGAAAACGGCGTTACCGACGCTTCCGCGCCGGCGTCCGCAGTAAACAGTAATGAAAAAGAGGCGCAATGATGCCACGTAAATCCGCCCGTCTGCTGCTGGTGGACGACGACGCCGCGCTGTTGAAGCTGCTGGGTATGCGTCTGACCAGCGAAGGGTTTCAGGTCGCCACCGCCGACAGCGGGCCAGACGCGCTGCGTCAGCTAAATAAAGAGAAGGTCGACCTGGTGATCAGCGATCTGCGCATGGATGAGATGGATGGCCTGGCGCTGTTCGGCGAAATCCAGCGCCTTCACCCCGGCCTGCCGGTGATCATCCTTACGGCGCACGGCTCGATACCGGAAGCGGTATCGGCGACCCGACAGGGGGTTTTCAGCTTTCTGACCAAGCCGGTCGATCGCGATGCGCTGTATAAGGCGATTGACGAAGCACTGGCGCACAGTGCGCCCGCCAGCAATGACGCCTGGCGCGAAGCGATCGTCACCCGCAGCCCGCTGATGCAGCGTTTGCTGGAGCAGGCGCATATGGTGGCGCAGTCTGACGTTAGCGTGCTGATCAATGGCCAGAGCGGCACCGGAAAAGAGGTGCTGGCGAAGGCGATCCACGCCGCCAGCCCGCGCGCCGGCAAACCGTTTATCGCCATTAACTGCGGCGCGCTGCCGGAGCAGCTGCTGGAGTCAGAACTGTTCGGCCACGCCAGGGGCGCGTTCACCGGCGCGGTTAGCGCGCGCGAAGGGCTGTTTCAGGCGGCGGAAGGGGGGACGCTGTTTCTCGATGAGATCGGCGATATGCCGCCCACCCTGCAAGTTAAGCTATTGCGCGTACTGCAGGAGCGCAAAGTGCGTCCGCTCGGCAGCAACCGCGATATCGATATCGACGTGCGCATTCTTTCGGCTACCCACCGCGATCTGCCGAAAGCGATGGAGAAGCAGGAGTTCCGCGAGGATCTTTTCTATCGCCTGAATGTGGTCAGCCTGAAGATCCCGGCGCTGCATGAGCGCGCGGAGGATATTCCGCTGCTGGCGAACCATCTGCTGCGGCAGTCGGCGGAGCGGCATAAGCCCTTTGTGCGCAGTTTCTCCACCGATGCGATGAAACGCCTGATGACCGCCAGCTGGCCCGGCAATGTGCGTCAGCTGGTTAACGTAATTGAGCAGTGCGTGGCGTTGACCTCAACGCCGGTCATTAGCGAGGCGCTGGTAGAGCAGGCGCTGGCGGGTGAGAACACCGCGTTGCCGACGTTCGTCGAAGCGCGTAATCAGTTTGAGCTGAACTATCTGCGCAAGCTGTTGCAGATGACGAAGGGCAATGTGACCAACGCGGCGCGGCTGGCGGGGCGCAACCGCACCGAGTTCTACAAGCTGCTGGCACGCCATGAGCTGGATGCCAACGACTTTAAAGCGTAGTTTTTACTGCCGCTTGCGCTGCCAGATATGGTAGCTTAGCCTGCGAAAAAGACAGGACATGCTTCGGTAGCTGTCTATCGCGCGTATACTGAGTATTACCCGTCCGGCCACGGAGGGAGAGAAAAAGGGTCCGTTATGAAAAAGATTGACGCAATTATCAAACCGTTCAAGCTCGACGATGTGCGCGAAGCGCTGGCTGAAGTCGGCATTACCGGAATGACCGTGACCGAAGTAAAAGGTTTCGGCCGCCAGAAAGGGCATACGGAACTCTACCGCGGCGCGGAGTATATGGTCGATTTTCTGCCGAAGGTCAAAATTGAAATCGTCGTGGCTGACGATATCGTCGATACCTGCGTCGATACCATTATGCAGACCGCGCAGACCGGTAAAATCGGTGATGGTAAAATCTTCGTGTATGACGTGGCGCGCGTGGTGCGTATCCGTACCGGCGAAGAAGACGAAGAAGCGATCTGATCGCCCGCCCAGCGCTGCCGTCGGCACCGAAAAAAGCCAGCCCCGTCAGAGGCTGGCTTTTTATTATCCTGCAGCAGTCAGCAGTCAGCAGTCAGCAGTCAGTAATCAGCAGTCAGTAATCAGCAGGCAGCCGCCCGAACGTGCGGGCGGCTGCCTTACGCCAATGCCAGCGCGACGGCGGCCTCCGCGTGAATGCGCGTGGTGTCGAACAGCGGCACCTCTGCATCCTCTTTGCCGATCAGCAGCGTAATCTCGGTGCAGCCCATAATTATCGCCCCGGCGCCGCGCGCCGCCAGTTCAGCCATCACCGCCCGGTACTTTTCACGCGAGGCGGCATTGATATGGCCCAGGCACAGCTCCTGATAGATGATCTGATGCACGGTTTCGCGTCCGGCCTCGTTCGGCACCAGCACCTCAATGCCGTGCTGTTCGGCAAGACGCGCCTTATAAAACGGCTGCTCCATGGTAAAGCGGGTACCCAGCAGGCCCACCTTGCGCATGCCGGACGATTTCACCGCCCCGGCCGTCGCATCGGCGATATGCAGCAGCGGCAGCGAAGTCGCTGCCTCAATGGCAGGGGCGACTTTATGCATGGTGTTAGTGCAAAGCACGATGAAATCCGCGCCGGCCGCCTGTAGCGCACGCGCGGCCCCGGCAAGCTTCTCAGCCGCCGTTTGCCAGTCACCGGCCGCCTGCAGCCGCTCTATCTCATAAAAATCGACGCTGTAGACCACCAGCCTGGCGGAGTGCAGGCCGCCAAGCCGCGCCTGCACGCCTTGATTAATGATTTGGTAATAAAGCGCCGTTGACTCCCAGCTCATTCCGCCCAGCAGACCGATCGTTTTCATGGCTCACCCGTGCATGCATTGGTTCAGACGACCAGCTTAAACCACTTTATGCGGGCCAAACACCTCGTAGTGAATATGCTGGCTCGGCACGCCGCTATCCAGCAGCTGACGGGCGATAAACTGCATAAAACCGACCGGCCCGCAGAGATAGAACTGGCGGTTAGCCTCGCCCAGCTCAGAGGCGACCACCGAGAGATCCATGGTGCCCTGCGCATTAAAGCGTCCGGCGTCCGCATCCAGCGGCTGGCGATACCAGGTATAGCTGTGGAAATGCGGCAGCTGCGCGCCGGTCTGCGCGACTTCATTCGCAAAGGCGTGCAGCGAGCCGTTTTCCGCCGCGTGCAGCCAGGTCACCGGCGCCGGATGTTTTTCCGCCGCCAGGCCGTGCAGCATTGACAACATCGGCGTCAGGCCGACGCCTGCGGAGATCAGCGTTACCGGCATTGATGGCTCCGCCTGCAGGTAGAAATCGCCCGCCGGCGCCGCCAGATTAATCACATCGCCCACTTTCGCGTTGGCGTGCATCCAGCCGGAAACCGTGCCCTGCGGCTCATGTTTGACCGCGATGCGGTAGTATTGCCCGTTCGGCGCATGGGTCAGAGAGTACTGACGGATCTCATGGTTAGCAAAGGTTGGGTCCTGCACATGCACGCCCAGATACTGGCCAGGATGGAAGTCTGCTACCGGCTTACCGTCTACCGGCGTCAGCGTAAAGCTTTTGATCACCTCGCTCTGCTGTTCGATCGCCTCGATACGGAAAGGACGGGTACCGCGCCAGCCGCCCGGCTTCTCTTCATTGGCGTGATAGATCTCTTCTTCACGGTTAATAAAAACATTGGCCAGCACGCCATACGCTTTGGCCCAGGCCTCCAGCACTTCGTCGCCCGGGTGCAGCATCTCATCGATGGTCGCCAGCAGATGCTTGCCGACGATCTGATACTGCTCAGGCTTAACGGAGAAGCTGGTGTGCTTTTGCGCGATACGCTCTACCGCCGGCAGCAGGGCCGCCAGGTTATCCAGGTTCGCGCCATAAGCGCAGATGGCGTCAAACAGCGCCTGACGCTGATCGCCGTTGCGCTGGTTGCTCATATTGAACACATCTTTCAGTTCCGGGTTATGGGTAAACATTCGGTCGTAAAAGTAGGCGGTAAGAGCGGGGCCGGTAGCGGCGACGGCGGGGAGGGTGGACTTAACGGTAGCGATGGTTTGGGCATCAAGCATGGGCTTCTCCTGGTAGTCTTATAACATGTATATTATATGCATGTTAATGGTTGGCGCCGGCGTTTGTAAATAACCCTGCAAAAATAAAGGGGGTTGCTGTTAATAATAATGAAAAAATTGCAAGCTGACGCTGAAGATCTCTCCGGTTCGCCTGGCGCGATAAATTGCCACCCAGGCCTTGTCAGCGCTCAAGCCAATCGTTTGCGTAAAAACCCGCCCCTGACGCTATGCTTCACCCTGCAAAAGGGTTTACACTGTTGGCCTTCGCCCGTCAGGGCTAAAAATTGCCGTTAAAAGTTAGCTGAGTCAGGAGATGCGGATGTTAAAGCGAGAGATGAACATTGCCGATTACGATGCCGAGTTGTGGCAGGCGATGGAGCAAGAGAAAGTGCGTCAGGAAGAGCATATTGAACTGATTGCTTCGGAAAACTACACCAGCCCGCGCGTCATGCAGGCGCAAGGTTCACAGCTGACCAATAAATATGCCGAAGGCTATCCGGGCAAACGCTACTACGGCGGCTGCGAGTATGTCGATATCGTTGAGCAGTTGGCGATCGATCGCGCGAAAGCGCTGTTCGGCGCTGACTACGCTAACGTACAGCCGCACTCCGGCTCGCAGGCTAACTTCGCAGTCTACACTGCGCTGCTGCAGCCGGGCGACACCATTCTGGGCATGAACCTCGCGCACGGCGGCCACCTGACGCACGGTTCGCCGGTTAACCTGTCCGGCAAGCTTTACAACGTCGTGCCGTACGGCATCGATGAAACCGGCAAAATCAACTACGACGAGCTGGCTACCCTGGCGCAGCAGCATAAGCCGAAAATGATCATTGGCGGCTTCTCCGCCTATTCCGGCGTCTGTGACTGGGCGAAAATGCGTGAAATCGCCGATAGCGTAGGCGCTTACCTGTTTGTCGATATGGCGCACGTGGCAGGCCTGATCGCCGCTGACGTCTATCCGAACCCGGTTCCGCATGCCCATATCGTTACCACCACCACCCACAAAACCCTCGCGGGTCCGCGCGGTGGCCTGATCCTGGCGAAGGGCGGTGACGAAGATCTGTATAAAAAGCTCAACTCTGCCGTTTTCCCTGGCGGCCAGGGCGGCCCGCTGATGCATGTGATCGCAGGCAAAGCGGTGGCGCTCAAAGAAGCGATGGAGCCGGAATTCAAGGTCTATCAGCAGCAGGTAGCGAAAAACGCCAAAGCGATGGTGGAAGTCTTCCTGGCGCGCGGCTACAACGTGGTTTCCGGCGGCACCCATAACCACCTGTTCCTGCTGGATCTGGTGGAGAAAAACCTGACCGGTAAAGAAGCGGACGCCGCGTTAGGCCGCGCTAACATCACCGTTAACAAAAACAGCGTGCCGAACGATCCGAAAAGCCCGTTCGTTACCTCCGGCATCCGTATCGGCACCCCGGCCGTGACCCGTCGCGGCTTTAAAGAAGCGGAAGTGCGCGAACTGGCCGGCTGGATTGTCGATGTGCTGGACAATATCAACGACGAAGCCAATATCGAACGCGTGAAACAGAAAGTCCTCGAAATCTGTGCGCGTTTCCCGGTTTACGCCTGAGAATAATCCTCTGCGTTAAGCAAATGCCCCGTTCTTATGAACGGGGCATTTTTGTTTTTACGCAGCCAAAATTGCTTATGTTTCGGTAATTTGCTACACCAGGCGCCTCAATCGCGGGGGATATATGACGGTTCGTTCGACTTACTGGTTAGCACTCGGTTACTTCACCTACTTTTTTTGCTATGGCATCTATTTGCCGTTCTGGGCGGTCTGGCTGAAAGGCACCGGCCTGGACGCGGAAAAAATCGGCCTGCTGCTTGGCGCCGGGATGATCGCCCGCTTTGTCGGCAGCCTGCTGATCGCTTCACGCGTACGCGATCCTTCTCAGCTGGTGCTGGCGCTGCGCCTGCTGGCGTTGCTGACGCTGCTCTGCGCCGCCGGCTTCTGGGCGGGAGCGCAGTGGCTCTGGCTGCTGCTGGTGATGGTTGGCTTTAATCTCTTTTTCTCGCCGCTGGTGCCGCTCAGCGATGCGCTGGCCGCCACCTGGACGCGTCAGATCGCGCTGCCTTACGGCCCGGTCAGGCTCTGGGGATCGCTGGCGTTCGTGATCAGCTCGGCGCTGACCGGCATGCTGGTGACCGCCTGGAACAGCCAGGCGGTGCTGGCGCTGCTAAGCGTCGGCATCGTGATGATGCTGGGCGGCATGCTGCTGCGGCCGTCGGTGATGCCGCTGGGTGACGCGCGCGAAGTGCAGAGCGCCGGCTGGGCCGAGTGGAAAACGATGCTGCGTGAAAATGCCGTCTGGCGCTTTCTGCTCTGCGTCACGCTGATGCAAGGGGCGCACGCCGCCTATTACGGTTTCAGCGCTATCTGGTGGCAGGAGGCGGGCTACTCCGCCAGCGTGGTGGGCTATCTCTGGTCGCTGGGCGTGGTGGCGGAAATCATTATCTTCGCCCTGAGCCATCGCCTGTTTCGCCGCTGGGGCGCGCGCGATCTGCTGCTGCTCTCCGGCATCTGCGCGCTGGTGCGCTGGAGCCTGATGGCCAGCACCACACAGCTGCCGTGGCTGATCGTGGCGCAGATCCTGCACTGCGGCAGCTTTACTATCTGTCATCTGGCGGCGATGCGGTTTATCGCCGCGCGGCAGGGCGGGGAGGTGATTCGGCTGCAGTCAGTCTACTCCGCGCTGGCGATGGGCGGCGGCATTGCGGTCATGACCATGGTGTGCGGCGTGCTGTTCAGCGCGCTGCAGGGCAAGATCTTCTGGGTAATGGCGCTGCTGGTGGTGCCGGCGCTGTTTTTACGGCCGCACGCGCAGGCGCCAAAAGCGTCAGGACTCCAGCAGTAGGCGAATACGCTGCTGCTGCTGGGCGGTAAAGGGCTGCTGCGCATGAATCAGCGGCGGCGAGTAGAGCGGAAGCGGGGTGGCGTAAGGTGAGATCACCAGCGTCACCCCCTTCGGCGCGCCGTCGCGTTGAAAATCGCGCACCGGCAAATATTTAACGTTCAATGGCAGCAGCGTCAGTTCGCGCAGCTGCTCCTCCAGCCGGCTCTCCAGTGCCGCATTCTCGCCGGTCAACAGCAGGACCTGCTTTTCCTGTAGGGCGTTCTCCTGCATCAGCCATGCGCCGAAAATTACCGCAATCAGCCCCAGCTCTTCCGCCGAAAAACAGATGCCGTAATGGGTTTCAAACGCCTCCATGGCGGTGCGCGTGGCGCGCAGCAGACGTGGGTAGAGGCGTATCACCTCCTCCGACAGGCTGTTGTCGATCCCGACCGCGAAATGACAGCGATCCAGCGCCTGCGCCAGATGGGTATAGAGCTGACTACACAGGCCGCGCTCGTCGCTGAAACGCATGCCGGAGAGAACCTGAAAGCGCGCCATCAGCAGCCGCGTCTGCTCCAGCAGCTGCTGCTCCCACTGCTGCTGCGCCAGCGTGACGACGGGAGCATGGATCATGCTGAACAGCAGAGTGAAAAAGTCGATTTCGCTGGCGTCGGGCGCAAAGCGGCAGCGGCGCTGCCAGTGGCGCACCACATCCTGCGCCGCCAGCCGCTCCGCTTTATTTTCCAGCCACTGCCGCTGCCGGTCGTTGAAGGTGGCAAGGCGCGTATGGCAGAGCGAATATTGCATAAACAGCTGCAGAAACAGCCGATCGCGCGGGCTGAAGTTGCGCTGCAACCGTCCGGCGCAGTGCTGGATCAACGCCTGCAGGTTATGTTCATCGTAGAGGAGCTTTTCGATCTGTCGCGCCTGCAGATGCTGACGCAGCGCCGGGGTAAAGGTATTTTCGATAAAAACCGGAGAGACGCGCAGCGCGCGGCGTAGCCAGTGCAACAGGCACAGGCGTCGGTCCAGTTCGCTGCCCTGTAATAACAGGCTGCCATCCTGTTGATGATGAATGCCAAGCTGGTGATAACGCTGGATCTCTTCATCAACCTCCGCTATATCTTGCCGGGCAAGCGACGGGTCCACACCATTAAGCTGGCACAGACGCTCCAGGGTCAGCAAGGGATCGGGGAGATAGAGCATTAACAGGAGATGACAACGACGCTGGGAACTGGAGAAGAGTGGTGCTGTGGTTGTAGCAGAACTCATCATAAATTTTCCGGTCAGTCATACCAAAAATAAGCATAGACAACCGTTGTGACGCCAGGCGACGGCCGCCACTTTTTTGTCCAGACGTTAACCTGGCTCACAAAATTGCCGAACAGGAAACTGCATGACGGTAAAATTGTTATCTTATAACATATATAAACGCGCGCTTTTTGGGCTGGCAGCGCTGGCAATGTCGCCTTTAGCCTGGTCTCACCCACACAGCTTTATCAGCATGCAAACCACGCCGGTGGTGCATCAGGATAGGCTGACAGGATTGAAAATGGTCTGGACGATGGACGAAATTACCTCTGCCGATCTGCTGTATGACGCAGGCAGCGCCACGCCCGATTCGCCGGTGTGGAAAAAGCTGGCGGCGGAAGTGATGGCGAATGTGCTGGCGCAGCACTACTTTACCGAATTCTGGCATCAGGGCCGGGCGGTAAAGTTCGATAATCTGCCGCCCTCCTATCAGCTGGCGCGCAGCGGCGCGAAAGCGGTATTGACCTTCGTGCTGCCGCTGGCGCAGCCGCAGCCGCTGGCGGGTCAGACCTATACCTTCAGCACCTTCGATCCGACCTATTTTGTCGATATGACCTGGAACGATGCGCAGGCGCTGAGCCTGCCGGATGAGATGAAAACGCGCTGTCAGCTGACGCTGCAGACGCCGAAGCCGGATGCCTCGCTGAAAGCGTTCGCCCTGTCGCTGGATAAGGCCGACGCGCCGCCGGAAAGCATGGATCTTGGTCGCCAGTTCGCCCAGAAGGTTACCCTCTCATGTCCGCCATCCTGATGGAGAAACGTCGCGCGCGCCGGGGGGGACTCTGGCCGCTCTGGGGCATGCTGATTCTGCTGCTGGCAGGCGCGTGCGCCGCCTGGTGGTACTGGCCGCAGCTGTTGCTGCAGAGCGTAAGCTGGCAGAAGGTGCTGCATCAGCAGATGATCGCCGTGCTGCAGCGCGTCGCTCAACAGCCCGGGCAGGCGGGAGCGACGCTGCTCGGCTTTAGCCTGCTGTACGGCATCCTGCATGCGCTGGGGCCGGGACACGGCAAAGTGGTGATCGCCACGTTCCTCGCTACCCACCCGACGCGGCTAAAAACCAGTCTACAGCTGACGCTGGCGGCGGCGATCGTGCAGGGCGCCGTGGCGGTGGTGCTGGTCACCCTCATGCTGGGCGTACTGCAGCTCTCGTCGCGTCAGCTGCATCTCAGCAGCTTCTGGCTGGAAAAGGGCAGCTATCTGCTGGTGGCCGGGCTGGGATTCTGGCTCTGCTGGCGCGCACTGCGTCAGCTGATGCGCCTGCGCGCGCCGGCGCCGCGCATTCAGCAGGTGCGTCCGCTTGATCATCATCATGACGAACAGTGCGGCTGCGGCCATCAGCATCTGCCGGACCACGATCAACTGGCGCGCGCCACCGGCTGGAAGACGTCGCTGCTGGTGGTGTTATCGATGGGGCTGCGTCCCTGCTCCGGCGCGATTATGATGCTGCTCTTTTCGCGGGTGATCGGCGTCTACGGCTGGGGCGTAATCAGCGCACTGGCGATGGCGCTCGGCACCGCGCTGACGGTGTCGGCGATGGCGCTGCTGGTGCAGAGTTCACGCGCGCTGGCGCTGCGGCTAAACCGTCAGGCGTCGCCTGCGCGCTGGCAACGCGTGGCGCTGCAGAGCCTGGCGCTAATGGGCGGCGTGCTGCTGATCGCCGGCGGCGTGATATTATGGCTCAGCGCGCAGCCGGCCATTTCCGGCGGGCTGCGCCCGCTGGTCTGATGCGCCTGAAAAAAGAATAAAAAAATGCCGCCCCCTCCCGAAGGAGAGGGCGGCATTTTTCTTGCCGGGAGATTAGCGCTTCAGCGCATCGCTCAGCTCGTCGCGCATCGCCGCCAGCAGCGATTTCACTACGCGCGGGTTGCCGGCAACCAGGTTGCCGGTAGCCATAAAGCCGTGACCGCCGGTAAAATCGGTCACCAGCGAGCCCGCTTCACGCGCGATCAGTTCGCCTGCGGCGAAATCCCACGGTTTCAGGCCGATTTCAAAATAGCCGTCAACGCGGCCGGCAGCCACATAGCAGAGGTCCAGCGCGGCGGAGCCGGTGCGGCGGAAATCGGCGCACTGGGTAAACAGCTTGCTGACCAGCTTCATATAGGTGGCGGCGTGCTGTTTCTGTTTGAACGGGAAGCCGGTTGCCAGAATGGTGCCATCCAGGTCGCGCGCGGTGCTGCCGCGCAGACGGTAACCGTTGAGCTGCGCGCCCTGGCCGCGTACTGCGGTGAAGAGTTCGTTACGCATTGGATCGTAAACCACGGCGACTTCGGTGCGGCCTTTGATACGTACGGCGATAGAAACGGCGAAGTGGGGCAGGCGTTTAATAAAGTTGGTGGTGCCATCCAGCGGATCGATAACCCATTGCACATCCTGGTCTTCTGCCAACAGTTCGCCGCTTTCTTCACCGATAATGGTGTGCTGCGGATAGGATTTGCGAATCACCTCAATAATCAGGCGCTCGGCGTCGCGGTCAACATTGGTCACGAAATCGTTGCTGCCTTTCTGGCTGGCTTCAACGGCGTCCGGAGTTTCGTAATTTTTGGCGATTAAGTTGCCGGCCTTGCGCGCAGCGCGCACGGCGATGTTGAGCATCGGATGCATCAGTATCTCTCACTGGATGTTAAAGAACGGGGAAAACGGCGCGGAGTATAGCAGGGAGTTCGGAAAATGTCCTGCATTTATGTTAGCATGGGCGAATTATCTCACTGACCGCCGAGTTGTATGCTGCAAAATATTCGTATTGTGCTGGTGGAGACCTCTCACACTGGCAATATGGGTTCCGTCGCCCGCGCGATGAAAACCATGGGGCTGACTAACCTTTACCTGGTTAATCCGCTGGTCAAGCCTGACTCTCAGGCTATCTCTCTCGCCGCTGGCGCCAGCGATGTGATTGGCGACGCGGCCATCGTCGCGTCGCTGGACGACGCGATCGCCGGCTGTAGTCTGGTGGTCGGCACCAGCGCCCGTTCGCGTACCCTGCCGTGGCCGATGCTGGACGCGCGCGAATGCGGCGTCAAATGCGTGGAAGAGAGCGCGCAGGCACCGGTCGCCATCGTCTTCGGCCGCGAGCGCGTCGGCCTGACCAACGACGAACTGCAAAAATGCCACTATCACGTGGCGATCCCCGCCAACCCGGAATACAGCTCGCTCAACCTGGCGATGGCTGTGCAGATCCTCGCGTATGAAGTGCGCATGGCTTTCCTGCAAAACGATCGCGTTGAACAGCCGCAGTATGAAGAGAGCCCTTATCCGCTGGTGGATGATCTGGAGCGCTTTTACCAGCATCTGGAGCAGATGATGGTTAACAGCGGCTTTATCCGCCAGGGCAATCCGGGCCAGGTGATGAGCAAACTGCGTCGCCTCTATACCCGCGCGCGCCCGGAGCGTGACGAGCTGAATATCCTGCGCGGCATGCTCTCGTCGTTTGAGAAAAAGCGCGGCGACAGCTGAAAAAAAGCGTCCTCGGCGTAGCGTAATACTTGAGTGTTTTACCAGGTTAAATAGTTGACCAAAACACTCAGGAATGTCAGACTTGCGACCATCATCAGTAAACTCCGATAACCGGGTATAACAGAGGGTCACCAGGCTATGAGACTGACATCAAAAGGCCGTTACGCCGTTACCGCGATGCTTGACGTTGCGCTGCACTCACACGAAGGGCCGGTGCCGCTGGCTGATATTTCAGAGCGTCAGGGGATCTCTCTTTCTTATCTGGAACAGCTCTTTTCGCGCCTGCGTAAAAACGGTCTGGTCGCCAGCGTGCGCGGACCGGGCGGCGGCTATCTGCTGGGCAAAAGCGCGGCTGACATCGCTGTTGGGGCGGTGATCACTGCCGTCGACGAGTCGGTCGACGCGACGCGCTGCCAGGGCAAAGAGGGCTGTCAGGGCGGCGAGCGCTGCCTGACGCACGTGCTGTGGCACGATTTAAGCGAGCGCATCAGCGATTTTCTTAACAATATTACGCTGGCCGAGCTGGTGAATAATAAAGAGATCCTGGACATAGCCGATCGCCAGAACAATGAAACGCGCCGTATGGCGAATGGGCGCACGCAGGAAACCATTAATATAAATCTGCGCGCCTGATTTTATTTGAATTGAAGCGATGTACGGAGCTTAAGAGCAATGAAATTACCGATTTACCTGGATTATTCCGCCACGACGCCGGCCGACCCGCGCGTGGCGGAAAAAATGATGCAGTATCTCACCCTGGACGGGACTTTCGGTAACCCCGCCTCACGTTCGCACCGTTTTGGCTGGCAGTCTGAAGAGGCGGTTGATATCGCCCGCAATCAGATCGCCGAGCTGGTCGGCGCCGATCCGCGTGAAATCGTCTTTACCTCTGGCGCCACCGAGTCCGATAACCTGGCGATCAAAGGCGCAGCGCAGTTCTATCAGAAAAAAGGCAAGCACATCATCACCAGCAAAACCGAGCATAAAGCGGTGCTGGATACGTGCCGCCAGCTGGAGCGCGAAGGGTTTGAAGTGACCTACCTGGCGCCGCAGAGCAACGGCATTATCGATCTGAAAGCGCTGGAAGCGGCGATGCGCGACGACACTATTCTCGTCTCGATCATGCACGTCAACAATGAAATCGGCGTGGTGCAGGATATCGCCACTATCGGCGAAATGTGCCGTGCGCGCGGTATCATTTACCACGTAGACGCCACCCAGAGCGTGGGCAAACTGCCTATCGATCTCAGCCAGCTGAAAGTCGATCTGATGTCCTTCTCCGCGCACAAAATCTATGGCCCGAAAGGCATCGGCGCGCTCTACGTGCGTCGCAAGCCGCGCATCCGTCTGGAAGCGCAGATCCATGGCGGCGGTCACGAGCGCGGCATGCGTTCCGGTACGCTGCCGGTGCATCAGATCGTCGGCATGGGCGAAGCTTACCGTATCGCGAAAGAAGAGATGGCAAGCGAAATGGCGCGCCTGCGCACGCTGCGCAACCGCCTGTGGGACGGCCTGAAAGATATCGAGGAAGTCTATCTGAACGGCGACCTGGAGCAGGGCGCGCCGAACATTCTTAACGTCAGCTTCAACTATGTTGAAGGCGAATCGCTGATCATGGCGCTGAAAGATCTGGCGGTCTCCTCCGGTTCCGCCTGTACCTCCGCCAGCCTGGAGCCTTCTTACGTGCTGCGCGCGCTGGGCATGAGCGATGAACTGGCCCACAGTTCCATCCGCTTCTCCCTCGGCCGCTTCACTACCGAAGAAGAGATTGATTACACCATCGCACTGGTGCGCAAATCCATCGGTCGCCTGCGCGAACTCTCTCCGCTGTGGGAGATGTTTAAAGCGGGCGTGGATTTGAACAGCATTGAATGGGCGCATCACTAATTTCAGGTTTCAGGAGAACAGATCATGGCTTACAGCGAAAAAGTAATCGATCACTACGAAAATCCCCGCAACGTCGGCTCTTTTGACAACAGCGATCCCTCTATCGGCAGCGGCATGGTCGGCGCGCCGGCGTGCGGCGACGTGATGAAACTGCAGATCAAAGTCAGCGACGCAGGCATCATCGAAGATGCGCGCTTCAAAACCTACGGCTGCGGATCCGCCATCGCCTCCAGCTCGCTGATTACCGAATGGGTAAAAGGCAAATCGCTGGACGAAGCGGCGTCGATCAAAAATACGCAGATCGCTGAAGAGCTGGAACTGCCGCCGGTGAAAATTCACTGCTCCATTCTGGCTGAAGATGCGATCAAGGCCGCTATCGCGGATTACAAGAGCAAGAAAGACGCACAGTAAGGGGGAGTTATGTCCATTACCCTGAGCGACAGCGCGGCGACGCGCGTAAACGCCTTTCTGCACAACCGTGGCAAGGGATTCGGCCTGCGTCTCGGCGTGCGCACTTCTGGCTGCTCCGGCATGGCTTACGTGCTGGAGTTCGTTGATGCGCCCGAGCCGGAAGACACCGTTTTCGCCGATAAAGGCGTAAAGGTGGTCATCGACCCGAAAAGCCTGATTTATCTCGACGGGACCGAGCTTGATTTCGTGAAGGAAGGTCTGAACGAAGGCTTCAAGTTCAACAACCCCAACATGAAAGATGAATGCGGCTGTGGAGAAAGCTTCAACGTATAAACGTTGGCGCAGCGGCATGACCGATCGCTCCGGCAACGGAGCGATTCTATGCACTCCTCTGTATTAACCGAGTCTGCTATGGATTACTTCACCCTTTTTGGCCTGCCGCAATCTTTTGAGATTGATGCAGCCCAGCTCACCGCCCGTTTTCAGGAACTGCAACGCCAGTTTCACCCCGATCGTTTCGCTTCCCAGCCGGAGCGCGAGCGTCTGCAGGCGCTGCAGCAGGCCGCTACCATCAATCAGGGCTATCAGGCGCTGCGTCAGCCACTGCCGCGCGCTGAATATCTACTGTCACTGCACGGCTTCGATATCAACAACGAACAGCATACGATGCGCGACACCGCTTTTCTGATGGAACAGATGGAACTGCGTGAAGAGCTGGACGCGATCGAACAGGCTTCGGACGCCGAGGCGCAGCTGCAGGCCTTTATGCAGCGTATCGAGGCGATGATGCAGCAACGCAGCGCGCAGATGCGCCAGCAGCTGGCCGAAGCCCGTTGGGAAACGGCGGCGGATACGGTGCGCAAGCTGCGTTTTCTCGCTAAACTGCGCAGCCAGTCGGAAGCGCTGGAAGAGAAGTTGCTTGATTTTTAACCGGGAAGATTAACATGGCGTTATTACAAATCAGCGAGCCGGGGCAGAGCGCCGCGCCGCATCAACGTCGTCTGGCCGTCGGCATCGATCTGGGCACCACTAACTCCTTAGTCGCCACCGTGCGCAGCGGCCAGGCAGAAACCCTGCCCGATGCGCAGGGCCGTCATCTGCTGCCCTCCGTGGTGCAGTATCAGGCGCAGCAAAGCCTGGTGGGATGGGACGCGCGCCGCCAGGCGGCGACCGATCCGGTTAACACTATCAGCTCGGTCAAACGTCTGATGGGCCGCTCGCTGGCAGACATTCAACAGCGTTATCCCCACCTCCCTTATCAGCTTCAGCCGAGCGAAAACGGCCTGCCGCTGATCCAGACCGCCGCTGGCATGCTGAATCCGGTGCGCGTTTCCAGTGATATTCTGCAGGCGCTGGCGGCGCGCGCGCGCGCAAGCCTGCAGGGCGAGCTGGACGGCGTGGTGATCACCGTGCCCGCCTATTTTGACGATGCACAGCGTCAGGGCACGCGCGACGCCGCGCGGCTGGCGGGCCTGCATGTGCTGCGCTTGCTTAACGAGCCGACGGCGGCGGCGATCGCTTATGGCCTCGACTCCGGTCAGGAAGGGGTGATCGCGGTCTACGACCTGGGCGGTGGCACCTTTGATATTTCTGTGCTGCGCCTGAGCCGCGGCGTCTTTGAAGTACTGGCGACCGGTGGCGATTCGGCGCTGGGCGGCGATGATTTCGATCACCTGCTGGCCGACTGGCTGCGCGAGCAGGCGGGCCTGCACGATCGCGGCGATCACGGCATGCAGCGTCAGCTGCTGGACAGCGCCATCGCGGTAAAAATCGCCCTCAGCGATAGCGACACAGTGCCGGTTACGCTGGGCGACTGGCAGGGCGTGGTAACGCGCGATGATTTCAACGCGCTGATCGCCGGACTGGTGAAGCGCACGCTGATGGCGTGCCGGCGCGCGCTGAAAGATGCCGGCGTCATGCCGGAAGAGGTGCTGGAAGTGGTGATGGTCGGCGGCTCTACCCGCGTGCCGCTGGTGCGTGAAAAGGTAGGCGAATTCTTTGGCCGCCAGCCGCTCACCACTATCGATCCCGATAAGGTGGTTGCCATCGGCGCGGCGATCCAGGCGGACATTCTGGTCGGCAACAAGCCGGACAGCGAGATGCTACTGCTGGACGTCATTCCGCTCTCGTTAGGGCTGGAGACCATGGGTGGCCTGGTGGAGAAAGTGATCCCGCGCAACACCACCATCCCGGTGGCGCGCGCGCAGGAGTTCACCACCTTCAAAGATGGCCAGACGGCGATGAGCATTCATGTGCTGCAGGGCGAGCGCGAGCTGGTTTCCGACTGTCGTTCGCTGGCGCGCTTTACGCTGCGCGGTCTGCCGGCGCTGCCGGCGGGCGGGGCGCACATTCGCGTCACCTTCCAGGTGGATGCCGACGGCCTGCTGAGCGTCACGGCGATGGAGAAATCCACCGGCGTCGAAGCCTCTATTCAGGTGAAGCCCTCCTACGGACTGACGGAAAATGAAATCGCCAGCATGATCACCGATTCGATGGTCTGGGCGCAGCAGGATGTTGCGGCGCGCAAGCTGGCGGAACAGAAAGTAGAAGGCCTGCGGGTGCTGGAAAGCCTCGAAGGCGCGCTGGCGGAAGACGCCGCGCTGCTGAGCGAGGCAGAACGGCACGCGATTCAACAGGCGCAGCGTCAGCTGCAGGAAGCGATTCGCGGCGATGAGGCTGACACCATCAGCGCGGCGGTAAAACAACTCAATAAAGTAACCCAGGATTTTGCCGCCCGTCGTATGGACAATTCTGTCCGTCGCGCGCTGGCCGGGCATTCTGTGGATGAGGTTTGATCAATGCCTAAAATTGTTTTTTTGCCCCATCAGGATCTGCTGCCGGAAGGCGGCGTGTTCGACGCCGCACAGGGCGAAACCATCCTTGACGTCGCCCTGCGCAACGGCATCGATCTGGAGCATGCCTGCGAAAAATCATGCGCCTGCACCACCTGCCACTGCATCGTGCGCGAAGGCTTCGACTCGCTGCCGGAAAGCAGCGAAGACGAAGACGACATGCTGGATAAAGCCTGGGGACTGGAGCCGGAAAGCCGCCTCAGCTGCCAGGCGCGGGTAACCGACGAAGACCTGGTGGTGGAAATTCCACGCTACACCATCAACCACGCGCGCGAACATTAATCGTTAAAAAGCGGGTCGGCTCTTCAGCCGGCCCGTTTTTGTCTGAGGAAAGATCATGGGACTGAAATGGACCGACAGCCGTGAAATCGGCGAAGCTTTGTATGATGCTTATCCGGATACCGATCCAAAAACGGTGCGTTTTACTGACATGCACCGCTGGATCTGTCAGCTTGAAGAGTTCGATGACCAGCCAGACGCCTCCAGCGAAAAGATTCTGGAAGCGATACTGCTGGTCTGGCTGGATGAGTTTGAATAATCTCTCAGTATCTCCGTTTCAGATAAAGAAAAGGGACCACGTTAATGGCAACTGAAAAGATGAATATCGCGCTGTCGACCACGGCAGCCGACGCGCGCTGGGGCGAAAAAGCGATCCTCAGCAGCAGCGGTGAAGGCATGACCATTCACCTGACCGTCGGCGACGCGCTGACCACCATTCAGCGCGCGGCGCGCAAAATCGACGGGCAGGGCATCCGCCATGTTGTTCTCAGCGGCGATGGCTGGGATCTGGAAAAAAGCTGGGCCTTCTGGCAGGGCTACCGCGGGCCGAAAGGCGAGCGCAGTGTTGACTGGGCGCCGCTCGGTGACGATCAACGCGCTGAGCTGGAACGTCGCCTTAGCATTATCGACTGGGTGCGCGACATCATTAACCAGCCGGCGGAAGAGCTGGGGCCGGAGCAGCTGGCGCGTCGCGCGGTGGATCTGATCGCGAAATATGCCGGCGATGCAGTCAGCTACCGCATCACCAAGGGCGATGACCTGCGTGAACAGAACTATATGGGATTGCATACCGTCGGCCGCGGTTCGACCCGCGGCCCGGTGCTGTTGGCGCTGGACTATAACCCCGGCGGCGACGAAAACACGCCGGTCTACGCCTGCCTGGTAGGTAAAGGCATCACTTTCGATACCGGCGGCTACAGCCTGAAGCCGAGCGCCTTTATGGATTCGATGAAATCGGATATGGGCGGCGCCGCCACCGTTACCGGCGCGCTGGGTCTGGCCATCGCGCGCGGGCTTAACAAGCGTGTGAAACTTTATCTCTGCTGCGCCGACAACATGGTGAGCGGTAACGCGTTCCGCCTTGGCGATATTATTCGCTATCGCAACGGCAAAACTGTTGAGGTGATGAACACCGATGCAGAAGGGCGACTGGTACTGGCCGACGGCCTGATTGATGCCAGCCAGCAGCAGCCGCAGCTGCTGATTGACGCCGCAACCCTGACCGGCGCCGCCAAGACCGCGCTGGGCAACGACTATCATGCGCTGTTTACCTTTGACGATGCGCTGGCGCAGCAGCTGTTAAACAGCGCGGAAAGCGAGAATGAAGCCTTCTGGCGCCTGCCGCTGGCGGAGTTCCACCGCAACCATCTGACGTCGAACTTCGCCGATCTTAATAACATCGCCGGCGCGGCGCATACCGCCGGTGCCAGCACCGCTGCCGCGTTTCTGTCGCATTTCGTCAGCAACTATCAGCAGGGCTGGCTGCATATCGACTGCTCGGCAACCTATCGCAAAGGTGCGGTTGAGCAGTGGTCTGCAGGCGCGACCGGGCTTGGCGTGCGCACTATCGCTAACCTGCTGCTGAAATAAGCGTCCGGGGCCGGCGGCAAACCGGCCCCGATCAAAAAGCGGAAAGAGCATGAATCACACTGAAAATACCCCTAACCAACGTCTGGAAGAGGTGCTGCAGCTGGCAGCCACCGAGCCGGCGCATCGGCCTGAATTTTTTACGCTGCTGATGGAAGCCAGCGTGTGGGTGCCCGGCACCAGCACCGGCGAACAGCTGGATGCCAGCACGCCGGTCGATCTGCAGCACTGGGAAAAAGAGGACGGCACCAGCGTTATTCCCTTTTTTACCTCAGAGTCAGCGATGGCCGAAGCGACCGCAGGCGAGCAGTCTTACGTGATGCTGCCGGTGCGCACGCTGTTCGAAATGACGCTCGGCGAAACGCTGTTTCTTAATCCGAAGCTGCCGGCGGGAAAAGAGTTCTCCGCCCGTGAGATCGCGCATCTGCTCGGCGAAGAGGGCGACGCCCTGAGCGAGCAGACGATCCTGGAAGGCGGCGCGCCGCTGCTGCTGTCGGAAATTGCCGAGCCGCCGGCGCAGGTGATCGATTCGCTGACGCAGCTGTTCAGCAAGCATAAGCAGGTGCGTCGGGCATTCGTCGCCCATATTAAAGAGCAGGCGGACGATCGGCCTAATCTGCTGATCGGCATCGAAGCTGACGACGATATTGATAACATTATCCGCGCTGCCGGTGCGGTGGCGACGGATACGCTGCTGGAAGATGAGCCGGTAGATATTTGCGAGGTGGTCGATGGCGAGCAGGGCATCAGCCACTTCTTCACCGCGCACATCACGCCCTTCTATGAGCGCCGCTGGGGCAGCTTCCTGCGCGAGTTCAAAGGCGGTCAGCGCATTATCTGACGCGCAGGCGCGGCAACGGCAGGCAGGCACGCAGTACTTGAGAGTAAGCAGGGGCGGCAGCACCTGAGAAAACCCGCAACGCGCCGGCGTTAATGCGCAGGGCAGGCAGGGGCGGCAGCACCTGAAGAATAAGGGACGGCGAGGCCGTCCCTTTTTACCTGTGGCGACAGGGGGATAGCAGGCACTGTGCCTAAGTGCCCGATGGCCGATGTCTCAGACGTTTTTCGCCAGTGGCAGATCGTCGCGGCTGCCCCATTCGCTCCAGGAGCCGTCGTAGAGTTTTACCCCTTTGATACCAAGCGCTGTCAGCGCCAGAATAGCGACCACCGCCGTCACGCCGGAGCCGCAGCTGGCGACCACCGGTCGGGTTAAATCGACGCCGTGGCGCTGAAAAATGTCGCGCAGCTCCGCTTCCGGCTTCAGTTGCCCGTCAACCACCAGCTCGCCCCACGGCACGTTCAGGCTGCCGGGAATGTGGCCGCGGCGCAGGCCTGGACGCGGCTCGTCAACTTCGCCGTTAAAGCGGTTGGCCGGACGCGCATCGATCAGCTGCGCTGTGCCTTCATGGCTGATCAGCAGCACGTCGGTCACGCTTTTCACCAGGCTTGCGTCGTAGCGCGCCTCAAACTCTGCCTCCGGCAGCGCCACGTCGCCGGTTTGCAGCGCATAGCCCGCCTGTTTCCAGCCCGCCAGCCCGCCGGCCAGTAGCGAAACGCGCTCAACGCCGAACGCGCGCAGCATCCACCAGGCGCGCGGCGCGGAAAAGAGATTGCCCTCGTCATACACCACCAGATGCTTACTGCTGTCGACGCCCAGCTCGCGCATCGCCACGGCGAAGGATTCGGCGCGCGGCATCATATGCGGATAGGGGCTATGGCGATCGGAAAGCTGCTCGATATCGAAAAAGGGCGCGTTAGGCAGATGCCCGGCGCGGTATTCGGCGCGCATATCGCGCAGATGCTCCTGGCCGGCCGGCGCCATGCGCGCGTCAATAATTTGCAAGTCGGCATCGTTCTGATGTTCGGCTAACCACTGTGCGGTTACAAAGAGAGCGGATGTCATAACAACCTCAATATCCATTGATGTGCAATGAGTGTCGACGATCTCGCGGCCTATCTCAAGACCCAATCCGTAAGGCTGCGAGCCGGATTATAGATTCGGAAAACAGGCCGCATAAAGCGCCGCAGGCAGGCGCATTTTTACAGCGGGTTTGCGGCACCGGCCGCAATTAAAAGCCGCCGCGGCGATAAGCGCTTGTCATCCTTGCCTCCCGGCGCGATAACGTCAGCCGGTGAAATATGACGCGGGCTGTTAAATTTTTTTTACTTTCAGGTGATAATGGCGCCCTGTTTTACAGGGCACTTTCGCCATGGAGAAAATATGTCAGGGTTAAGGTATAGAGCAGGCGCAGCGCTGCTGCTGTCGCTGCTGCTGAGCGGCTGTGATGATGATAATAAAGCCACGCCGTCCACCGCCGCGGCCAGCAAGTCGGCGCCGGCGCAGGCCGCGCCGGCGATAAGCGCCGAACAGCGCGCCGCGCAGCTGGCGCGGGAACAGGGCAAGCCGCTGCAGGTTATCGATATCTCTGAAGTGCAGCTCGACGGCGCCGGCACGCTGGTGGTCACCTTTTCCGTCTCGCTGGACGATCAGCAGAACGTTAGCCAATATGCTCACCTGACCGACAGCAAAAGCGGTGCGGTTGAAGGCGGCTGGGAGCTTTCGCCCAACCGCAAAGAGCTGCGCTTCCGCCATCTGGAGCCGGCACGCCAGCTTAAAGTGCGCATCGATAGTGGGCTGAAGGCGGCAAACGGCGCTACGCTGGCGCAAACGGCGGAGCAGACCCTGACCACCCGCGACATTCAGCCGATGGTCGGCTTCGCCAGTCGTGGCTCGCTGCTGCCGACGCGCATCGCCAAAGGGCTGCCGGTGATGGCGCTTAACGTCAGCCAGGTGGACGTCGACTTTTTCCGTATCAAAACCGCCTCGCTCCCTTCCTTTATCGCCGACTGGCAGTATGGCAACAGCCTGCAGACCTGGCAGTCTGAGTCGCTGCTGCAGAAGGCGGATCTGGTTTATACCGGCCGCTTTGATCTTAACCCGGCACGTAACACACGTGAACAGCTGCAGCTGCCGCTCGGCGATATTAAGCCGCTGGCGCAGCCCGGCGTCTATCTGGCGGTGATGAAGCAGGCGGGCAGCTACAGCTACAGCAATGCGGCTACCCTGTTTACGCTCAGCGACATCGGCCTTTCGCTGCACCAGTTCCCGCAGCAGGTCGATCTCTTCAGCCAGCGGCTGGAAGATGGCGCGCCGCTGGAGGGCGTCACGCTGACCATGCTGGATGAAAAAGGACAGACCCTGAAGCAGGCCACGACCGACGACCAGGGGCACGTTACGCTGCCCTGGCAGGCGAAGGCGAAGCTGATCCTGGCGACGAAAAACGATCAAACTTCGCTACTCGATCTTAGCCGTCCGGCGCTTGATCTGGCGGAATTCGCCGTCGCCGGCCCTGAAGGTTACGACAAACAGCTGTTTATCTTCGGCCCGCGCGATCTCTATCGTCCCGGCGAGACGCTGATCGCCAATGCGCTGATGCGCGACGCCGACGGCAAACCGCTGCCGCCGCAGCCGGTCAAACTGGAGATCGTCAAACCGGACGGCGATGTGGCGCGCACACAGGTCTGGCAGCCGGAACATGGCCTGTGGCAGCTGCGTTATTCGCTGCCACAGAGCGCGCCGACCGGCCGCTGGATGCTGCGCGTCGACGCGGGCGATGGCCGTCCGCGGCAGTGGCCGTTCAGCGTGGAAGATTTTATGCCGGAGCGGATGGCGCTCAGCCTGTCGGCCAGCGCCGATCCGGTCGCGCCGGATAGCGACATTACTTTCCGTGTTAATGGGCGCTACCTCTACGGCGCGCCTGCGGCGGGCAATCGTCTGCAGGGGCAGCTGTTCTTGCGTCCCGATCGTGAGGCGGTGAAATCACTGCCGGGCTATCAGTTCGGCGATATCGTCGAAGAGGGGCTTAAGCGTAATCTGGATGAGATCGATCTGACGCTGGATCCGCAGGGAGAAACCGCCGTCGCCGCGCCCTCATCCTGGCAGGAAATGCATTCCCCTGCGCAGTTGATTCTGCAGGCGAGCCTGCTGGAGAGCGGTGGCCGTCCGGTGACGCGTCGCGTCAGCCAGGCGATCTGGCCTGCTGACGTCCTGCCGGGCATTCGTCCGCTGTTCAGCAGCAAAGAGGTCTATGACTACCGTAACGATACCTCCACCGCGCAGCCGGTGGTGGATGAAAACGGCAGCGCGGAATTCAGCATCGTGCTGGCTAACGCGCGCGGAGAAAAAGTCGCCGGCAAGCAGGTCGAGGTACGGCTGATTCGCGAGCGCCGCGACTACTACTGGAGCTTTGCCGAAGGCGAGGGCTGGCAGTCGCGTTACGATCAAAAAGATCTGGTCGAAGAGACGCGCCGGCTGACGCTCTCGGACCAGGGAGAAGTGAAGGTCGCTTTCCCGGTGGAGTGGGGTCCCTATCGCATCGAAGTGGCAGCGCCTGATGAAACCGCCCGCAGCAGCGTGCGCTTCTGGGCGGGCTACAGCTGGCAGGATAATACCGACGGCACCGGCGCCGTACGGCCCGATCAGGTCAAGCTGAAGCTGGACAAAGCTAACTATCAGCCGGGCGTAAGGGCGCAGGTACATATAGAAGCGCCTGCCGCCGGCAAAGGCTATCTGATGGTGGAGTCGAGCAACGGCCCGCTCTGGTGGCAAACGGTCGATGTGCCTGCCGGAGGCGTGGATGTTGAGGTGCCGATTGATAAAGCGTGGCGTCGTCACGATCTTTACTTCAGTGCGCTGGTGATCCGCCCCGGCGACAAAGCGCAGGGGACCACGCCGAAACGGGCGGTGGGCATCCTGCATCTGCCGATGCAGGACGAGGCGCGCCGCCTGAACCTGACGCTGACGGCGCCGCAAAAAATTCGTCCAAATCAGAACCTGACGGTTAAAGTCAAAGCCGCCGCAGGCGAGACGTTGCCGAAACAGGTGCAGGTGCTGCTCTCGGTGGTGGACAGCGGCGTGCTGAATATCACCGACTATAAAACGCCCGATCCCTATGCTGCCTTTTTCGGCCGCAAGCGTTATAACGCCGATCAATATGATGTCTACGGGCAGCTGATCGAAGGGCAGGGCAGGCTGGCCGCCTTACGCTTCGGCGGCGACGGCGATGAAGGCGATCCGCTGGCGCGCGGCGGCAAGCCGCCGGTTAACCATGTCAATATTTTGGCCACTCAGCTGCAGCCGGTTACGCTCGATGCTAACGGCGAGGGCACCATTACGCTGCCGATCCCGGAATTCAACGGCGAGATGCGCCTGATGGCTCAGGCCTGGAGCGACGATCGTTTCGGCCAGAGTGAAAGCAACGTCGTGGTTGCCGCGCCGCTGATTACACAGCTGGCGATGCCGCGTTTCCTTGCCGGCGGCGACAGTAGCCGCCTGGCGCTGGATGTCACTAACCTGACCGACTATCCGCAAACGCTGATGGTGAATCTGCAGGCCAGCGGGTTGGTGCAACTGGCGGATAGCGCGTCGCGCCAGCTCAGGCTGCGCCCGGGCCAGCGCACAACGCTGTTTATTCCGGTCAGCGCCGCAATGGGCTATGGCGAAGGCGCCATAGACGCCGTGATTAGCGGGCTGGAAGTGCCGGGCGAAACCTTGCCGCTGAGTAAAGGGCACTGGACGATTGGCGTGCGGCCCGCCTGGCCGGCGGAAACCCGCAGCTTCAATAGCGTGGTTCATGCCGATATGCCGTGGCAGCTGCCGGCTGACGCCTTAAGCGGCCTGGCACCGGAGACAGTGCAGGGGCAACTGGCGCTTAGCGGCCGTCCGCCGTTGAATATTGCGCGCTACATCAGCGAACTCTATGCCTACCCCTACGGCTGCCTTGAGCAGACCATCAGCGGTCTGTGGCCGTCGCTCTATACCAACCATGCCGAACTGGCGGCGCTGGGCATTAAGAGCGGCAGCGACGCGGAACGTCGCGCGGCGATCGATACCGGCATTGACCGCATCGGCCAGATGCAGCGCTATAACGGCGGATTCGGTCTCTGGAGCAAGGAGAGCGCCGAAGAGTTCTGGCTGACCGCCTATGCGATGGATTTCCTGACCCGCGCGGTTGAGCAGGGCTATAGCGTTGATAAAACGATGCTGGCGAAAGGCAATGAACGCCTGCTGCGCTATCTGCAGGATGGTACTCAGGTTGAGGTCTATTACAGCAACGACGCCGCCGCGACCCGTTTCAACGCGCAGGCCTATGCCGCGCTGGTGCTGGCCCGCCAGCAGAAAGCGCCGTTGGGCGCGCTGCGCGCGCTCTATGAGCAGCGGGCGCAGGCGAAATCAGGGCTGGCGCTGGTGCAGCTGGGCGTGGCGATGAAGCTGATGGGCGATGCGCCGCGCGCCAACGCGCTGCTGAATCAGGGTGTGAACAGCACGCGTCCAGCGCGCCTCTACTGGCTGGAAGATTACGGCAGCCCACTGCGCGACAGCGCGCAGATCCTGACGCTGCTGCGTGAGTATCAGCTGCTGCCGAAGGCGCAGGATCAGCTCATCATCACCCTGGCACAGCAGCTGAACGCGAAGCAGTGGCTGTCAACGCAGGAGAATAACGCACTGTTCCTCGCCGGACGCGCGCTGGAGCAGGACGAAGGGGCAACGTGGCAGGCCAGCCTTAACGGGCAGGCGCTGTCGCCGGGCAACAACCCGACCCGCATTCTGCCGCTCAGCGCAACGCAGCTGGCTGCCGGAGTGGCGGTCGCCAGCCAAAGCGAATCGCCGCTCTACGGTCGGCTGGATGTCGTTGGCTATGCGCAAACGCCGCCGGGCGTCGTCAGCCAGAACCTTGCCGTGCGTCGCGAATATCTCGATCTCAACGGTAAGCCGCTGTCGCTGGCCTCACTGGAGAGCGGGCAGCTGCTGCTGGTGCATCTGACCGTCTCGGCGAACGATCGCGTGCCGGATGCGCTGGTCACTGACCTGCTGCCCGCCGGGCTGGAACTGGAAAACCAGAACCTTGCCAGTAGCAGCGCCAGCCTCGGCGAAAGCGCCGCCAACGTGCAGGAGTTGATGAGTGATATGCAGCAAGCCAGCATTAAGCATCTGGAGTTCCGGGACGATCGCTTCGTCGCTGCTATTGATGTTGACGGCTACCGGCCGGTAGAGCTGCTCTATCTGGCGCGCGCGGTTACGCCGGGCAGCTACCAGGTTCCGGCGCCGCAGGTGGAATCGATGTATGTGCCGCAGTGGCGTGCGACCGGCGCAACGCCGGCACGCCTGACGGTCCGCTAAAAGGGCGCCCGGCTAACATGCCGGGCGCTGTTTTTTATGAAAGCGGTTCTACGCACCCTAAAAATCATTCTGCTCAGCCTGTGCCTGCTGGCGGCCCTGCTGTGGCTGGCGGATCGTCTTTTTCCTCTGCCGCTGCGGCAGGTAGCGCCCGCGCGCGTGGTCGTGGCAGAAGATGGCACGCCACTGTGGCGCTTCGCCGATAAAAACGGCATCTGGCGTTATCCGGTCACGCCGGAAGAGGTTTCTCCCTGGTATCTGCAGGCGCTGCTGACCTATGAAGATCGCTGGTTCTGGCATCACCCGGGCATCAACCCGCTGGCGATCCTGCGCGCCGCCTGGCAGGATCTGCGCGGCGGTGGGATTGTCTCTGGCGGCAGCACCATCACCATGCAGGTGGCGCGCCTGATCGATCCGCAGCCGCGTACATTGAGCGGCAAGCTGCATCAGGCCTGGCGGGCGTTGCAGCTGGAATGGCATCTCTCAAAACGTGAGATTCTGACTCTCTATCTGAATCGCGCGCCTTTTGGCGGCACGCTGGAGGGGATTGGCGCGGCCAGCTGGAGCTGGCTGGGCAAGCCGCCCTCAACGCTGACGCGCGGCGAAGCGGCGCTGCTGGCGGTACTGCCGCAGGCTCCGAGCCGCCTGCGGCCGGACCGCTGGCCTGAACGCGCGCGCGCCGCGCGCGACAAGGTGCTGCTGCGGCTGGCGACCTATAACGTCTGGCCGCGATCTGCCGTTGAAGAAATTATGCAGGAGCCGGTATGGCTGGCGCCGCGTCAGATGCCGCAGTTGGCACCGCTGTTGGCGCGCCGCGCGCTGTCGCTCTCCGGGCAGGCCAAAATCACCACCACCATCAACGCTTCGCTGCAGCGTCAGATCGAGGCGCTGGCGCAGGGCTGGAAAGGATCCTTGCCGCCGCGCACCTCTATGGCGGTGCTGGTGGTCGATCATACAACGATGCAAGTGCGCGCCTGGATGGGATCGGTCGATCTGGACGATGACAGCCGCTTTGGTCATGTTGATATGGTCAGCAGCGTGCGATCCCCCGGATCGGTACTGAAACCCTTTCTCTACGGGCTGGCGCTGGATGACGGCCTGATCGCCGGCGAATCGCTGCTGCAGGATGTGCCGCGCCGTTTTGGCGATTATCGCCCCGGCAACTTCGACAGCGGTTTCCATGGTCCGGTCAGCGCCAGCGAGGCGCTGGTGCGCTCGCTGAATCTGCCGGCGGTGCAGCTGCTGGAGGCGTATGGCCCGAAACGGATGACCGCGGCGCTACGCAATATCGGTTTAACCCTGCGCTTTCCCGCCGGGGCGGAGCCTAATCTGTCGCTGATCCTTGGCGGCACCGGCGCACGTATGGATGAGATTGTGGCGGCTTACAGCGCCTTCGCCCGCCACGGGCAGGCGGCGCGTCTGCGCCTGCTGGCGCAGGATCCGCTGGTCGAGCGGCCGCTGCTGTCGCCCGGTGCCGCCTGGATAGTGCGCCGCATTCTGGCCGGCGAGGCGCTGCCGCAGCCTGACGATGCGCTGCCCGCGGTCGCGCCGCTGGCCTGGAAAACCGGGACCAGCTATGGCTACCGCGACGCCTGGGCTATCGGCATCAACGCGCGCTATTTGATCGGCGTATGGGTCGGACGTCCCGACGGCACGCCGGTCGCCGGCCAATATGGCGTGGCAAGCGCCGTCCCGGTGCTTAACCAACTGCACCATCTGCTGATGGCGTCGCCGCAGCTGCGCGGGCGCATTCTGCCTGCCGATCCACGGCCGGCGAGCGTCAGCGCGCAAACCCTGTGCTGGCCCGGCGGGCAGCCGCTGCCTGCAGGCGACGACAGCTGCCGCCAGCGGCGTCAGAGCTGGGTGCTAAATGATACCGCGCCGCCCACGCTGCTTGCCGACGGGCAGGAGGGGCCGTTCGGTCTGCGACAAAGCCTGTGGCTCAATGCGCAAGGAGAGCGGGTGGCGGCGGACTGCAGCGGCGCCCGATCGCAGCGGATGCTTCTGTGGCCGGTGCCGCTGGAACCATGGCTGCAACCCGGCGAGCGGCGCGCGCAGCGGCTGCCCCCGGTATCGGCCAGTTGTCCGCCGGCAACGGATAGCAGCGCGCTGCCATTGCTGCTGACCGGCGTGCGCGACGGCCAAATTCTGCACCGCTTGCCGGGAAAATCTGAATTATCGCTTAGCGTCGCGGTGCAGGGCGGGGAAGGGGAAGGGCGGTGGTGGTTTCTCAACGGCGAGGTGCTGAGCGCCGCCGACGGCAGCCTTTCGCAGCGGCTGGTGTTTACGCGCCCCGGCCGCTATCAGCTCAGCGTGCTGGATGGCGCCGGTCAGGTGGCGGCGGCCTCTTTTACCGTGGAGTAAACCAGGGTAGGGTTGGAATGCGCATTAATGAAGCAGCTACGCGAGAAGGATCATACTTTTTCAACAAATAGCTGAATCTTAGATAGGCAAGCCGGCTCTGCGCCCCTATAATCGGCGCCGTTTTCACAGGCCGGTATCATTAAATTCACAACCGGCTTAACCTGGAAGTTAAGACAGAGGTCAACATGACAGTAGAACGTACCTTTTCCATCGTAAAACCGAACGCGGTGGCAAAAAACGTAATTGGCGCCATTTATAACCGTTTCGAAGCTGCTGGCTTCAAAATCGTTGCTGCAAAAATGCTGCACCTGACCAAAGAGCAGGCTGAAGGCTTCTATGCTGAGCATAAAGGCAAACCTTTCTTCGACGGTCTGGTTGAATTCATGACCTCCGGTCCGATCGTTGTTTCCGTACTGGAAGGCGAAAACGCCGTTCAGCGTCACCGCGATCTGATGGGCGCGACCAACCCGGCTAACGCGCTGGCTGGCACGCTGCGTGCTGACTACGCCGACAGCTTCACCGAGAACGCCACTCACGGTTCCGACTCCCAGGAGTCTGCCGCGCGTGAAATCGCGTTTTTCTTCGGCGAAAACGAAATCTGCCCGCGTACCCGTTAATCACGGGTTCGCCTGACCGCACAATGACAGTTACAAATTAATTGTCACCTTAGCCGGTCACGCAATAGCATCGCGCTACAGTTATTTGTACAATAATGCGCCCTCATGAGTTTACTCAGCGAGGGCGCTTCTTTTTCTATCCCTAACCAGGGCCATAACGTGTAATAACGAGGCCAGAGAACATTATGTCCGAACACATTGTGACGCCGTCGTCCGCATCTCCCGCTGTTGTCTCCCCGAAAAGTGAAAAAATCAATCTGCTCGATCTGAACCGTCAGCAGATGCGCGAGTTCTTTATTTCACTGGGTGAAAAGCCTTTCCGCGCCGATCAGGTAATGAAATGGATCTATCACTACTGCAGTGATGATTTCGATGATATGACCGACATTAACAAGGTGCTGCGCAATAAACTCAAGCAGTTAACCGAAATCCGCGCGCCGGAAGTGGCGGAAGAGAAACGCTCCGCAGATGGCACCATTAAATGGGCGATCCGCGTCGGCGATCAGCTGGTTGAAACGGTATATATCCCTGAAGACGATCGCGCCACGCTGTGCGTTTCTTCACAGGTCGGCTGTGCCCTTGAGTGTAAATTCTGCTCTACCGCGCAGCAGGGCTTTAACCGCAACCTGCGCGTGTCCGAAATTATCGGCCAGGTGTGGCGCGCGGCGAAAATCATCGGCGCCGCCAAGGTGACCGGTCAACGTCCTATCACCAACGTGGTGATGATGGGCATGGGCGAACCGCTGCTCAACCTGAATAACGTCGTACCGGCGATGGAAATCATGCTGGACGACTTCGGCTTCGGCCTCTCCAAACGTCGCGTAACCCTGTCGACCTCAGGCGTGGTGCCGGCGCTGGACAAGCTGGGCGATATGATCGACGTCGCGCTGGCGATCTCTCTGCATGCGCCGAACGACACCATCCGCGACGAAATTGTACCGATCAATAAAAAGTACAATATCGCCACGTTCCTGGATTCGGTGCGCCGCTACCTGGAAAAATCCAATGCCAATCAGGGCCGCGTGACGATTGAATATGTGATGCTGGATCATATCAACGACAGCACCGACGATGCGCATCAGCTGGCTGAACTGCTGAAAGATACGCCGTGCAAAATCAACCTGATTCCGTGGAACCCCTTCCCGGGCGCCCCTTACGGCCGCAGCTCCAACAGTCGCGTCGATCGCTTCTCTAAAGTGCTGATGAGCTATGGCTTTACCACCATCGTGCGTAAAACGCGCGGCGATGATATCGACGCCGCCTGCGGTCAGCTGGCCGGCGACGTGATTGACCGCACCAAGCGTACGTTGCGCAAAAAAATGGCCGGTGAACAAATATCTGTGAAAGCGCTCTGAAACCGGGCAAGAAAACCTTTTTTCGGGCGTAACAGGCTGCCTGCCTTGCTGAGTTTGGCGTAACATACCAGACTCATGACATACGGAGGCAGCATGCGTAAAGGATTACGATGCCTGATGCTGGCGGTCGCGCTGGTGCTGGCGGGCTGTAACGGCTCGCGTCAGGCGGAAGGGAGCGGGCAGATCCGCCTGCAGTTAGGGCTTATCTATCTCTCCCAGGGCGACAGGCTGGCGGCGCGGCGTAATCTGCAGCGCGCGCTGCAGGATGCGCCTGGCGATTATCGCGTTCTGCTGGCAATGGCGCGTCTGCATGAGCAGGAAGGCGACAGCGCAACGGCGCGGCACTATTATCAGGCGGCGCTGAAATCCGCGCCCCAAAATAGTTATGCGCTTAACAATTACGGTGCGTTTCTTTGCGGATTAGGGCAGTATGATGCGGCGCATCAACAATTTACTCGCGCTGCGGCATCGAAAGCTTTCGCCGCAAGCGCTGATAGCCAGGAACGCGCCGGCTACTGTTATCTGCGGCAGGGCGAATATGCCTCCGCGCGGCGGGCGCTGTTGAGCGCGCTACAGGCTGACCGGCAAAAAGCGGACGCGCTACTGGCCGAAGCTGAAAGACATCTTGAACAGCAGGAGCCTGAACCAACGCGGCTTTTGTTAGAGGTATATCATCACAGCGTTCCTGCGACAGCAGAGAGCCTGTGGTTGGAGATTCGTTTCGCTGCGCTGGAACAGCGGACCGTAGATCACGCAGATTACGGTCGGCAACTGGCGCAAAATTTTCCACAATCGATACAGTACCAGCATTTTCTAGCTAATGAATACTGAAGCCACTCAAGATACAACAGCAGCAAATTCCACAGGCGCCCGCCTGCGTGCCGCCCGTGAGCAGATGGGGCTGACGCAGCAAAATGTCGCTGAGCGCTTGTGCCTGAAACTTTCAACCGTGCGAGACATAGAAGAGGACAAATCACCGGCCGATTTGGCTTCAACCTTTTTACGCGGCTATATCCGCTCTTACGCCCGCCTGGTGCATGTGCCGGAAGAGGAACTGCTGCCGATGATGGCGAAGCAGGCGCCGGTACGCGCGGCAAAAGTCGAGCCGATGCAGAGCTTCTCGCTGGGCAAGCGTCGTAAAAAACGCGACGGCTGGCTGATGATTTTCACCTGGCTGGTGGTGTTCGTCGTGGTCGGCCTGACCGGCGCCTGGTGGTGGCAAAACCATAAGGCGGCGCAGGACGATCTGGTGTCGCTCTCCGATCAGAGCGGTTCCGGCGAAGAGAGCAGCCAGTCGATACCGTTAACCGATAACGGCAGCGACGACAGCAGCGCCCAGGCCCAGCCGGCGCCCGCTGACGGTACCAGCGTACCCTTAACCAACGACAGCGCCAATAACACCAGCAGCGTGGCAGCCAACACCGCCGCGCCCGGCGCCAGCGCCCCGGCGCCGAATAACGCGGCCCCGGCGACAGCGCCGATGGCCGCCGCCGGCAACGTTGACGGCAACGCGGTCGTTTCCCCAAGCCAGGCACCGGTAAATGCCGCGCCGCCGGCCAGCGGAAATAACGCCGCGCCGCTGCCGACCGGCAGCGCCAGCGTCAGCGGCCCTTCTGCCGACGCTAACGCCGTGGTCCTCGATTTTAATGCTGACTGCTGGCTGGAAGTCACCGATGCGGCAGGAAAAAAACTGTTCAGCGGAATGCAGCGCAGTGGTGGTAAACTCAGCCTTTCCGGTACGGCGCCTTACCGCCTGAAAATCGGCGCACCGGCGGCTGTGCAGGTTCATTATCAGGGACAGCCTGTTGATTTAAGTCGTTTTATTCGTACCAACCAGGTTGCTCGCCTGACGCTTGGGGCTCAGTAATCCCTTTGCGCTGCTTCGCGGCAATTATGGAGAAACAACATGCATAACGAAGCACCCATTATCCGTCGCAAATCAACGCGTATTTACGTCGGCAAGGTGCCAGTGGGTGACGGCGCGCCTATCGCCGTGCAATCCATGACCAATACACGCACCACGGATGTGGAAGCGACCGTTAGACAGATCAAAGCGCTGGAGCGCGTGGGCGTGGATATCGTTCGCGTCTCGGTGCCCACCATGGACGCCGCTGAAGCGTTCAGGTTGATCAAACAGCAGGTGAATGTGCCGCTGGTGGCTGATATTCACTTCGACTACCGCATTGCGCTGAAAGTGGCGGAGTATGGTGTCGACTGCCTGCGAATTAACCCCGGCAACATCGGCAACAACGAGCGTATCCGCCAGGTGGTGGAGTGCGCGCGCGACAGGAATATCCCTATCCGCATCGGCGTTAACGCCGGATCGCTGGAAAAAGATCTGCAGGAAAAGTATGGCGAGCCGACGCCGCAGGCGCTGCTGGAATCCGCTATGCGTCATGTCGATCATCTCGATCGCCTCAACTTCGACCAGTTCAAGGTCAGCGTAAAAGCCTCTGATGTCTTCCTCGCAGTAGAGTCCTATCGTCTGTTGGCGAAACAGATCGATCAGCCGCTGCATCTGGGGATCACAGAGGCGGGCGGCGCGCGTGCCGGTGCAGTAAAATCGGCGATCGGTCTCGGCCTGCTGCTTTCCGAAGGCATTGGCGACACGCTGCGTATTTCACTGGCGGCCGATCCGGTGGAGGAGGTAAAAGTCGGTTTCGATATCCTCAAGTCACTGCGTATCCGTACCCGCGGCATTAACTTTATCGCCTGCCCGACCTGCTCGCGTCAGGAGTTCGACGTGATCGGCACGGTAAACGCGCTGGAGCAGCGGCTGGAAGATATCATCACCCCGATGGACGTATCGATTATCGGTTGCGTGGTGAATGGGCCGGGCGAAGCGCTGGTCTCAACGCTTGGCGTTACCGGCAGCAATAAAAAGAGCGGCTTTTACGAAGATGGCGTGCGCCAGCGCGACCGTCTCGACAATGACGATATGATCGATCAGCTGGAAGCGCGCATTCGGGCGAAAGCGGCGATGCTGGATGAAACCCGGCGTATCGACGTGCAGCAAGTCGAAAATTAAACGGCGACGTCGCTTCGGCGGCGCGCTGACTGAACCTGAACGGCCCGCGCCGTGCAGGTTTTTTTCTGTTCAGGTTCCGGCACTGTCGCCGGAACGGCCAGACGGCGCGTCTGGTGTAATTTGAATAAAGAGAGAAATGACGTGGCGAAGAACATCCAGGCCATCCGCGGCATGAACGACTATTTGCCGGCCGACACCGTTGTCTGGCAGCGTATCGAAGGGATCCTGAAACAGGTGCTGTCCAGCTATGGCTACAGCGAGATCCGCCTGCCGGTCGTCGAGCATACGCCGCTGTTTAAGCGCGCGATCGGCGAAGTGACCGACGTGGTGGAAAAGGAGATGTATACCTTTGACGATCGCAACGGCGAAAGCCTGACGCTGCGCCCGGAAGGCACCGCGGGCTGCGTGCGCGCGGGCATCGAACATGGCCTGCTCTATAACCAGGAGCAGCGCCTGTGGTATATGGGCCCAATGTTCCGCTATGAGCGTCCGCAGAAAGGGCGCTACCGTCAGTTCCATCAGATCGGCGCGGAAGTGTTTGGCCTGCAGGGGCCGGATATCGACGCCGAGCTGATTATGATGACCGCGCGCTGGTGGAAAGCGCTCGGCATCGCCGATCATGTCAAGCTGGAGCTGAACTCCATCGGTTCGCTGGAGGCGCGCGCCAGCTATCGCGATGCGCTGGTGGCGTTCCTTGAGCAGCATAAAGAGACGCTGGACGAAGACTGCAAGCGCCGCATGTACAGCAATCCGCTGCGCGTGCTGGACAGCAAAAACCCGGATGTGCAGGCGCTGCTCAACGACGCGCCGACGCTGGGCGATTATCTGGATGACGAATCGCGCGCCCATTTCGATGGGCTGTGCGCGCTGCTGGATAGCGTCGGCATCGCCTATACCATTAACCAGCGACTGGTGCGCGGTCTCGATTACTATAACCGTACCGTGTTCGAATGGGTGACCACCAGCCTGGGCGCGCAGGGCACGGTTTGCGCCGGTGGCCGCTATGATGGGCTGGTCGAACAGCTGGGCGGCCGCGCGACGCCGGGCGTCGGTTTCGCAATGGGTATGGAGCGTCTGGTACTGCTGGTGCAGGCGGTCAACCCCGATTTTGAACCGTCGCGCATTGTTGATGTCTATGTTATCGCTTCAGGCCAGGGCGTACAGTCCGCCGCGATGCAGCTGGCGGAGCGAGTGCGTGACGCCGCACCGTCGCTGAAGCTGATGACCAACTTCGGCGGCGGCAACTTTAAGAAGCAGTTCGCGCGCGCCGATAAGTGGGGCGCTCGCGTAGCGCTGGTGCTGGGCGAAGATGAAATGAACGCCGGGCAGGTGGTGGTAAAAGACCTGCGCAACGGCGAACAACAAACGCTGGCGCAGGATGAAGTGGCTGCGGCGTTAGTGACCCTGCTGTCGTAAGACCGTCGGGCAGGAACAGTAAAGGAGAAGGATTGCGTGGAAGTTTACAGCAACGAAAACGAACAGGTGGATGCGATCCGTCGTTTTTTTGCCAATAACGGCAAAGCTTTAGCGGTTGGCGTGGTGCTGGGCATCGGCGCGCTGGTCGCCTGGCGTTACTGGGGCACACATCAGGACAGCTCTTCGCGTGAAGTCTCGGCGCATTATCAGCAGCTGACCACCGCGCTGGACGCCAGCAAACCGCAGACGCTGGAAGCCGTGGCGAAATTCGCTAATGAAAACAGCAATACCTACGGCGCGCTCGCCTCGCTCGATCTGGCGAAGCAGTATGTCGATAAAAACGAGCTGGCGAAAGCGGCCGGACAGCTGCAGAACGGCATCAAAAATACGCGTGACGCCAACCTGCAGGCGGTGATGAATCTGCGCCTGGCGCGGATCCAGCTGCAGCAGAAGCAGGTAGACGACGCGCTGAAAACGCTGGATAGCGTGAAAGGCGACGGCTGGACGGCCATCGTTGCGGATATTCGCGGTGAAGCGCTGCTGAGCAAGGGCGATAAGCAGGGCGCCCGTGATGCCTGGAGCAAGGGGATCGCTTCCGAGGCGTCACCGGCGCTGAAAGAAATGATGCAGATGAAAATGAATAACTTAGGTTAAGCCATCCAAGAGAGAGCGCATGGAATTACGTAAATACCTGCTGCCGGGGCTGATTTCAGTCACTTTGCTCAGCGGTTGCTCGCTGTTCAGCGGCGAAGAAGATGTCGTCAAAATGGCCCCGTTGCCGAAAGTGGAAAACCAGTTTGAACCGCAGGAAGTGTGGAGTACCTCCGTCGGCGACGGCATTGGCGACTTCTACTCCAATCTGCATCCCGCCTGGCAGGACAGCACCGTCTACGCGGCCGATCGTTTCGGCATCGTGAAGGCGCTGGACGCCAGCGACGGCAAAGAGAAGTGGAAAGTTAACCTCTCCACCGATAACGGATTCTTCTCGAAAAATACCCCGGCCCTGCTTTCCGGCGGCATCACCGCTGCGGGCGAGCATATCTATATCGGCAGCGAGCGCGCGCAGGTGTATGCGCTGAACAGCGCCGACGGCTCTGTCGCCTGGCAGACTAAAGTCGCTGGCGAAGCGCTGTCCCGTCCGGTGGTCAGCGACGGCCTAGTGCTGGTTCATACCAGCAACGGCATGTTGCAGGGGCTGGATCAGAACAGCGGCGCGGTGAAATGGACCGTTAACCTCGATATGCCTGCGCTCTCGCTGCGCGGCGAATCGGCGCCCGCCACCGCTTTCGGCGGCGCGATCGTCGGCGGCGATAACGGCCGCGTCAGCGCGGTTATCCTGAATCAGGGCCAGATTATCTGGCAGCAGCGCATCTCTCAGCCGAGCGGCGCCACCGAGATCGACCGCCTGAGCGATGTCGATACGACCCCGGTTATCGTCAACGGCGTCGTCTATGCGCTGGCCTATAACGGTAACCTGACGGCGCTGGATCTGCGTTCCGGTCAGATGCTGTGGAAACGCGAAATCGGTTCGGTGAAAGATTTCATCGTCGACGCGGGCCGTATCTATCTGATCGATCAGGACGATCGCGTCGTGGCGCTTAACGCCGACGGCGGCGTCGCCATCTGGCGCCAGAGCGATCTGCTGCACCGCAACCTGACATCGCCGGTGCTTTACAACGGCTATATCGTTGTCGGCGACAGCGAAGGCTACCTGCACTGGCTCAACACCGATGACGGTCGTTTTGTCGCGCAGCAGAAAGTGGACGGCTCCGGTTTCCAGACCGAACCGGTGGTCGCCAGCGATAAACTGCTGATCCAGGCGAAAAACGGCGAGGTTTACTCCATCGCCCGTTAATCGCCAGCGGATAGCGCAGTGTTAATCAACGGCTCCTGGCTTACAGGGGCCGTTTCGTTTTTCTGACGGCGTGTTATCCTTAGCGCCTTCAGCCTGAACAGGGCGGCAGAGACCGTTTATAATTGCCTGTTCAGGCTTCTGATTTTTCGTTTCGTAATGAGGCATTATTTATGGTACCTGTGGTCGCGCTGGTTGGGCGTCCTAACGTGGGCAAATCCACCCTGTTTAACCGTTTAACGCGCACCCGCGATGCGCTGGTGGCAGATTTCCCAGGTCTGACGCGCGATCGTAAATACGGGCGCGCCGAGGTAGAAGGGCGGGAATTTATCGTCATCGACACCGGCGGTATTGACGGCACCGAAGACGGCGTGGAAACCCGTATGGCTGAACAGTCGCTGCTGGCGATTGAAGAAGCGGACGTCGTGCTGTTTATGGTGGATGCGCGCGCCGGGCTGATGCCTGCCGATCAGGCTATTGCCAGGCATCTGCGCTCGCGTGAAAAAGCGACGTTCCTGGTGGCGAACAAAACCGACGGTCTGGACGCTGATAGCGCCGTCGTCGATTTTTACGCGCTGGGCCTGGGCGAAATCCACGCTATCGCCGCATCGCACGGTCGTGGCGTCACCTCGCTGCTGGAAACGGCGCTGCTGCCGTGGATGGACGTGGCTGCGCCGGCGGAGCCGCTGAGCGAAGAGGAAGAGAACCAGGCTTACTGGGCGGCGCTGGAAGCGAAAGAGCGCGGCGAAGATCCGGACGCGGAAGAGGAGGAGGATGACTTCGACCCGACCGGCCTGCCGGTGAAAATCGCGATCGTTGGCCGTCCTAACGTTGGTAAGTCAACGCTTACTAACCGTATTCTCGGCGAAGATCGCGTGGTGGTGTACGACATGCCGGGCACCACACGCGACAGCATCTATATCCCGATGCAGCGTGATGAGCGTGAATATATCCTGATCGATACCGCCGGCGTGCGTAAGCGCGGCAAGGTAACCGATACGGTAGAGAAATTCTCGGTAATCAAAACGCTGCAGGCGATCGAAGATGCCAACGTCGTGCTGCTGGTTATCGATGCCCGTCAGGGTATCTCCGACCAGGATCTCTCTCTGCTGGGCTTTATCCTGAATAGTGGGCGCTCACTGGTGATTGTGGTCAACAAGTGGGACGGCCTGTCGCAGGAAGTGAAGGACGAAGTTAAAGAGACGCTGGATTACCGTCTGGGCTTTATCGATTTCGCGCGTGTTCACTTCATCTCCGCACTGCACGGCAGCGGCGTCGGCAACCTGTTCGAGTCGATCACCGAAGCGTATGACTGCTCAACGCGCCGGGTCGGTACCTCAATGCTGACGCGTATCATGAACATGGCAGCGGAAGATCATCAGCCGCCGCTGGTGCGCGGACGCCGCGTGAAGCTGAAATATGCGCACGCGGGCGGCTATAACCCGCCGATTGTGGTGATCCACGGCAACCAGGTGAAGGATCTGCCCGATTCTTACAAGCGTTACCTGATGAACTACTTCCGCCGTTCGCTGAACGTGATGGGTACGCCGATCCGTATCCAGTTTAAAGAAGGGGATAACCCCTTCGCTGGCAAACGTAACCTGCTGACGCCAAACCAGCAGCGTAAGCGTAAGCGCCTGCTTTCGCATCTGAAAAAGAACAAGCGCTAATCAATGGGGCTGCGGAAACGCAGCCCTTTTTTATGGGCGACGCCGGCAGATGACCTGGCGCAGGATCTTCCGCGCGCGTCGGTTTATGATGTTGCATTGCGGCCGACGGGCCGTCGCATTGACTCAGGAGGCTATCATGGCGACGTGTGAAAAATGCCAGCATCCGCTGACGCCTGGCGACAACGATCTGTTTTGTGCGCATTGCGGTACGCATTATGCGCGGCAGGCGCAGTGTCCCGATTGTCATCAGCCGTTGCAGGTGCTGAAGGCCTGCGGCGCGGTCGATTATTTTTGTCCGCACGGCCACGGGCTGATTTCCAAAAAGCGGGTCGCGTTTGTGCCGCTGGGCCAGATCTAACCCTTTCGGCTATTCCTCTCTGCATTACTTTCAAACGCGCTTCCTGCGTCTCAGCGGAAGCGCATTGACCGATTTTTCTGTTATTTCTCCGGCTTCTCTCTTAACGGAAGCGCGTTCCCGCTTTACATCGCTTATCCACATCCTCTCTGCGCAGGCACGCGCTTACCGTTATTTTCCGTGGGATATTTCGTTACGCATTTGCAGCAAAAGTGCGAATTTTCGCGCTGTTGTTAATTTTTTGTTTAACTCATAACGTACCGATTGGTACAATCCGCGCCGTTGGTCTACCTTCTTTTTTAGCGGCGCAGCGCGCGCTGGCGTTAAAAGGCAGGATGCCAACGGCGGGTAGCGAACCCGTTTCAGGTTAACTGTTTGTTATGGCTGAAGAATAAAACAGGGCGCCGCCCCGCTATTCAGGCCGGCGACTTATGCCTTATTGCTAAGCCTTGGTTCCACCAGGAGAGTTCTGTCATGGTTCAAACTACCACCCGGTCATCGAAAGGCCTGGGTATATGGTGCATATTGTTGGGTCTGGTGCTGCTTGCTACCGGCCTGTTCTTTGCGATCGGCGGCGGCAAGCTTGCGATGCTTGGCGGCAGTAAATACTTCCTTATTGCCGGGATCGTCACCATTCTGTCCGCGATTCAGTTTTTCCGACGTAAAGCATCGGCGGTATTGCTGTTCGCGCTGGTGTTTATCGGCTCGCTGATTTGGGCGCCGATTGACGGCGGCTTCGATTTCTGGCCGCTGGTATCGCGCCTGATGGTGCCGACCGGCTTTATGATCCTCGCGTTGCTGACGCTGCCGGCGCTGCGCAAGCGCGAAGGCAAGGCCTCTGCGGCGAAAGCGGCCTGGGGCGCCAGCGCCGTGCTGGCGGTGGCGATGGTGGCGACGCTGGTGCAGATGTTCCAGCCGCACCCTCCCGTCGCGTTTGACGGCCAGCCGCTGCCGCTGGTGCCGGTGGACAAGGCGAACGCGCAGAAAGACTGGGAGAACTACGGCAACACGCCTGGCGGCAGCCGCTTTGTCGCCCTCGATCAGATCACCCGCGATAACGTTAAAGATCTGAAGGTCGCCTGGACTTTCCGTACCGGCGATGTGCCGGACAGCCCGACCGGCAATGGCGCAGAAGATCAGCAAACGCCGCTGCAAATCGGCGATCGCATCTATATGTGTACGCCGCATAACAACGTGATTGCGGTCGATGCCGACAGCGGTAAGCAGATCTGGAAGCGTGAAATCAACGCGCAGGCGGAAGTCTGGAACCGCTGCCGCGGTCTGGCTTATTTCGATATCAACAAGCCGCTGCCGCAGCCGACGGTGCCCGGCTCTACGCCGATTGCGCCGGTCTCGCTGCCGGCGGGGGAAAGCTGTCAGCGTCGCCTGCTAATGAACACTATCGACGCGCGCCTGATCGCCATCAATGCCGATAATGGCGAGCTGTGTCAGCAGTTTGGCGACAAAGGAACAGTCGACCTGAAAGCGGGCCTCGGCGACGCGCAGGATCCGAAATATCAGCTGACCTCCGCGCCGACCCTGGCGGGCACTACCGTAGTGGTGGGCGGCCGCGTTGCGGATAACGTGCAGACCGATATGCCGGGTGGCGTACTACGCGGGTTTGATGTGATCACCGGTCAAATGCGCTGGGCGTTCGATCCGGGCAACGACAACCCGAACGCGGCGCTGCAGGCGGGGCAATCCTACGCGCGCAGCACGCCAAACTCCTGGGCGCCGATGTCCTGGGATCCGGCGATGAACACCGTATTCATCCCAATGGGCAGCTCCTCCGTTGACCTGTGGGGCGCCAACCGCACGCCGCTGGATCACAAGTACGGCGCCTCTATCCTGGCGCTGGACGCTACCACCGGTAAAGAGAAGTGGGTCTACCAGACGGTGCATAATGACCTGTGGGATTTCGATATCCCGATGCAGCCGAGCCTGATCGACTTTCCGCAGAAAGAGGGCGGCAGCAAGCCGGCGGTGGTGTTTGGCACCAAGGCGGGACAAATTTTCGTGCTGGATCGCCTGACCGGCAAGCCGCTGACGGAAGTCAAAGAGCTGCCGATGAAGCCGGGTACTATCCCGAACGAGCAGTACACCAAAACGCAGCCGCACTCCACCGGCATGCCGCAGATCGGCGCGCAGACCCTGAAAGAATCCGATATGTGGGGCGCAACGCCGTTCGATCAGCTGGTTTGCCGCATCAGCTTTAAATCGATGCGTTATGACGGGCTGTTCACCGTGCCGGGCACCGATAAATCCCTGAGCTTCCCCGGCTCGCTGGGCGGCATGAACTGGGGCAGCCTCTCTACCGACCCGAACAATCATTACATTTTCGTCAATGATATGCGTCTGGGCCTGTGGGTGCAGATGATCCCGGCCAACACCGATGCCATTTCGCGCGGCAGCAACGGCGGCGAAGCGATCAATACCGGCATGGGCGCGGTTCCGCTGAAGGGCACGCCGTACGCGGTGAATAAAAACCGCTTTATGTCGCCGCTGGGCATTCCGTGCCAGGCGCCGCCGTTCGGCACCCTGTCGGCGGTCGATCTGAAAACGCAGAAGATCGTCTGGCAGGTGCCGGTCGGCACCGTGCAGGATACCGGTCCATTCGGCGTGAAAATGCGGATGAAAATGCCGATCGGCATGCCGACGCTGGGCGGTACGCTGGCGACGCAGGGCGGGCTGGTGTTTATCGCCGGAACGCAGGATTACTATCTGCGCGCCTTCGACAGCTCAACCGGCAAAGAAGTGTGGAAAGCACGTCTGCCGGTCGGCAGTCAGGGCGGGCCGATGAGCTATGTCTCGCCGAAAACCGGCAAGCAATACATCCTGATTTCCGCAGGCGGCGCGCGTCAGTCGCCGGATCGCGGCGATTATGTGATTGCTTACGCGCTGGATGAACAGGCGGAGAAGAAATAACGATAGCCTGTAATATGAAAGGCCCCGCAAGGGGCCTTTTTTATGCCGTTATTCGCCTTCTTTCCACAGCGCCTTGAGTTCAGGCGGCGCCAGGCTGTCGGGAATGACAATCACAATGTCGCCGGCGTGCTGCTGCGTTTGGTAACTGATCTGGATGCGGTAGTAGTACTGGTCGCCGCGCCCGGACTGCACCGGCTGGTCAGCCGGCTCGCCCAGCGGCAGGGAGTGGCGCAGGATCTCGCACACCCGCTCCTTCTGCGGATTCGGCAGCTGGCCCAGCTCGATGCGCCGCTGACCGGCTAACTTCGGGATATAAGCAAAACCGCCTTCGCGCGCCAGATCGATCACGGCGTCGTCGGTCAGTTCCGGTAGCTGTTTCATGATAAAACGCCCGTTTCTTTCCATGCCTCTTCAATCGCCTGCGCCGTCGCGGTATTAAAGCGCGACTCGGCGTGACGGATAGTAAACTGAGCAAAGGTTTCGAAATCGGCGTCCTGCGGCAGCGCTTTATCGCACACGGTATCATACCAGGCGCGTCCCGCCAGTTCCCATGCGTAGCCGCCCAGCGATTTCGCCGCCAGATAAAACGCCCGGTTAGGAATACCGGAGTTCAGGTGAACCCCGCCGTTATCCTCACGCGTTTTAATATAGTCGCGCATATGCGCCGGCTGCGGATCTTTGCCCAGCATAGGATCATTATAGGCGGTGCCCGGCTCTGACATCGAACGCAGGCCGCGTCCGTTAATCCCTTCCGCCAGCAGCCCTTCGCCGATCAGCCAGTCGGCCTGATCCGCGGTCTGCTTGCGGTGGAACTGCTTCACCAGCGAGCCGAAAACGTCGGAGATCGATTCATTCAGCGCGCCCGCCTGCTCAAAGTAGATCAGGCCCGCTTCGGTTTCCGTTACGCCGTGCGCCAGTTCGTGCGCCACCACGTCGATAGCGATGGTAAAGCGGTTGAAGATTTCACCGTCGCCGTCGCCGAACACCATCTGCTGCCCGTTCCAGAAAGCGTTCTGGTACTCCTGGCCGTAGTGGACGGTGCCCCTTAGCGTTAGCCCCTGGTTATCCAGCGAGTTGCGCTGATACGCTTGCCAGAAGAAATCATAGGTGACGCCGAGATAGTCCCAGGCTTCGCGGGCGGCGATATCGTTGTTATCGGGCTGGCCCTCTTTCCGCACCAGGGTACCGGGCAGGCTTTCGGTATTTTGCGCATCGTAAATTTCGCGATCGACATGACCGCCGGCGGCGTTTTTCGGCGCGGTGGGCTTCTGCCAGTTATGCGCCATCAGATGCTGAACGTGGGTCAGGGTGCGGCGGGCATAATCCTGCTGGTGGCCCGAACCATTATCGATAATTTTTCGCAGGATATAGGGAGGAATAACGGAGCTGACGGGTTTATGCTGCATTGTGGCTCTCCTTAGGCTGAAATAACCCTTATTGATGAAAGCTGATCCTGCTAAGTGTAGTCCAGATATTCCCAGGGTCTGGCCTCGCGCTGCGATCGTTTATTTATTAAAAATGCTAATGTTATGCGCGATCGTCATAGAGCCGGGGATGATGGGTGCTGAGCGCCGGCTGCATCTTATGCGCGTTAACGCGCCGCACCGATTCCCGTACCGCCAGTTTCCCCTGCAGCAGCAGATTGCAGGGCGGGGCGGTGGGGCGCAGCAGCCTGCGCTGCAACAGCTGAATCGCCTCGACGCCCAGTTCGTCACGCGGCACCTGCACCGAGGTTAACGGCACATCGTGGATCTCCGCCAGGTTTGAGCTGTCGGTACTCATCACCGAGATATCGCCCGGCACCGACAGGCCCAGCTTGTTGACGGCGGCGACCGCGCCCATCGCCATAAAATCACCGCCGGCGAGGATGGCGCTCGGCCAGCGGCGGCGATCGGGCAGGGCGCTGAGCCAGCTGGTCACCGCCAGCTCCGCCTCTTCCGCGCCGAAGCCGGCGGTAGTGACCAGGTGCTGCCCCGCGTCAAAGATAAGGTTTTGCCGCGCCCAGGCCTGGCGAATGCCCGCCAGGCGCAGCTCCATGGTGTTGCGCCGCAGACACTGCAAATTAAGGATCTCGCGGTGCCCCTGCTGAAATAAATAGCTGGCAGAAAACTCGCCGATCAGCTGGTGATCGGGGGAAACGCTGTCGAGGCGCATGTCGCGGTCGCTGCAGTTGATCAATACGCAGGGCTTATTCAGATCTGCCGCCAGCGAATGAATATGCGGATCGTCGATGCCGATAATCAGCGCCGCCTGGGTGTGCGGATGGTTCATCTTTTCGACAAACAGCGCGCTGTCGCTGCGCTCCTCTTCCAGCCCGCAGGAGCTGATGCGCATCTCATACGGCCTGAGCGCGTCGATTATGCTCTGGATCACCTTGTAGTAAAAAATGTCGCTGCGCACCGAAAAAGCGCGCGGCGGCGCGAAAATTACCAGGTTGTTCAGCATCAGCCTGCCCTGCGACAGATCCTGCAAAATGCCGTATTGACGCGCGCAGGCCATCACCTTCTGGCGGGCCGATTCGCTGGTGTTGGCTTTGCCCGCCAGCACGCGCGAAACGGTACTGATCGACAGCCCGGTTTGTTGAGCAATCAGGGTAATTTTTAACTTTCCATTCATTTTGTGATCCCCTTCAAATCAGCGCATGAAAATTTTTTCATCAGCGCCGCATGGCCCGCTGTTAAGGAACCAGCCCCTGTTGCTGGCGATAATTCGCCTGCGAATGAAAATTTTTGCAAAAAACGCGATTCCCCCCGACGGCGCGGCTGGCTAGTCTGCAACGGTGTCCCTGGCGGGCAGGCGTAGAGCCTCACTATGCTAAGGGTGCGCCAAAAAAAGCAACAGATAATCATAGGGTTAAGCTGGTGATAAGGCTCTTTTGTGAAAGCCGTCGCATTGCACCGCTGTTGTAGCCTTCGATACCCCCACTGAAGCGCCCCGTGGGCGCGCCGTCACAGAGACGGCGATGGAGAAGACAGATGAGTATTGAAACCGAACAGACCGCCGCAGCCCGCCCCGCCCGTAAATTCAAATCGCTGCGCTGGTGGATGCTGGCGCTTTTCCTGCTGGGCATCACCATTAACTACATTACCCGCAACTCGCTGGGGATTCTGGCGCCGGAGCTGAAGGTCAGCCTGAATATGACCACCGAACAGTACTCCTGGGTGGTGGCGGCATTCCAGCTCGCCTATACGCTGTTTCAGCCGCTCTGCGGCTGGCTGATCGACGTGATTGGCCTGAAAACCGGCTTTCTGATCTGCGCCACTGTCTGGGCGCTGGTCTGTATGCTGCACGCCGGAGCGGGAAGCTGGATCCAGCTGGCGCTGCTGCGCTTTTTCATGGGTGGCGCCGAAGCGGCCGCCACGCCCGCCAACGCCCGCGCCATCGCCGACTGGTTTCCGAAAAGGGAACGCCCCGTCGCCGCCGGCTGGGCCGGGGTGGGTTTCTCCATCGGCGCGATGCTGGCGCCGCCGATTATCGTCGTCGCCCATCTGACGCTGGGCTGGCAGGGCGCCTTTCTCTTTTCCGGCGCGCTGGGGCTGGTCTGGGTGGTGTTGTGGTGGCGCTTCTACCATGCGCCGCAGCAGCACCCGAACCTCAGCCAGCAGGAGCTGGATCTGATCAATGAAGATAACGAGCCGGATCTGCCGAAACTGCCGTTTTTCACCTCGCTGGCGCGTCTCTGTCGCGAGAAAAAATTCTACGGCATCGCCATTCCCGCCTTTCTCGCCGAGCCGGCCTGGGCGGTATTTAGCTTCTGGGTGCCGCTCTATCTCGCCACCGAGCGCGGCATGGATCTGAAACAGATCGCGCTGTTCGCCTGGCTGCCGTTCCTGGCGGCCGATATCGGCAGCGTCGCCAGCGGCTATCTCACTCATCTCTACCGCAAATGGTTCGGCTTCCGGCGCATCAATTCGGTGATCGCCAGCTCCGTGACCGGCGCGTTTCTGATGCTGTCGCTGACGCTGGTCGCCGTCACCAAAGATCCGTTTCTGGCGATCGCGCTGATCTCCATCGGCGGCTTCGGCCATCAGGTGATCTCCTGCATGCTGAGTGCGCTGGTGGTGGAGTCTTTCGACAAAAATCAGATGGCGACGGTTAACGGCATGCGCGGCTCCTGCGCCTGGATCGCCAGCTTCCTTTTTTCCCTGCTCATCGGCGCGGTTTCTGACACCGTCGGCTTCGGCCCGCTGTTTGTGGCGATGGGCTTTTTCGACCTTATCGGCGCGCTGTTCCTGATCGCTCTGCTGGCCGAGCGCGGCGCCAAAAAACGTTAAATGCTGGAGTGGATATGAAGACGTTAAAGAACTGGACGCTGGCGGGGACATACGCCGACAGGATCGAGCTACGGGTCGACGAGCGGCATCTGTTTTGCCTCTATGTGCTGAAGGAGTCGCTGTTCCGTATTCTGATCAAACGCAACGGCGAGCTGGCGCTGGATCGCACCTGGAGTATCGCGCCGCAGGAGGATGTGCCCTGGGAAGGACGCGATCGCCTGAGCGTGGCGGGCTTCAGCCTGCCCGGCTATCACCTGGAAACCGGTGATGACCGGCTGATCGTTAGCAGCCAGCGCCTGCGCGTCACGGTGCATCAGCCGCTCTGGCTGGCGTGGGAGTATCTGGATGCACAGGGCCAGTGGCGGCCGCTGGCCGAAGATCGCCGCACCAGCGCCTATCTGCTGAAGACGCATGGCGACGGCGTGGCGCACTATCAGCGCCGCTTCGCCGACGATCGCTACTACGGGCTGGGGGAGAAAGCAGGCGATCTTGAACGCAGCGGACGCCGCTTTGAGATGCGCAATCTGGACGCGATGGGCTATAACGCCGCCAGCACCGATCCGCTCTACAAGCATATCCCGTTTACCATTACCCGCCGCGAGCAGGTCAGCTTCGGCCTGTTTTACGACAATCTCAGCAGCTGCTGGCTCGATCTTGGCAACGAGCTGGATAACTACCATCAGCCTTACCGGCGCTATCAGGCGGAGGCGGGCGATCTCGACTACTACCTGCTTTTCGGCCCGCGCGTGCTGGATGTCACCCAGGCTTTTGTGCGGCTGACCGGCAAAACCTGCTTCGGGCCGAAGTGGAGCCTGGGCTACAGCGGCTCTACCATGCACTACACCGATGCGCCCGACGCGCAGCGTCAGCTGCAGCAGTTTATCCAGCTCTGCCGTCAGCACGCTATTCCCTGCGACGCTTTCCAGCTCTCTTCCGGCTACACCTCTATTGGCAATAAGCGCTACGTGTTTAACTGGAATTATGACAAGGTGCCGCAGCCGCGCCAGCTGAGCGCGGCGTTTCATGAGGCGGGTCTGCGGCTGGCGGCCAATATCAAACCCTGTCTGCTGCAGGATCATCCGCGCTACGCCGAGGCGGCCCGGCAGGGGCTATTTATCCGCGATTCTGAAACGGATGCGCCGGAGCGCTCCTGCTTCTGGGACGATGAGGGATCGCACCTCGATTTCACCAATCCGGCAGCCATTCGCTGGTGGCAGCAGGGCGTTACCACACAGCTGCTGGAGATGGGCATCGACTCCACCTGGAATGACAACAACGAGTATGAGATCTGGGATGGCGAGGCGCGCTGTCACGGCTTCGGCCGCCCCGTGGCGATTAAGCATCTGCGCCCGGTGATGCCGCTGCTGATGATGCGTGCTTCGCTGGAGGCGCAGCAGCGTTTCGCGCCGCAGCGGCGGCCTTATCTGATTTCGCGCTCCGGCTGCGCCGGTATGCAGCGCTATGTGCAGACCTGGAGCGGCGACAACCGCACCAGCTGGCAGACGCTGCGTTACAACATTCGCATGGGGTTGGGGATGAGCCTCTCCGGGCTGTATAACGTCGGCCACGATGTCGGCGGTTTCTCCGGCGACAGGCCGGATGCGGAGCTGTTCGCCCGCTGGGTGCAGAACGGCGTGATGCATCCACGCTTCACCATTCACTCGTGGAACGACGACGGCACGGTAAACGAGCCGTGGATGTATCCCGGCGTAACCGACATCGTGCGCGAGGCGATCCGCCTGCGCTATCGGCTGCTGCCCTATTTTTACACCCTGCTGTGGCAGGCCAGCGTCGACGACGAGCCGATGCTGCGGCCCACCTTCCTGGATCACGAGCAGGATGCGCAGACCTGGCAGGAAACGGACGATTTCCTGATCGGCCGCGATCTGCTGGTGGCGAGCGTAGTGGAGCCGGGGCAGCGTCAGCGCCGGGTCTGGCTGCCGGATAACGGTGTGGGCTGGTACTGCTTCTGGAGCGGCCAGTGGTACGGCGGCGGGCAGTGGATCACCCTGGAGGCGCCGCTGGAGCGGCTGCCGCTGCTGGCGCGCGCCGGCGCCGGGCTGCCGATGTCGCAGCGCATGGCGCATGTGGACGCGGCGGCGGACGATCGGCGCGCGCTGCGCTTGTTCCCACTCGCATCAGGGGAGAGCGAAGGGCTGCTATTTGAGGATGATGGTGAAAGCTACGGCTGGCGCGACGGCGATGCGCTCTGGCTGCGCTGGCGCATGACCTGCGACGCGACACACATTGCGCTAAGCGTGGAGCGGGAAGGGCGCTATCAGCCCGCGTGGCGGCAGCTGGAGGTGATACTGCCGCCCGGTGAGCCTCGCACACTGTGGATCAACGGCGAGCCGGCTTCGGTCTGGTATCTGTAGCGGAAAAGCAGATGAAAAAAGCGCGCTTTCGGCGCGCTTTTTTATGGCGTAACGGAGGCGTTTACCCGAGGCGCGCGATAAACAACGCTAAGCGCGCTTTTTACGCGTTTTTTTCAGCGGCGTAACCGCCTTCACTTCGCTTTCCACCCAGCCATCCTGCAGGCGGGTTTGCAGTGTATCACCCGGCTGAAGCTGACCGGCGGTTTTCAGCACCTCGCCGCCGTCGGTTTGCGTCACGCTGAAGCCGCGCGCCAGCGTCGCCAGCGGACTGACCCCTTCCAGATGCCCCGCCAGCGCGCCGAAGCGCTGTTTCTCATCGCCCAGCCGCTGCCGCATCGCCTGTGCCAGGCGATAGTGCCACTGCTGCAGCTGCTGCTGCGCGCGATTGATATTACCCTGCGGCTGCCGGGCGTTCAGGCGCTGCGTCAGCCGATCCTGCTGGCGCGCGGCGTTGCGCAGGCGCAGCTGCAGCGCCTCGTCCAGACGGCGCTGCAGACGGAACAGCGCCGTCTGCTGACGCGCCAGACGCAGCTGCGGATGCTGCTGCTGCAAACGATGCTGCAGGCGGGTAAAGGCGCGCTGCTGCTGGGCCAGATAGTAGTCCATCGCCATCTCCAGCCGCGTCTGCTGCGACTGCAGCTGGCGCAGCAGCTCCACCTGATTGCGGCTGACGATCTCCGCTGCGGCGGAAGGGGTCGGCGCGCGCAGGTCGGCGACGAAATCGGCGATGGTGACGTCGGTTTCATGGCCGACGGCGCTGACGATCGGGATACGGCTGGCGAAAATCGCCCGCGCCACCCGCTCGTCGTTAAAGCTCCAGAGATCCTCCAGCGAGCCGCCGCCGCGCCCGACGATCAGCACATCACACTCGCTGCGCAGGTTGGCCAGCTCGATGGCGCGCACAATGGCCGCAGGGGCATCGTTGCCCTGAACCGCCGTCGGATAGATGATCACCGGCAGCGAGGGATCGCGCCGATGCAGCACGCGCAGCACGTCGTGCAGCGCCGCGCCGGTGGCAGAGGTGATGACGCCCACCTGGCGCGCCGGTTCGGGCAGCGGCTGTTTATGCTGCTGCTCAAACAGCCCTTCTGCCGCCAGACGCTGCTTCAGCTGTTCAAACTGCTGCTGCAGCAGGCCTTCGCCCGCCGGGTGCATGCTTTCAACAATCAGCTGATAATCACCGCGCGGCTCGTAGAGCGTCACCGTGGCGCGCACCAGCACCTGCTGGCCATGCTGCGGACGGAAGGTGACGCGCCGGTTGCTGTTGCGGAACATGGCACTGCGCACCTGAGCGGTATCATCTTTCAGCGTGAAGTACCAGTGGCCGGAAGCGGGCTGGGTAAAGTTGGAGATCTCGGCGCTGAGCCAGATCTGGCCCATCTCGCCTTCCAGCAGCTGACGCACCGTGGTGTTAAGGCGGCTGACGGTAAAAATATTGGCGGAAGGCGGTAGCGACATGTGATGAGGATCAAATAATAAATCAGCGAGTTAATTCATCGATACTACATGCCTGAAGCAGGGGATCAAGACATTTTCTGAAAAAAAGCTGGAGGCAACCGATTACGCCCTGTATAATGCCGCGGCAATATTTTATCTGTTCTCATTCACCCCAGGTTGAGATATTGCCATGCTACGAATCGCTAAAGAAGCACTCACTTTTGACGACGTTTTGCTCGTTCCTGCTCACTCCACTGTACTGCCTAATACGGCCGACCTCAGTACCCAACTGACCAAAACCATTCGTCTGAACATTCCAATGCTCTCTGCCGCCATGGATACCGTGACCGAAGCCGGTCTGGCTATCGCGCTGGCGCAGGAAGGCGGGCTGGGCTTTATCCACAAAAATATGTCCATCGAGCGCCAGGCGGAAGAAGTGCGCAAGGTGAAAAAACATGAAAGCGGCGTCGTGACCGATCCGCAGACCGTGTTGCCGACCACTACCCTGCGTGAAGTGAAAGAGCTGACCGAGCGCAACGGCTTCGCCGGCTATCCGGTCGTAACAGAAGATAAGCAGCTGGTCGGGATTATCACCGGCCGCGACGTGCGTTTCGTGACCGATCTCAACCTGCCGGTTACTGCAGTGATGACGCCGAAAGAGCGTCTGGTGACGGTTAAAGAGGGTGAAGCACGCGAAGTCGTGCTGCAGAGAATGCATGAGAAGCGCGTGGAAAAAGCGCTGGTGGTGGATGACAGTTTCCACCTGCTCGGCATGATCACCGTAAAAGATTTCCAGAAGGCGGAGCGTAAACCGCTGGCCTGTAAAGATGAGCATGGCCGTCTGCGCGTTGGCGCCGCGGTCGGCGCGGGTGCCGGCAACGAAGCTCGCGTTGATGCGCTGGTCGCGGCGGGCGTCGACGTCCTGCTGATCGACTCCTCCCACGGCCATTCCGAAGGCGTGCTGCAGCGTATCCGTGAAACGCGCGCCAAATACCCGGATCTGCAGATCATCGGCGGCAACGTCGCCACCGGCGCGGGCGCGCGGGCGCTGGCCGACGCGGGCGTAAGCGCGGTGAAAGTCGGCATCGGCCCTGGCTCGATCTGCACCACCCGTATCGTAACCGGCGTCGGCGTGCCGCAGATCACCGCGGTGTCTGACGCGGTTGAAGCGCTGGAAGGCACCGGCGTGCCGGTGATCGCCGACGGCGGCATCCGTTTCTCCGGCGATATCGCCAAAGCGATCGCCGCAGGCGCTGCCTGCGTGATGGTCGGCTCAATGCTGGCCGGTACGGAAGAATCCCCGGGCGAAATCGAACTCTACCAGGGCCGCGCGTTTAAATCCTATCGCGGTATGGGCTCGCTGGGCGCGATGTCCAAAGGCTCTTCCGACCGCTACTTCCAGAGCGACAACGCGGCGGACAAGCTGGTGCCGGAAGGCATCGAAGGACGCGTCGCCTACAAAGGTCGCCTGAAAGAGATCGTGCATCAGCAGATGGGCGGCCTGCGCTCCTGCATGGGCCTGACCGGCTGCGCCACCATCGACGAGCTGCGCACCAAAGCGGAATTTGTGCGCATCAGCGGCGCCGGCATTTCAGAAAGCCACGTGCATGATGTGACCATCACGAAAGAGTCGCCGAACTACCGCATGGGATCCTGATCCCCTTATTTTCTCGCCCGGCAGCCGCCGGGCGCTTTTATTTATCAGTCTATCGCTCTGGAATTGCCTTAATGACGACGGAAAATATTCATAAGCACCGTATTTTAATCCTCGATTTTGGTTCGCAGTATACCCAGCTGGTGGCGCGCCGCGTACGCGAGCTGGGCGTGTATTGCGAACTTTGGGCCTGGGATGTAACCGAAGCGCAGATCCGTGAGTTTAAGCCGAGCGGCATCATTCTTTCCGGCGGCCCGGAAAGCACCACGGAACTCGACAGCCCGCGCGCGCCGGAATATGTCTTTAACGCCGGCGTGCCGGTGTTGGGCGTCTGCTACGGCATGCAGACCATGGCGATGCAGCTGGGCGGCAAGGTGGAAGGTTCCAGCGAGCGCGAGTTCGGCTATGCGCAGGTAGAAGTCAGAACCGACAGCGCGCTGGTGCGCGGTATTGAAGATTCCATCAGCGCTGCCGGCCTGCCGCTGCTGGACGTCTGGATGAGCCACGGCGACAAGGTGACGGCGATCCCGTCCGACTTCGTGACCGTCGCCAGCACCGAAACCTGTCCGTTCGCCATTATGGCCAACGAAGAGAAGCGTTTCTACGGCGTGCAGTTCCACCCGGAAGTGACCCATACCCGTCAGGGTCTGCGTATGCTGGAGCGCTTCGTGCTGGATATCTGCGAGTGCGAAGCACTCTGGACGCCGGCAAAGATCATTGAAGATATCGTTGAGCGTCTGCGCGAGCAGGTTGGCAACGATAAAGTGATCCTCGGCCTCTCCGGCGGCGTTGACTCTTCCGTGACCGCCATGCTGCTGCATCGCGCCATCGGCGACCGTCTGACCTGCGTCTTTGTTGACAACGGTCTGCTGCGTTTGAACGAAGCAGAGCAGGTGATGGATATGTTCGGCGACCATTTCGGTCTGAATATCATCCATGTGCCGGCGGAAGCGCGCTTCCTGGACGCGCTGGCAGGCATCGACGAGCCGGAAGCCAAGCGTAAAACCATCGGTCGCGTATTTGTAGAAGTCTTCGACGAGCAGGCGACCAGCCTGACGGAAGTGAAGTGGCTGGCGCAGGGCACCATCTACCCTGACGTGATCGAATCCGCCGCCTCCGCCACCGGCAAGGCGCACGTGATTAAATCACACCACAACGTTGGCGGCCTGCCGAAAGAGATGAAGCTGGGCCTCGTTGAGCCGCTGAAAGAGCTGTTTAAGGATGAAGTGCGCAAGATCGGTCTGGAGCTGGGCCTGCCGTACGATATGCTTTATCGCCATCCGTTCCCGGGCCCGGGGCTGGGCGTGCGAGTACTGGGCGAAGTGAAGAAAGAGTACTGCGATCTGCTGCGCCGCGCCGACGCCATCTTTATCGAAGAGCTGCGTAAAGCCGATCTCTATAACAAGGTGAGCCAGGCGTTCACCGTCTTCCTGCCGGTGCGTTCCGTCGGCGTGATGGGCGACGGCCGTAAATATGACTGGGTAGTGTCGCTGCGTGCGGTAGAAACCATCGACTTTATGACCGCGCACTGGGCACACCTGCCGTACGATTTCCTCGGCCGCGTCTCTAACCGCATTATCAATGAAGTCAACGGCATCTCCCGTGTGGTTTATGATATTTCCGGTAAGCCGCCGGCCACTATTGAGTGGGAATAAAGGTGACCTCAACTCTCTGTTTTTTCTGTAAGTAAAAACAGAGAGTAATTTTTGCTGCGCCTTCAATCACCGTGGTCATGGTGCAGAACAGACGTCATCAGAAAAGCATATCGATACCCTGTTTGGTTAGTGAATGCTGACAGGGTATCGATAATGCTTATCCGCGCAGAGAAAGCCGTGACTGGCGGCAGTGGTGATTCAGAGACACATAAAGTGCCTGCGATAACTGAAGCGGCAACTCACCGATCATCCCCCGAGCCTTAATTAGACAGGCTTCGCTGACAATATCCCGTTCACCACGCTACGCCCCTGCATCCCGTTACCGACAGGCTGGTATTGCCACGCCCCCTGCATCCCGTTACTGACAGGTTGGCATTGCCACGCTACGCTACGCTAAGCCCCTGCATCCCGTTACTGACAGGCTGGCATTGCCACGCCGCAAGCCTGCTCATTCAGGGCGACGACGCTCATCCACCAATGACTGCGTCGTGGCACTCCCTTTAACTCATTACCCTGTGTTCGCTTGCAACAGATAACCATCGCGACCAAAGCAGTGATGTCATGCTTTCCCGGAACAGGCCAGGCCCCGACAGAATGCAGCCAGCCCGCCGTCAGGAAAAATGATTTACGTGCCCCGGCAGGGTGAACTGCTGAGGCACGCCACGGAATTGGGTCCATGGTTAACCCCTGCGCCGCCTGTCGCTTCAGCTGCTTAAACGCGCCATTTATGTGAGGGGTCAGCGCAGCAAACGGAAAGTCTCACGGACATGTTCGGTGAGGACTGCCGGGTTTTCCATGGCGGCGAAGTGGCCGCCGCGATCGGCTTCAGCGAAGAACCGCAGATCGGCGAAACGCGCCTGCGCCCAGCGCCGTGAGAGGCGAAGCAACTCGTCTGGGAACATGCTTATGCCCGCAGGGGTGGGGACGGCAGAGCCAGGGCTTTGCTTTCGCATCTCGCTCATCCCCTCCCAATAGAAGCGGACCGAGCTTGGGCCGGCATTGGGCAGCCAGTACAGCATGATGTCATCGATCAGGGCGTTGAGATCGATTGCCCTTTCCGGCTCTCCGCCGCTGTCAGAAGCGTCCTGAAACAGCGCGTATATCCAGGCTGCCAGGCCAACAGGGGAATCGGCGAGGGCAAAGCCTACCGATTGCGGCCGGGTGCTTTGCACTTTCATATAGCCCGAAAGTTCCTGCTCGTAACGTTGCGCATCAGCCAACATGCGCTGCTCTTCAGCGGTGGCCTGCGCGATTTCATCCTCGGTCGGCCGATACATCACCATGTTCAGGTGAATGCCGATCAGGCCAGGCGGGCACAGGTGTCCAAGGGCGGTCGTCACGGCCGCGCCCCAGTCGCCGCCCTGGGCGGCCCAGCGCTCGCCATACCCCAAACGGGCCATGAGTTGCGCCCAGGCGTTGGCGGTTTTACCCACGCCCCATCCCGGAGAAGAGGGCTTATCGCTAAAACCAAAGCCCGGTAGCGCAGGGATAACCAAATGGAACGCATCGCAGGCTTGCCCCCCATGGGCTGTAGGGTTGGTAAGGGGGGCGATCATCGCCCTGAATTCAAGAATGGAGCCAGGCCACCCATGGGTCATCAGCAAAGGAAGGGCGTCGGGATGGGGGGAGCGAATATGCAGGAAGTGAATGCCGAGGCCGTCGATTTCGGTTCGGCTGCTGTTCCACTGGTTGAGCTGGGTTTCTGTGGCGCGCCAGTCATACTCTTGTTGCCAGTGTTCAACTAGCGCGCGAAGACGCCCGAGCTGCGGCCCCTGGCTGTGATCGGATACGGTTTCCGCATCTGGCCAGCGGGTTTGCGCCAGACGCCGGGCCAGATCATCGAGTTGCGCCTGGGGAATGTGAATGGGGAAGGGCTCGACAGGGTGGGTCATTGTTTGGTTCCTTGTAGACAGGTAGGGGCCAGCGTGTCGCGGACGGAAGCCCACTCCCGTTGGCCGTAGCGATCGTTATCCAGGTTGAGCAGCATGCCGCGGCCACTCATCATATTTCGCAGGCAATGCCTCTCCTGCCAGGCGGGAAAGAAGGTTTTACACGCCCGTTGCGCGATGATGACCTCTCTAAGCCATTAACAAACCCTCATCGGTAAGTTGTAGACCATGACGTCGCCGGGATCCAAATTCAAAGGTGACAGACAGTGGCGATGCAGCGCTTATCCAGACAACGATTTATCGGGCTGATCGCGGCGTTCAGCCTGAGCATTGGCGGCCTGTTGGCTCTGTTAATCAAAGGCGTCCTGTAAAGAGAAGATGGGGTTCCACGCCGTAGCGACAAACTCTCCCCGGGCTTATGGCGCTTCCCCTGATAAGCCCGCTCTGTTACCGCTATTATTCTTATGAACACAATAGCTTGATAAATAATGACTTTTTCTTAAACCGCTCAAAATGCCCACTCATTGCATTTACTTATTTAAATGTATAAATATAATTACCGGCACCTTTACATGATGGACAGCGGTTCTATGACTCAGAAAACACTCTTTACGCCACTTCAGCTTGGCGAATTTACCCTACGCAACCGTATTGCGCTTCCTCCGTTGACGCGCTGCCGCAGCGAGCAGCCGGGCAATATCCCGGGCGATATGATGGTGGAGTACTATCGTCAGCGCGCCAGCGCCGGGTTTATGGTCACCGAAGGCACGCAGATTGAGCGCGGGGACAGGGATACGCCTGGACGCCGGGCATCCACAGCCAGGCGCAGATTGCCGGCTGGAAAAAAGTGACCGAGGCGGTGCATCAGCAGGGCGGCACGATTTTTTGCCAGCTTTGGCACGTTGGGCGCGTTTCTCATCATGAGCTGCAGCCAGAAAAACAAGCGCCAGTCGCCCCTTCCGCCGTACCTGCTGAAGGCGTCCGCGTTTTTATTGAAACCGGGCCTGGCGCCGGGATGCTCACCGCGCCCAGCGTTCCGCGCGAACTCACCACGCAGGAAGTCAAAGAGATCGTCGGGCTTTACCGTCAGGCGGCGGAAAATGCCAAAGAAGCCGGCTTTGATGGCGTTGAGCTTCACTCAGCCAATGGCTATCTGATTAACCAGTTTATTTCTGAACACACCAATTTCCGTACCGATGAGTATGGCGGCTCCCTGGAGAACAGGCTGCGTTTTCTGAAGGAAGTGATCCTCGCCGTAAGCGCCGTTTTTGGCAGTGATAAAGTGGGCGTGCGCTTTGCACCGCTTTTCACCAGCACGGATGAAGAGCGCGTTTATCTGGGGCTGGTGGAGAGCGATCCTCATGCGACCTATATTACCGCTGCGCAAATGTTGGATGCGCTGCAGGTCGGCTATCTTTCGATTGCCGAAGCGGACTGGGACAATAGCCCCGATCTGCCGGAAACGTTCCGCGTGGCATTGCGTGAGGCGTTCCGTTCTCCCATCATGTATTCGGGCCGCTATACCCGGGAGAAAGCGGAGTACGTGCTGAGCCAGGGCTGGGGCGACTTCTTTGGATTTGGCCGTACCTTTATCGCTAATCCCGACCTGCCGGCAAGGTTCAAACAAAATGTCGGCCTGAATCCTGTAGACAGCGCTTCGCTATATGGCGGCACCCATAAAGGATATACTGACTACCCTGTTTATCGTTCCTGATCCCCGTGAGGCTGCATGTCACCTGAAAATGCCATGAAATTACTGTCCAACTCTACACGTCTGTCAGTACTGAAATGGCTGAAAAATCCAGGTGAAGCCTTTGCCGGCTACACGCAGCTTTATGATTACGATATGTATGGCGTCTGCGCCAGCCTCATTCAGGATAAGGCCGGGCTATCTCAACCCGCCACGTCGCTGTGCCTGAAGATGCTGCACGATGCGGGGCTGCTTGAAGCGAGCAAGGTGGGTAAATGGACCTATTACCGCCGCTGCGAGCCGCGTATTAAAGAGGTGACATCCGCGCTGGGTGATTTCCTTGAGGAGCTGTAAACCGGCCTGACGCCCTTACCGGGCGCATCGGCCGTATAAGTTCCCCGGCTGCGTTGCCAGCCGCAGCATCAACGAAGAACGGCATCTCCCGCGTCGTCTACGGTATCTCCGGCAAGCCGTCGGCGGTGACTAAAAGTGATTTAACGTCTGGCGTGTCCGGCGTATTCATAACCGAAGCCCGCTTTATGGCGGGCTTTTTTGTCTCGCGGCGCCAGCGGGAGAAGCTTATCCCGATAGGTTATGCCTTGTCATTTTTCGCCTTGTTAAGGGAATATCGCTTTTCACGATAACTGCAGGGGCGTCAGGGCGATGGCGCATGGCGGGAGGCAAATGATTATCCCGGCAGGTGAGGGCAGGGATAGCGAATTTAAAACGGACGACGCCGTTGCCAATTTTATAACGGCATGCGATGAAACTGATGAATAAGAGAAGAGCAGCATTTACCCTTTTACGCGATCAAAAATCACTCGCCCGGAGGATAAACATAATCCCAGCGGAAAAATCCGTGTTGCCTGAATGCGTTGCCGGCCAAAGACATTTTTTTAGATTTAATATAACCGGGCGGCGGGCAGGTCACATTGCATAGCCAGTAGCCGGGATCTTCTGTGCCTTCCAGGTTCTCTATTTCATCCTTTAGCTGATTAAGTTCGCTAAGCGAAAAATGGATAAACTCGCCCAGCGATAAAATTATCCACTCTTCCGCTGCCTGCTCTTTTTTTAGCGGTGAATAATGAACGGAAGATTGCGCTGCCTCGACAAAGTGGGTGGTGTGACGCATCGACCAGCCGCAAAACTCCAGCAGCGGCGCGTCGCCGTAAGCAATATCGTACAGTCTGTCCAGCGAGTGCGTGGGAGGCGGGGTATAACGGTCGGAAAAATGCAGCTCTTTCTGCGCAATATCATGGAGAAAATAAGCGGCCACCAACGATTCCGGATGATGAATAACCAGCGCGGGATGTTCTCCGCTGCCGCCGCCGACAATCAGGTTAGCGGGAGAGCATGAAAAGTTGGCGCCACCCCAGCTGTCGCCGCTAACCGTCTCCAGCGGATGATATATCGGCAATCCGTTCAGATAGCCAACAAGTTCATGCTGGATGGTATCGATATAGCTCATTGCGTTGTGCGTCTCCGGTTCATCGGCACACCCTACCGCCTCAGTGCAGCAAAAATAGCGTCGCCAGACCGAGGAAGATAAAAAAGCCGCCGGTGTCGGTCAGCGCGGTGATCATCACGCTGCTGCCGATTGCCGGGTCGCGATTCATTTTGGTCATAATCAGCGGGATCAGCACGCCCATCAGCGCCGCCAGCAGCAGGTTTAACACCATCGCCAGCATCATCACGCCGCCCAGCGCCAGGTTGTCATACATCAGCCAGGTAATGCAGCCCATGATGCCGCCCCAGAACAGGCCGTTTATCAGCGCCACGCCCAGTTCGCGCAGAAACAGGAAACTGAAGTTGCCCGGCTCCACCTGATGCAGCGCCAGCGCGCGCACGATCATGGTAATGGTCTGGTTGCCGGTGTTGCCGCCGATGCCCGCGACGATCGGCATCAGCGTCGCCAGCGCCACCAGCTGAGAGATGGTCTCTTCAAACAGGCCGATCACGCGCGAGGCGACAAACGCGGTACACAGGTTGATCGCCAGCCAGGTCCAGCGGGTGCGCACCGCCTTTTTTACCGGCGCGAATACCTCCTCTTCCTGGCTCAGACCGCCCATTTTACGGATATTGCTTTCGTTCTCTTCGTTAACCAGGTCGATCACATCTTCGATGGTAACGCGGCCGATCAGCTTGCCTTTATCGTCGATCACCGCTGCGGAAATCAGGTTGTAACGTTCAAAGGCGCCGGCGGCATCTTCTGCCTTATCGTCGAGACGAAAGGTAGTCGGCCGGTCGTTCATCACTGAAAATACCGGCGTTTCCGGCTGGTTAAGCAGGATATCGGTCAGCGGCAGTTCGCCCAGCAGCACATTGTTTTTATCGGTGATAAACAGCTTATCGGTGCCTTCCGGAATGGCGCGTCGGCGGCGTAAAAAACGCTGCACCGTCGCCATATCGACATCAGCACGGACGGTAATAAAGTTGAAATCCATGATGCGGCCGACGCGATCGCGGTCGAAATGCACCACGTTCAGCACGCGCGCGCGCAGCGCCGGATCGAGGGAGGTCAGCAGCCGGCCGGTCAGGTCACGCGGCAGGTAGCGCGCCAGATAGGCCTGGTCATCGATATCCAGCGGCGCAATCGCCTGCAGAATGTCCTTATCGCTCATGACCTCGGTCAGGCTTTCCCAGACCGTTTCCGAGGCCTCTACCAGCACCTGGCCGCGCCGCGCATTATCCACCAGCCGCCATAGCGCCTGGCGCTCATCTTCCGGCAGCGCCTCAAGAATATCGGCGATATCGGCGGCGTGCAGCAGCGCAAGATCCGCCCGCAGGTCGTTTATCTGCGCGGCGGTATCAGCGGAAAGGCTGGCGGGATCGGCGGGCGGCTCAAGCAGGTTTTCCACCAGCTCGGGGCCATCAAGTAAAAGGTTAAGGATGCGGCTGCGGATATCGGCGAGCTGTTGAGCCTGGGATACAGACATAAAAATTCCCTTGTGTCTGGGCGCGGGCAACAGAAGGCCCGGCATTTTCTACAGGCATGGCGGGAGGGTAAGTTGTCTCACGCAAGGCAACTTAACGCTCGCATCATGCGTTTACCTGGTGGCGGGTTGGGTCGCGACGGGCGCCTCAGCCTGCTCTTTTTTGTCCTGATGATGCTGAAAAGCACCGGGCAACACATACAGTAAACGCCCCAGTAAAAGTATAAAGCTAATCAGCAACACGACGCGGGTCATGCGACCGGTTTTATGGCGTCTGCGAAATGGGGTAATGCTGTTCACGCAGGGATCCTTATAGCAGGCCCGAAGGCGGTAAAACAATTTAGGCACAGCGCAACCGTCAGGTCAATCTCATGCTGTCGCCACGCTGCTGCAAAAATAGCGGAAATTCCCTGTCTGGCGGCTAAACGAAAAGTGGCTAAAATCGTTTTTAACGGTGAGTTTTGATGTATGTCAATCTGGGCCGCGCCATGGAAATTAGTATGGGGGCGTTTTGTACCGCGTGCGGCTCTTTATGCGAGCCTTAGCATAAGAGGAGAGGCCGTCTTTGTATCCCCGGGTTGATTCAGGCTTGCTGCGCTGCTGGCGTCGCAGCTGGTGGGGCGCGCCATTATGGCTGGCGCTGTTACTGATGCCGCTCTCCGGCGCGCTGTCGGTTCGGCTGATCCTGCCCGATGGCCCGGTTTATCTGCTGTTCCTGCCGGTAACGCTGACGGTAGCGCTGCTGATGGTGTTTGACTGGGCAGCGCTGCCCGGTATTACGCTGGCGCTGCTGTGGCGCTATCTGTCGCTGTTTTCGCTGGGGCATGCGCTGGTCACCTGCACCATTTTTATCTGCGGCATCGCTATCTGCTGGCTGGGCTACCGCATCTGGGCGGGACGTTGCTGGTGCGCGGGGCCTGGCGCGGCGCGGCTCGGCGTCACGCGGCTATTCTGGCTGAGCTTTTTTCTGCCGACGCTGCTGGTCTTTTTACTGCAGATAACGGTAACCCTGAACGCGGTACCCGCTTCCGCCTCGATTTTCAATCGCAACCCGCTGACGCTGCGTACCCTGATTAACTATCAGGCCATTTTGCTCTCCTGCGTGGCCCTGCTGCCGGCCTATTACATGGCGATCCGCTGCTTCCGCCATCCACGTTACTTTTCGCGCCAGCTCGGCCTGCTGCGCCAGCAGATCGCTGAAAGCGTCAGCCCGGCGGAGATAAAAATCTGGCTGACCTGGCTCACGTTGCTGGTGGCGCTGCTGACGGTATTGCACAGCGAGCTGCAGAATCAGGTGTTGGGTGATTTTGCGCTGCTGTTGCTGCTGCCGACCATGCTCTGGTCCGCCGCCCGCTTCGGCTATCTGTTTACCGCGCTGGCGTGGTCGCTGGTGCTGCTGTTGCTTTATCAGTTTCGTGCCCGGCCGGAGATTTCGCTGCATCTGGCGATCACCATCACCAATCTGCTGGTCTGGTCGTTAATCCTCTATTTTATCGGCGTCAACGGCGTGCGGCAGCGGCAGCTGATTCAGAAATCGCGCCAGGCGGCGCTGATCGATCCGATTATCGATCTGCCTAACCTGCGCGCGCTGAAAATCATGCTGGCGCAGCAGGCTTCCTCCACGCTCTGTTTTCTGCGCATTCCCGATCTTGACCGGCTGAGCCGCACCTGGGGGCTGGATCTGCGTATTGAATATAAGCGGCGGCTGGCGGCGCATTTACAGCCGCTGCTGGAGCAGAACGAGGCGATTTACCATCTGCCGGGCTTCGATCTGGCGCTGCGCCTGAATAAGGCGACCTACGAGCAGCGCATCTATCAGATCGGCGCGCGCATCGATGGCTACAGCCTGCGCTGGCAGGGGCTGCCGCTGCAGCCCGATATCGGCATCAGCTACTGTCACGTGGTGCCGCCCGTAAACCATCTGCCGGCCCTGCTGGGCGAGCTGAGCGGTATGGCGGAAGTGTCGTTGCACAGCCATCAGCCGGAGAGCCTGCATCAGGGCAGCGGCGGCGCGCAGCGTCAGGTGAAGGAGAAGCTGACGCTATTGAATGAGGTACAGCAGGCGTTGGATAACGAACGATTCGTGATGATGGCGCAGCGCATCGAAGGGCTGCGCGGCGATGATTATCATGAGTTGCTGCTGCGGCTGATTGACGGGCGCGGCGAGCAGGTGGAGCCGGGCCGCTTTTTGCCGGTGGTGCAGGAGTTCGGTCTGACGTGGGAGATCGACCGCTGGGTGCTGGATCACGCGCTGGGCTTTATCGACCGCTGCCGCGAGCGCCTGCCGGCGGCGCGCTTCGCGGTGAATATCCACGCGATCAATCTGTGCCGCCCCTTTTTCATCAGCGAGCTGCAGCGGCTGCTGAAGCGCCATCAGGTTGAGCCCTGGCAGCTGATTCTGGAAATCAGCGAGGCGCAGGGCACTATCGACTCTTCAGCGGGCTATCGCACTGTTAACCGACTGCGTCAGATGGGGTGTCGCATCGCCATCGACCACTTCGGCGCCGGCTACGCCAGCTATCTGCAGCTGAAAACCCTGCAGGCGGACATGCTAAAAATCGACGGCAGCTTTATTCAGAATATGCTGCACAGCCCGCTGGACTATCAGATTATCGAGTCCATCTGCCGCGTCGCCCGGCTGAAGCGTATGCAGATCGTCGCGGAATCGGTGGAATCGGAAGCGGTAGCCGCCGCCCTGCGCGGGCTGGGCATCGATTATCTGCAGGGCTACGCCATCAGCGAGCTGCAGCCGCTGCTTACCCTTGGGGAGAACTGATCACTCCGCCGGCGGCGCCTTTCTCGCCAGCAGGGTGGCGAAGCGCAGGCTGATGCGGTTGCCGTTTTCATCGGTTTTATGCAGCTGGCCGGGGTTTTCGTTATATTTCACGATTTGCCATTTGCGGTAGTAGTGGCTCAGCTCGCCCGATTTAAAGGCGAAGGGGAAGGGCACGCTGCAGGGGAAATCATCGGTGTCCATCGCCGCGACAATCAGGTTGTAGCCGTTTTTCGCCGTGCTGGCCTGCATATCGGCGATCAGCTGCGGGATCGCCTCCGGCTGCAGGAACATCATCACTACCGTTGAGAAGACGAAATGGTACTCGCCGTTAAAACGCACGCTGTTCAGATCGGTGAGTTGCGTGTGGATGCCGCTGAGCGATTCTGCGGCGATAATCTGGTTCAGCCGCGCCAGGCTCTGCGGATTGTTATCCCAGGCGTCGACCTCAAACCCTTTGGCGTTGAGGTAGAGGCTGTTGCGCCCGTTACCGCAGCCGACATCCAGCGCTTTTCCCGGCGTCAGCAGCGGCAGCGCTGCCACCACTTCCGAGTGCGGGGCGGTCAGCTGATATTTTTCTGTGAAATAGTTATCGGGACGTGTCGTCATAATCGTTGTTCAGGTTGATGCGGGCGGAGAAAGCGCCGCCCGGATTCGCCGGCGTCCGTTACGCCTCTTCTTCGATGACCAGTTTCCAGCCGGGAACATCCTCCCAGTAGGTCTGCTCGCGCTCCAGATCGAGCTGCACCAGCGTATTCTGGCTGAAATAGCCAGCCGGGAAGCGCAGCGTCCAGTGCCCCTCTTCGGTGGTCAGCGTTAGCCGCTCCGGACGGGTGGTGGCCTGGCGCTGATTATTAAGCAGCGTGCCGAGACGCAGCAAAAATACCAGCGGTACGATCTGTTTCTTTTTAAACAGCGTAAAGCGCGGCAGCTCGTCGGTCTTCACCGCTTTACGGTGATAGCGTACCAGGGTCGCCAGCAGCAGCTGTTGATCCTGGTTAAAGCCGGGCAGGTTGGTGTTTTGCAGAATGTAGGCGGAGTGGCGCTGCATGCCGCTGTGGTTGATGGTCAGGCCCACCTCATGCAGCATCGCCGCCCACTTCAGCAGCGCAGAAAGCTGCGGGTTGGCCAGCCGCGGGTTCTGATCGCGCCACTGCTGCCAGAGCTGATCGGTGGTTTCCAGCACGCGGCGCGCCTGCTCGCTGTCGATATTGTAGTGGTTGGCCAGACTTTGCGCGGTGCGGCTGCGGATATCCTGATGGCGGAAGCGGCCCTCCATCTCATACAGTACCCCTTCACGCAGCGCGCCGTCCGACAGGCGCAGCTCGCGGATCGCCAGCGCGTCGAACACGCCGCACAGGATCGCCAGGCCTGGCACAAAGACCCCTTTGCGCTCTTCCGACAGGCCCGGCAGGCTCAGCGCGGCGAAAGAGCGATGCTTCATCACCTCGTCGTAAAGCAGCTCCAGCCGCTCCGGCGTAATCAGCTTCTCTTTTTCGCCCATCGCCTGCAGCACTTCGCAGGCCGCCTTGATGGTACCGGAGGCGCCCAGCGCATATTGCCAGCCCAGCAGCCGATATTGCCAGGCGAGGGTTTCCAGCTTTTGCGCCGCCGCCAGCCGGGCGCGCCGGAAATTTTCCCGGCTGATATCGCCGTTGGGGAAGTAGAGGTTAGCAAAGCTGACGCAGCCCATGCGGCGGCTTTCCACCAGCTTCGGCTCGAAATCTTCGCCGATCACCAGCTCGGTTGAGCCGCCGCCGATGTCGATCACCAGCTTGCGTCCTTTTTCCGGCTGCGTATGTTCCACGCCCATAAAAATCAGGCGCGCCTCTTCGTGACCGGAAATCACTTCAATAGGGTAGGGGATAACATCCGCCGCGCGCTGCAGAAAATCTTCCGCATTCACCGCCTGACGCAGCGTATGGGTGCCGACAATGGTGACGTTCGAGGCGCTGAAGCCCTGCAGGCGCTCGGCGAACAGCGCCAGGCAGCTCAGCCCGCGCTGGATCGCCTCTTCGCTCAGCACGTTGTTCGCGTCCAGGCCATCCGCCAGATGTACGCGCTGCTTCAGGCGGCCCAGCACCTGCATCGCCCCATCCACTACGCGGGCAATAACCATATGAAAGCTATTGGAACCGAGATCAATAGCGGCAAATTCCTGCGGTCGGGGCATATTTTTATGGGATATCGGCATAGTGAATTATTCAGGTTGTTCCAGAGATTTGATGTAGTCGTAAATGGCCTGTTGCGACCGCACCTTGCGGCGGTTGCCTCGCGGTACATAACGATTACTCAGTTCTTTATCAATAATGCGGGCTTTCACAGTATCACTGAACAGGATGGCAATAATATCCAGGATGCGCTGTTTCAGAACAGGATCAAGGATCGCCACCGCCACTTCGATGCGGTAATCGATGTTGCGCGTCATCCAGTCGGCAGAGGAAAGAAAGACTTTTTTATCGCCGCCGTTCTCGAAAATATAAACGCGATCGTGTTCAAGATAGCGGTCAACGATGCTGATCACGCGGATATTTTCGCTGATCCCTTCAAGATTGGGGATAAGCGAACACATGCCGCGCACCAGCAGGTTGACCTTCACGCCGACGCTGGAGGCAGTATAGAGCCGGTCGACCAAACCCTTATCCACCAGATTGTTGATTTTCAGCGTAATGCCAGCCGGCATGCCCTGCTGTGCGTTAGCGATCTCCTCGTCGATCAGCTGGTAAAGCATGCGCCGCGAGTTCTGCGGTGACACCATCAGATAATCAAAGCTCACCGGGCGGTAGGGGTTTTCAATAAAATTGAACACCCGGCGCACCTCGTTGGTAATGCGCGCGTCGGCGGTCAGCAGCGAATAGTCGGTATAGATGCGGGCGGTTTTCTCGTTGAAGTTGCCGGTGCCGATATGAGCGTAGCGCACCACCTCGTCGCCTTCGCGCCGTGAGATGAGGAACAGTTTGGCGTGAATTTTCAGGCCCGGCGCGGAGAAGATCACATGTACGCCCGCTTCGGTCAGCCGCTTGGCCCAGTGGATGTTCGCCTCTTCATCAAAGCGCGCCTGTAGCTCGACCACCACGGTCACTTTTTTACCGTTGTAGGCGGCATGGATCATCGCATCGATGATGCGCGAGTTTTTCGCCACGCGGTAGATGTTGATCTTGATTGCCAGCACGCTGGGATCGAACGACGCCTGGCGCAGCAGCTCCAGCACATGCTCAAAAGTGTGATACGGATAGTAGAGCAGCACGTCATGATTGCGGATGGCGTCAAAACCGTTACGGAAGCCATCGAACCAGATATGGCGCAGCTGCGGCATCGGCTTATTGACCAGGTTGGTTTTGCCGACGTTCGGGAAACTGATGAAATCTTTAAAGTTATGGTAGCGTCCGCCCGGCACCACTGAATCGTAGTTGGAGATGCTGAGCTTACCGCGCAGCAGCTCGACCATAGCGTTCGGCATATCGCGCTGATAAACGAAGCGCACCGGCTCCGCCGTCAGGCGCTGCTTCAGGCTGGAGGACATCAGTTCCAGCAGGCTCGACTCCATCTCCGTCACCAGATCGTACTCGGCGTCACGCGTCATTTTCATTGAATAGGCGTTGAGCGCGTCGTAATCGAAGAAGCCTTTGAATATATCGTCCAGGCAGTAGCGCAGGATGTTGTCCAGCAGGATCATCGGTTTGCGGCGGCGCGGCGATTCCGCCGGCAGATTGACGAAGCGCGGCACCTTGTCGGAGGGAATCTCCAGCAGCGCGTAGCGGATATCGTCGCCGCGAATGATCTCCACCGCCAGGTAGGTGTAGTCATCCTTGAGGAATTCAGTCAGGTCGGTATCGTGGTTGATCAGGATCGGCGTCACGTGCTGACGCAGCTGATGCTTAAAGTAGTGGCGCAGCCAGCTCTGCTGGTTCGGCGACAGCTGGCGTTCATTAATCAGGAAAATTTGATTGCGCGCCATCTCCAGCAGCAGGTCGTTATAAAGGCCGTCGAACTCCTGGTCGGCGCGCAGCACCCGCTGCTGGATTTTCTTCAGCAGATGGCGCGGCGTGCTGGGGAACCCTGCTCCTCGCCAATCAGGATGCGTCGTTTCAGATCGGCGAAGCGAACCTTATAAAACTCATCCAGGTTATTGGAATAGATGCCAAGAAAGCGCATGCGTTCAATCAGCGGGTTGCTCTTGTCGGCCGCTTCCTGCAGTACGCGTTCATTAAAGGATAACCAGCTCAGTTCTTTTTCGATATATAGCTTTTCCTGACCCATTATGGCTCCGTTGTGCTGATTTGAGACGAGGGTATCCATTTTCCACGTTCATTATGGCGAGAGTATGGCAGCAATGTCTAACCTCAACAGTTGTCATATCAGAGAGCTACGGGCAACATAGCGGCTTCATCAGAGAGGAATCCGCAGGCACGATGATTGACAATCATATCCCCGTTCACTACAGCAACCGCTCCCGGCGTTTTGTTGACCGCCTGACCGCGCGCGTTATCAGTGCCTGCGGCATCGGCGTGCTGCTGGTCATGATGCTGCTGTTCGTCTGGCTGCTGTGGGTGGTGATGCCGCTGTTCGCCACGCCATCCATGCAGCCGGGGCTGCGGCATCCTGCGCTTTCCACCCACCCCGCCGTGGCGCTTGGCGTCAGGGGCGACTGGGGCTGGCGTATCGACGCACAGGGCGCAGGGCGCTTTTTCCCGCTCGGCGGCGCACAGCCTGAACCGCCGCTTACGCTGGCGCGCGGGCCGGTGACAGCCGCGACCACCGCCGATAACAGCAGCGTACTGCTGTTGCAGCCTGATGGCAATTTTCGTCTTGTTCAGCCTGACTTTAGCGCAGCGGACGGCCAGCCGCGCTGGAAATTTCCGCTAGGCGACCGCCTTTTTTCCGGCCTCAGCGACGGCCTGACGATGGCGGCGCTGGCCGCCGTCGATGAGAAAAGCTGGCTGGCGGCGCTGAGCGACGGGCAGCATATTCGGCTGCTGCGTCTGCAGAACGGCCAGCCCGCGCAAAGCGATACCCTGGCCAGCGGCCCTGTTGAGCAACTGCTGCTGACGCCGAACGGCAAACTGCTGTTTGCCAGCAGCGGCGACAGGCTGCGCGTCTGGCGCCTTGACGGCGGTGAGGTAACGCTGCGCGACAGTATCGCGCTGGCCCATGCGCCGAAGCAGATGGCGCTGCTGAGCGGCGGCCGCTCGCTGCTGATCGCCGATGAGAGCGGCATCAGCCAATGGTTCGATATCGCTGATGAGCAGGGCCTGCATCTGCACCGCATTCGCAACTTTACCGGCGCCCGCATGCAGGCGCTGCTGATTACCGAGCCGCAGCGCCGCGTCTTCGCCACGCTGAGCGCGGCAGGCGAATTCAGCCTGTTCGCCAGCAAACGCGACGGCGCCTTTTTTCATCACCTGCTGGGGGCGGGAATAGCCCAGGCGCGCTTCGCGCCGCAGGGCGACGGTCTGCTGATCGAGCGCGCCGACAGCTGGCAATACTGGCGCATCGATAACCCCTGGCCCGATGTCAGCCTGCGTAGCCTGTGGCAGAAAGTCTGGTATGAAAACTATCCGCAGCCGGACTGGGTCTGGCAATCAACAGCGGTCGAAGAGCCTTATCAGGCGAAGTTCAGCCTGATGCCGATGGTCGCCGGCACGCTGAAGGCGGCGGCGCTGGCGATGCTGTTCGCCGCGCCGCTGGCGATCGCGGCGGCGATCTACACCGCCTGGTTTATGTCGCCCGCGCTGCGCCGCTGGATCAAGCCCGCCATTGAGATGATGGGCGCGCTGCCGAGCGTGGTGGTCGGGCTGTTTGCCAGCCTGTGGCTGGCACCGCATATCGCCACACGTCTCTCCGGCGCGCTGCTGCTGCCGTTTGCCCTGACGGCGGCGCTGCTGCTGTGCGGGCCGCTGCAGCGGCGTCTGCCGGTGCGCTGGCGGCCGACGCCGGGGCGGGAAGTCTGGCTGCTTATCCCGCTACTGCTGCTGGTAAGCGCGCTCTGCCTCTGGCTGACGCCGCTGGCTGACCAGGCGCTGTGGGGCGCGCCGCTGGCGGATCGGCTGCCCGGCGGCTACGAGCAGCGCAACCTGCTGATTGCCGCTGTGGCGATGGGCTTCGCGCTGGTGCCGCTGATCTTTACCCTGGCCGAGGACGCGATCTTTAGCGTACCGACCGCGCTGGGGCAGGGGTCGCTGGCGCTGGGCGCCACTGCCTGGCAGACGCTGTCGCGCGTCATTCTGCCGAGCGCCGCCTCCGGCATTTTCGCCGCGCTGATGATAGGCCTTGGCCGCGCGGTGGGAGAGACCATGATTGTGCTGATGGCGACCGGCAACACCCCGGTCGCCGAAGGCGATCTGTTTCACGGCGTGCGCGCGCTTTCCGCCAATATCGCCGTAGAGATGCCGGAAGCGGCGGCAGGCAGCGCCCACTACCGCATCCTGTTTCTCAGCGCGCTGGTGCTGCTGCTGTTTACGCTGGTGCTGAATACGCTGGCGGAAGTGGTGCGGCAGCGTCTGCGCCGCCGTTATGGACAATCTGAGGGACAGGGATGAAGGCGCTACGTCAAAACGATCGCTGGCGCTGGCTGACGGCCGGCGCGGTCACCTTTAGCCTGTTGGCTTTTTTACTGCTGCTGTTGCTGCTGGCGTGGCAGGGGTTACGCCATTTCTGGCCGCAGCCGGTCACGCTTTTTACCCTCTCGCAGCCCGCCGCCGGCGAGGCGCGCCTGCTGGGCGAAGTGGTCAGCGCGCAGAGGCTGTCGCGTCAGCAGCTGATCGACGCCGGCCTGCCGCAGGCGCGGCGGCTGCCGGAGAGCGTCACGCGTTATCTGATTAAAACCGGCAACCGCGACTTCGCCGCGCCCGATTTTCGCACCCTGCTGGAGAGCGATATCCTCCGCCGCGAAGCGCCGCGTGACGTGCTGGTGCTGCAGCGCCGGGTTGGCGGCGTGGCGTTCGGCTGGTTTGCCGGCCTGTATGAGAATCAACAGCCGTTGACGGCGCAGAATATGCAGCGCGCCCTGGTGCAGCGTCTGCAGCAGACCCATCAGCAGCTGGAGCTGGCCGAGCAGGTGCGGCGCAGCGATATGGCGCGCATCACGGCGCAGCTGGAGGCGCTGGAGACGGAAGCGCAGACGCGGCGGGCCAGCGGCCAGGAGAACGAACAGGCGCGTTCGGTGCTGGAGGCGAACCGCGCGGAGCTGCAGCGCCAGTTTGCGCAGCAGGCGGAGCGGCGCGCTTCGCTGCTGGAGGAGAGCGCCCGCAGCGCGCTGATGCTGCGCGACGCCAACGGCCAGCTACACCGCATTCCGCTGACGCAGATTGTCGACGCCTGGCATCCCAACGCCATGAATTTTGCACAGAAATGGCACCATTTCCTGCTACAGCTGTGGCACTTCGTCGCCGATTCGCCCGGCGTCTCGCAGGGCGAGGGCGGTGCCTTTCCGGCCATTTTCGGCACGGTGCTGATGGTGCTGCTGATGTCGGTGGTGGTGATGCCGCTGGGGGTAGTGGCCGCCATCTGGCTGCATGAGTACGCCGGACAGGGGCCGTTAACGCGGCTGGTGCGTATTGCGGTGGTCAATCTTGCCGGCGTGCCGTCGATTGTGTATGGCGTGTTCGGCCTGGGCTTTTTTGTCTGGCTGATTGGCGGCACGCTCGATCGGCTGTTCTACGCCGCCGCGCTGCCTAACCCGACCTTCGGCACGCCGGGCCTGCTGTGGGCCTCGCTGACGCTGGCGCTGCTGACGCTGCCGGTGGTGATCGTCGCTACCGAGGAGGGGCTGTCGCGCATTCCCGCCACGCTGCGCCACGGCTCGCTGGCGCTGGGCGCGACCCGCGCGGAGACGCTGTGGCATGTGACGCTGCCGCTGGCGGTGCCGGCGATGCTCACCGGGCTGATTCTGGCGGTAGCGCGCGCCGCCGGGGAAACCGCGCCGCTGATGCTGGTGGGCGTAGTGAAAATGGCACCGGAGCTGCCGGTTGATAACGTTTTCCCCTGGCTGCACCTCGATCGCAAATTTATGCATCTTGGCTTCCAGATTTACGACCTGGCGTTTCAAAGCCCGAACGCCGAAGCCGATCGCCCGGTGGTGTACGCTACCGCGCTGCTGCTGGTGGTGATTATTCTTGGGCTGAATCTGACGGCGATGGGCTTACGCCATCGCCTGCGCGAGCGCTATCGCTCGCTGGTGCAATAACGGTGAAACCATGATCGCTGAGAACGAAACCGCGCTGACAATTAATCAACTCTCCCTCTGGTATGGCGAGAAGCAGGCGCTTGACGGGATTTCGCTGGCGATCCCGAAAAATCGTATTACCGCGCTGATCGGCCCCTCCGGCTGCGGCAAATCGACGCTGCTGCGCTGCTTTAACCGCATGAATGACGTGATCGACAACTGCCGTATGGAAGGGGAGATCTGGCTGGATCAGCGCAATATTTTACAGAGCGGTGGCGATCTCTCTGCGCTGCGTCGCCGGGTGGGAATGGTGTTCCAGCGGCCTAACCCGTTTCCCAAATCGATCTATGAAAACGTGGTCTACGGCCTGCGTCTGCAGGGCGTGCGCGATCGCCGGATACTGAATGAGGCGGTAGAGCGCGCGCTGCGTGCGGCGGCGCTGTGGCCGGAGGTGAAAGACAGCCTGCGGCAAAATGCGCTGACGCTCTCCAGCGGCCAGCAGCAGCGGCTGGTGATCGCCCGCGCGATCGCTATCGAGCCAGAGGTGCTGCTGCTGGATGAGCCGACCTCGGCGCTCGATCCTATTTCCACGCTGGTGATCGAGGAGCTGATGACCACGCTGAAGCAGCATTTCACCCTGATTCTGGTGACGCACAATATGCAGCAGGCAGCGCGCGTGTCTGACTACACCGCGTTTATGCATCAGGGCAAAATGGTGGAGTTCGCCGATACCGATACGCTGTTCACCACGCCGAAGCAGCGACGTACCGAAGATTATATTACCGGACGCTTTGGCTGAGAGGGGGAAAAGCAGAGAGCCGGGCGGCTCTCTGTAGAAGAATGTGCGGCTTAGTCGCCCGCGTAGCCCTGCGGCGGCAGCTTCTCGCCGTCAAGCCAGGCGGCGTTATCGCGCATCGCCAGTCGGCCATCGACAAACCAGCTTATTGCCAGCGGGTAGATTGCATGTTCCTGATGCTGCACGCGCGCAATCACCTCTGCTTCGCTATCGTCGGCGAATATCGGTACTTTGGCCTGTAAAATCACCGGGCCGCCATCCAGTTCGTCGGTGACGAAATGCACCGAGGTGCCATGTTCGCCGTCGCCGTTTTCTATCGCCTGACGATGGGTATGCAGACCGGGATATTTCGGCAACAGGGAAGGGTGGATATTCAGCAGACGATGCTGGTAGTGCGCGACGAAAACGGGGCTGAGGATGCGCATATATCCCGCCAGCACCACCAGATCGGGCGCGTAAGCGTCGATGTCGGCGATCAGCTGGCGATCGAAATCCTCGCGGCTGGCGTAATCGGACGCCGCCAGCGCATGCGCCGGGATGTCAGCCTGACGGGCGCGTTCAAGGCCATAGGCGCCCGCCCGGTTGCTGAATACCGCCGCCACGCAGGCGTCGATGCGCCCCTGGCGGCAGGCGTCGAGGATCGCCTGCAGGTTACTGCCGCTGCCGGAAATCAGCACCACCAGCCGTTTCATTTAATAACCACACGCTCTTCGCTGTCAGCGGCGTTGATAACGCCGATCTTCCACGCCTGCTCGCCCGCAGCGTTCATTAGCGCAACCGCGTTATCCGCTTCGCTGGCGCTGACGGCGATTACCATGCCGACGCCGCAGTTAAAGGTACGGTACATTTCGTGACGGCTGACATTGCCCGCCTGCTGCAGCCAGTTGAACACCGCCGGCCACTGCCAGCTCGCTTCATCGATTACCGCCTGGGTGTTGTCCGGCAGCACGCGCGGAATGTTTTCCCAGAAGCCGCCGCCGGTGAGGTGGGCGATGGCGTGAACGTCGATCTGCTCAATCAGGCTCAGGATATTTTTCACGTAGATGCGCGTCGGCGCCAGCAGGTGATCGGCCAGCGGTTTGCCTTCCAGCTGCTTGCTGAGCGGATCGGTCTGGCTCACCTGCAAAATTTTGCGCACCAGCGAGTAGCCGTTGGAGTGCGGGCCGCTGGAGGCGAGGGCGATCAGCACGTCGCCGTCCTGCACTTTGCTGCCGTCGATGATTTCCGATTTTTCCACCACGCCGACACAAAAGCCTGCCACGTCGTAATCTTCGCCGTGATACATGCCCGGCATCTCTGCGGTTTCACCGCCTACCAGCGCGCAGCCCGACTGCAGACAGCCTTCAGCGATGCCGGCGATCACCGCCGAGGCGGTATCCACATCCAGCTTGCCGGTGGCGTAATAGTCGAGGAAGAAAAGGGGTTCTGCGCCCTGAACCACCAGGTCATTCACGCACATGGCGACCAGGTCGATACCGATGGTGTCGTGGCGTTTGAGATCCATCGCCAGACGCAGCTTGGTACCTACGCCATCGGTGCCGGATACCAGCACCGGCTCGCGGTATTTCTGCGGCAGGGCACACAGCGCGCCGAAACCGCCCAGTCCGCCCATCACTTCAGGACGACGGGTCTGTTTCACCACGCCTTTAATACGATCGACTAACGCGTTGCCTGCATCAATATCTACGCCGGCGTCTTTATAGCTGAGAGAGGTCTTGTCGGTCACTGCGGAATCCCCACGCGGTTTGCGGTTTGAATATAAAGCGCGGCAATTCTAACAGCGCAGGCAAACGTTTGCGAGTGACATCTTTGGCTGACATTGCGGATTCCGGCTTTTTGGCGGATGCTTAGCACAGGGCGTCGCTTTTGCGCTTTATTACCTCATCTCATATGGCGCCGTTGGCAAAAGGCGGTATAATCCCGCGATTTTTTTTTCCGCTCAACACTCCGGGAGTACAACAATGAAGATCGTGGAAGTCAAACACCCACTCGTCAAACATAAACTGGGCCTGATGCGTGAGCAGGATATAAGCACCAAGCGTTTTCGCGAGCTGGCGTCGGAAGTGGGAAGTTTGCTGACCTACGAAGCCACGGCCGATCTGGAAACAGAAAAAGTGACCATCGAAGGCTGGAACGGCCCGGTGGAAATCGATCAGATCAAAGGCAAAAAAATTACCGTTGTCCCGATCCTGCGCGCCGGCCTCGGCATGATGGAAGGGGTGTTGGAGCATGTACCGAGCGCACGCATCAGCGTGGTGGGCGTCTATCGCGATGAAGAGACGCTGGAGCCGGTACCCTATTTTCAGAAGCTGGTTTCCAATATTGAAGAGCGCATGGCGCTGGTGGTCGACCCGATGCTGGCGACCGGCGGCTCGATGATCGCCACCATCGATCTGCTGAAAAAAGCGGGCTGCAGCAGCATCAAGGTACTGGTGCTGGTGGCGGCGCCGGAAGGCATCGCGGCGCTGGAAAAAGCGCACCCGGACGTGGAGCTTTACACCGCCTCCGTCGATCAGGGGCTGAACAGCAAAGGCTACATCATCCCGGGTCTCGGAGACGCGGGCGACAAAATTTTCGGAACCAAATAAATCTTTCAGCCGACCGCAAGAGTCGGCTTTTTTTTGCCTAAAACCGCTCAAGGGGATACTTCATGACTCGTCGCGCGATTGGCGTTAACGAACGCCCACCGCTCTTGCAAACGATTCCGCTCAGCTTTCAGCACCTGTTCGCCATGTTCGGCGCGACGGTGCTGGTGCCGATCCTGTTTCATATCAATCCGGCCACGGTGCTGCTGTTTAACGGCGTCGGCACCTTGCTCTATCTGTTTATCTGTAAGGGTAAAATTCCGGCCTATTTAGGCTCCAGCTTCGCCTTTATCTCGCCGGTGCTGCTGCTGCTGCCGCTGGGGTATGAGGTGGCGCTGGGCGGCTTTATCCTCTGCGGCGTGCTGTTTTGTCTGGTGGCGCTGATTGTGAAAAAGGCGGGTACCGGCTGGCTGGACGTCATGTTCCCGCCGGCGGCGATGGGGGCGATTGTCGCGGTCATCGGTCTGGAGCTGGCGGGCGTGGCGGCCAATATGGCGGGCTTGCTGCCAGCCGACGGCACGGCGGTTGACGGCACAGCGGTGACGATTTCGCTGGTGACGCTGGCGGTGACGGTTTTCGGTTCGGTGCTGTTCCGCGGCTTTCTGGCGATTATCCCGATCCTGATCGGCGTGCTGGCGGGGTATCTGCTGTCGTGGACTATGGGCATTGTTGACTGGCGCAGCGTCGAGGCGGCGCCGTGGTTCGCGCTGCCGACCTTCTATACGCCGCGCTTCGAATGGTATGCGATGCTGACCATTCTGCCGGCGGCCCTGGTGGTGATCGCCGAGCATGTCGGACATCTGGTGGTGACTGCCAATATCGTTAAAAAGGATTTGATCCGCGATCCGGGCCTGCACCGGTCGATGTTCGCCAACGGTTTTTCCACCATTATTTCCGGCTTTTTCGGCTCCACCCCGAATACCACCTATGGCGAAAATATCGGCGTGATGGCGATTACCCGCGTTTACAGCACCTGGGTAATTGGCGGCGCGGCGATTATCGCTATTCTGCTCTCTTGCGTCGGTAAGCTGGCGGCGGCGATTCAGGCGGTGCCGGTGCCGGTGATGGGCGGCGTGTCGCTGCTGCTCTACGGAGTGATTGGCGCGTCAGGCATCCGCGTGCTGATTGAATCGAAGGTGGACTACAACAAAGCGCAGAACCTGATCCTCACTTCGGTGATCCTGATTATCGGCGTCAGCGGGGCGAAGGTGCATATCGGCGCCGCTGAACTGAAGGGGATGGCGCTGGCGACCCTTGTCGGCGTCGGGCTGAGCCTGATTTTCAAACTGATTAACGTGCTGCGTCCGGAAGAGGTGATTCTGGAGCCTGGCGATAACAAGCCGGCGTAGGCCCCGCCATAAAAAGGGGCCTCAGACGACCGCCAAACTTAAGGTGCGGGCGGGATCCGTGAGCAAAGCGTCCCGCGCAAAGGGCTGCGCGGGCCGAGCTGGCATGGATGCCGTCTGTTGCGTCTTTGCGAACGGGCCATGTCGCCCGCGATGGCACGATATCAATCATCAGAGGCGCCGCAGGGCGCCTTTTTTACGTCCGATTATCAGGCGATCGCCAGCTTACGGGCGAACAGGCGATGGCAGACCCAGTAAACTCCGCAGGCGACCAGCAGCGAGGTGATGGTTGGCACACCCCAGTCGCTGAGCAGGCCTACCGCCGCACCCGCCACGCTGGCGATAATCGCCGGCAGGCCGATTGCCGGCGTTTCATCCGGCAGGCGGCCGTTACGGCGGCTCTCATCCAGCGCGGCGCGATGAGTGCGCAGCAGGAAATAGTCGATCAGCATAATGCCAATCACCGGCGGGAAGACCACGCCCAGCACGGTAAGGAAATCGACAAAACGGTCGAGAATGCCCAGCACGGAGAGCGTCGTGCCCAGTACGCCGATGGCAAGCGTGGTCGGCGCGTATCGCCATTTACGGCCGCTCAGCCCTTCGACGGCGTTCACGATGCCCAGCGACGAAGAGTAGAGGTTTAAATCGTTGACGCGTAGCGTAGAGAACACCACCACCATCATGCCGAGACCGCCCGCGCCCTGCGACATAATCGACACCACATCATCCGTGCCGAGGCTTTTGGCGATCAGGATCGCCAGGCCGTTAATGATGAACTCGCCAGCGATAATGGTCAGCAGCGTCACCCCCAGCACCTGGCCGCTGTTGCGCGAATAGCGCGTCAGATCGGGCGTCATCAGGCTGGCGACAATGGCGCCGCCCACCACAATGGTGATGCCTGCGCTAATCGAGAGCGGATCGCCCGGCGGCGTCAGCTGCAGCGCGCCATGCAGGTCATGGCCGGTCAGCGCCACCCAGGAAACCCAGGCGACCAGCGCGATAAACAGCGGCACTGCGATACGCGCGGCGATGCGCAGCGCGCGAAAGCCGAAGGTGACCAGAATGGTCAGCACGCTGCCGGACAGCGCGGCGGACCAGCCGAAGCCCAGCCGGTGATCCAGCGCCACATCCAGCGATTTCGCGAAGATAGCGTTCTGAATGCCGAACCAGCCGAGCAGGCTGATCGCCACGATCAGGCCGATCAATACCGATCCAAGACGGCCAAAACCGCACCAGCGCGCCAGCAGGCTCCCGGAAATGCCTTCGCGCATCCCGGCGTAGCCGAGACCAAAGGTGACCACGCCGAAAATCAGGCTGCCGACGGCGATGGCGATAAAGGCATCGACCAGCGTCATAGTGTGGCCCAGCACCGCACCCAACATAAACTGGTCGAGGGCAGTCAGCATGCCCATATGGACAATTGCCACGCTCAAAAAGGAAACTTTTTTATCTTGCGGCACCCGCGTCAGCGGGAAATCGTCAATTTTTATCATGAACAGGTTCCGTGAGAATCTCAGATAAACTGCACGCCTTTTTCAAGCAGGCGATAAGGGATATAGCTATCAAGCTGTGCATGGCGGCAATATTCTTCAAACTGGCTCAGAGAATGCACGTCCGCTTTTTGATAGATGTTATAAACGCGATTTTGAATGGTCTTCGGGCTGATATTATATATTTTGGCGATCTCCTTAACGGAAAGGCGCTGCAGCATAAAAAAGATAATATCCAGCTCCGACTGGGTAAAAAGGTTATTAGGCATATCGGTGGTCAGCACGCTGGGTTTTTGCTGGTTAATATATTTATGCGGCGACAGTGTATTTAGCGGCTTGGCATTCCAGATCACGCCAATATAGTCGCCGCTGCTGTTATAAACCGGCAGCTTTTCGCTCACCCACGGCGTCAGATAATCCTTACCGAACCAGTAATGGGTCTCTATGACCGCCGTTTGCCTGCGCGACGTTTCCGTGCGCCGGTCATGCTCCTGCAAATCCTCCGCGCACTCCGCCCAGTCGGCCGGAAATTCCGCATCCGTTTTACCGGCAATATCAAAGTTCAATGGCGTGCTGGTATAAAGCAGGGCGGCTTTATTCATATAAATATGCCGCGATTCCCGATCTTTTATGCCCCACGGCTCGCTGAGATGCTCCATCATCGCAATCAGGCTGCTGAAGCCGGCATCGATATCGGACATGATATTGGCCTTATCGCTAACGATTAGAGATCTTTCGCCAGGTAATATCGCGTGTGCTTATGCGCGTAATTTCCTAAATGACCATATTCGCGATAGCCCAGCTTTTCATAAAAGCCTTTCGCCTGAAAACTGAAGGTATCGACATAAGCCATATGACAGCCGCGTTGCATCGCCTGTTTTTCCGCTTCCTGCATCAGCGTCCGGCCAAAACCCTGAGTACGGCAATCGTCGCTGACCCAGAGATATTGCACCTCCAGGCCGCCCCACCAGGTTCTGGCCACCAGGCCGCCGGCGATACGGTTTTCATCATCTCTTAAGGTAATAAAGAGTGGATGAATATCCACCTTATCGAATTTATTGTTATGCGCCCACAGACTATCAATGACAAAATCTTCATCCACCTGAGCCGGATTATCCGTCACGTTGATATGCATTGCTAATATTTTCCTTGTGAAATAGTTATCGTGTTTATAATTAAAAATATATAAACCTCACCGCGCCAGACTTATTATCATTTTTAATCATATGCAGCAAGAGAGAAATTCCCCCGTTCCTCTGAATCAGGAAATTCGCTATCTTATTATTCAAGATAAAGTATTAAACATAACAAGATTAGAAAGATATTCTTCTTAACCGAAGCCAATTACATCGGCCATCACCAGGGAATCTTATCAATTTTCATCGCGTATGCCGCCTGCGACCCCCGGGGTTGCGGCGCGTCGCTCCCATTTCATTTCACCTGAAAAGATGTGTTAAACTACCGCCGTTTTTAGCCCGTTCAACTTGAGGTGCTTCTGAACACGCCGGCACAACTTTCACTGCCACTCTATTTACCGGATGATGAAACCTTCGCCAGCTTCTGGCCGGGTGAAAATGCGTCCCTGCTGGCCGCACTTAAAGGCGCTCTGGCGCAGGAACATGGCAGCTATCTCTATTTCTGGTCACGCGAGGGCGGGGGACGCAGCCATCTGCTGCATGCCGCCTGCGCAGAAATGTCCACGCGCGGCGACGCCGTCGGCTATGTGCCGCTGGATAAACGCACCTGGTTTGTGCCGGAAGTGCTGGATGGCATGGAGCAGCTGTCGCTGGTTTGTATCGACAATATTGAGTGCATCGCCGGCGAGGAAGCGTGGGAGATGGCGATTTTCGATCTCTACAATCGCATTCTGGAAACCGGCAAGACCCGCCTGCTGATCACCGGCGATCGCCCGCCGCGCCAGCTAAAGCTGAAGCTGCCGGATCTCGCATCGCGGCTTGACTGGGGGCAGATCTATAAGCTGCAACCGCTCTCCGATGAGGATAAGCTGCAGGCGCTGCAGCTGCGCGCCAGCCTGCGCGGCTTTGAGCTGCCGGAAGATGTGGGCCGCTTCCTGCTGAAACGGCTGGATCGGGAAATGCGCACCTTATTCACAACGCTGGATCGGCTCGATCGCGCCTCGATCACCGCCCAGCGCAAGTTAACTATCCCCTTCGTAAAAGAGATCCTGGCGCTGTAGCGCTTACAGGATCTCCAGCACCTGCTCCGGCGGACGCCCCAGGCGCGCTTTGCCCTGCGCCACCACAATCGGGCGCTCGATCAGTTTCGGATGGTCGGCCAGCGCCGCCAGCAGTGCCTCTTCGCTCAGCGTCGGATCGTCCAGGCCCAGCGCCTGATAGTCCGCCTCTTTGTCGCGCATCAACGCGCGCGCGCTGCCAAGACCCAGCGCCTGCACCAGCTGGCGCAGGGTGGCGACGTCGGGCGGCTGCTGCAGATAAAGCACCACTTCCGGTTTGATACCGCGCTGTTCCAGCAGCGCCAGGGTTTCGCGGCTTTTGGAGCAGCGCGGATTGTGATAGATGGTGACAGTGGTCATGTTGATGTCCTCTTATTAACGTCCTTTCTGATACTGGCGGAAGCGCAGCTGCAGCTGACGCAGCTGATCGATGCGCGCGTCATAGCGCGCCTGCTGCAGGCTGCCCAGCTTCACCTGCGCGCTGGCGCTGCTGAGGGTGCTGATCGCCTGATCCAGCTGGCCGGTCAGCGCCAGCCCTTCGGCGCGCGCCGAGAGTTCTTCGTCGCGCCGGTTCTGCGCCGCCGACGCCTGCGCCAGCAGATCCCAGCCGTTGATATCGTCAGGATGCGCCCAGGTGTAACGGTTCAATACGCGGCTGGCCGCGGCGGGCTGCTTCGCTTCCAGCAGGGCGTTCGCCAGGTTGAGCTGCAGTACCGGATCGCTGCCGCTGGCCTTCAGCGCCGACAGGCGAGCCACCGCCTGCTGCGGCTGATTCAGCCCGATATCGATATCGGTCATGATATCGAGAAACCAGACGTTATTCGGCGCCTTCGCCAGCAGCGGCGCGATGATCTGCTTTGCGTTGGCGAAGCTTTTTGCCTCCAGGAACAGCAGGGCTCTGCCGTACTGCGCTGCCTGCTGCTGGCGCGCATTGCCTTTTGACCACTCCGCCAGCAGATCGTCGCTCAGCTGGTTCTGTCCGGTGGCGTACATGCCCAGCGCGCGCGCTTTCGCCATGTAGTAATCCTGCGAGGATTGCACCACTATCGGACGCATCTGCTCGGCGCGGTTGCGGGCGTCAGCCAGACGGCTGTCGGGCAGCGGGTGCGTCAGCAGAATTTCCGGCGGCTTTGAGGCGAAGCGCGACTGATCCGCCAGCTTTTGCAGGAAAGTCGGCATCGCCTGCGGATCGAAGCCGGCGCGCTGCAGCACCTGAATGCCGATGCGATCCGCCTCCTGCTCGTTATTCTGGGTAAAAGAGATAATGCCCTGTTGGGTGCCGGCCAGCGTACCGGCCAGCCCCGCCATGCCCGCCTGCGGGTTGGCCATCGCCAGCAGAATCGAGCCGAGCGCGCCGACCCAGGTAAGCGGCGCATTACGCTGTTGATCTTCCATCGCGCGCGCCAGATGGCGTTGGGTGACGTGTGAAATTTCATGCGCCATCACCGAGGCCAGCTGGCTTTCATTATCGCTGGTGCGGAACAGCGCCGAATGCAGCACCACGTTGCCGCCGAAAAAGGCGAAGGCGTTTATTTCATCGTTGCGGATCAGATAGAAATGGAAAGGGGTGCGCACCGAATCGGCGTGCGCGACCAGCCGCATACCGAGCTGGTTGATGTACTGATTGAGCAGCGGATCGTTGATCAGCGGCGCGCTGGCTCGCAGCTGGCGCACGTAAAAATCGCCCATCTGCAGCTCCTGATTAATCGACAGCGTACCGCCTGCGGTGGTGCCGATATCCGGGAGCGAATCCGCGACGTCTGCCTGAGAAGTAAGCACGTTGCCCGCCAGCAGCGTGACAATAAGCGAGGCGATGACATTTTTCTTCAAGCGATTGAACATACTTCTTCCCCTGGGCAGAGAGTAAAGTTTTGACCTGATGCGATCCGGATGGTTCATACCACAGCGCAACGCAGGCGCTCAGGGCGCTATCTTAGCGGGGTAAACTGCATAATGAAATGGCTGTTTAAGCGGCCTGCAACGCCAGGAAAACAGGCGGCCGACGGCGGGCAAAATTCAAAGTTGTGTAAACTTATTCAGAGAAATTGAAAGTGGCACGGGATTTGATTAAGTATGTTCTGAAAATGTTTGCGCCTGTCGTCGCAAAAATTTTTAAAAGCTTTAACGATTTTACTGTAACGTCGCGCATTTCTCTTCCGCACTCACTCTTCTCTGGCGCGGGTCGGCGGGTTATTTTGTCCGACTTTGCACACCGGCAGATCCACAATTAACTTTTACTCCGCTTTGCCCGCCGCCTTTATTTAATGGATTCTCTGATATTAAGTGGATCGGCAAAGCTTTGCCTCTGCCTGAGGATAGTCTTAAGCGGCGCTGCCGTTGTTTAATCAAGCAGTTATCTGGAGCGCAGGAAAAAAAGCACATAGTTTTTTTACTGTATTATCACCCGATGAAATTAGCCCGTTAGTGCCGCTGCGTAACCTGTATTTCCGCTGTGCGACTCTGTGATATAGATGAAAAAGGCCGCAAAGAACCAGAGCGAAAAAGAGTGCTTTGCAGCCGCTGAACATTCATCCGGAGAGCCGTAAAAATGCGTTCTGCAGTAACCTGTTTTTTAATTGCCGTGGTGGGCGGCGTAGTCGGCGTGGGTATAACCAAAAGCCCCGAAATTATCGACAAAGTCACCGCGCATTTTAATTCTGTCGGAGAAGAGTCCGCAGGTTTCTGGAGTACGCCGGCCATTAACGGCTACGGCAAAATCCATTACGAATCTGACGCGCAGTTTCAGCCGAAGGCGGATCTGAGCAACAAAGTCGTTTTCCAGATCACCCGCAGCGAAGGGGGAATGAAAATTCCTAACCTGGGCCTGGAGCGCGTGGCGCGCGTGGTGAATTTATACGTTGCCGCCGGCGTGCCGCTGGATCGGCTGCACTTTGTGGTTTCCGTCACCGGCGACGCCACGCCAGCGATGTTAAACAATCAGCAATTCCGCCGTTTGTACGGTTTTGATAATCCCAGTCTCAAACTTATTCAGGCGCTGAATGATGCGGGCGTTAAGGTCACCGTCTGCGATCAGTCGGTTGCCTTTCACCATTTCAAACATGACTGGATAGATCGTTCGGTAGTCCATGCTTTATCCAGCCCAACGACGGTTTCAACCCTGGAAAACCAGGGCTACGCCTTGTTGCAGATGTAATGTGTTCGACCTTTTTATGACAAACATCCTATTTTAAAGGAGTGCTTTTTTATGCGTCCCGTATCTTATATCGTCGTTGCGGCTCTGGCCGGTTTTATCGGCGGTAACGTGCTTCAGGCACCACAGCTCTATGACAAAGTGACTAACCATCTCAGCAACAAGACGGAGCCTGCCGATTTCTGGTCAACCCCGGCTATCGAAGGTTATGGCAAAATTCATTATGTCGATACGCCGGCCTATAACCCGCGTAACGATCCCAGCCTGAGCAACAAAATTGTTTTCCAGCTGAATAAAAACGATGGCGATATCAAAGATCCGCACCTGGGTCTGGAACGCGTTGCGCGCGTGGTCAACCTCTATTACGCTGCCGGCATTCCGTTGAAAAAGCTTGATTTTGTGGTATCGATGAACGGCGATGCCGTGATCGCTGCGCTGAATAACGAACAGTTCCATAAAGCGTACGGCATTGATAACCCGAACCTGAAAATGATCAGCGAGCTGGAAAAAGCGGGCGTGAAAGTCACCGTCTGCGATCAGTCCGTAGCCTTCCACCATATCGACCGTGAGTGGATCGATAAGTCGGTTACCCACACCATCTCCAGCGGCACCACGGTCGCCACCTTGCAGAATCAGGGTTATGGGCTGTTAATGCTCTGATTGCATCGCGCCGTTTTGTGTTACAGGGCACCGCCTCCGGCGGTGCTTTTTTTTATCCGCACCGGCGGCAAGCGCCGCAGCTGGACTGACCAGCAGATTATTTGCACATACCCGCCGTGGAAGCGTTTTGCTGGCTGCTTAACCCGTGTACACTTGAGACGTGCATCTCACCAGGGCGCATGACTCAATAAGCAGCAACGATAAGAACGCATCACAAGGCGTAAAAAATTAAATGATTAACCCGATAAAGGTGGGTCCATGTTAAGGCTGCTACGGCCGAAAACGGACTTACGGACTCTTATTACCCTGCTGGCGGTCGCCAGTATCGTTATCACTCTGGCTAATTCCCTCTATGCCGCCTGGCGCGTCCAGCGCGAGCAGCTGATCATGAATACGCTGGAAGCCAATCGCGTTTATGCCGCCAAGCTGGCCGCCACAACGGGGCAGTTTTTCCAGCAGGCGCAATCACAGCTTGCCTGGTCCGCCACGCAGATCGGCAGCCATTTTGACGATGAGGCGCTGCTGCAAACGGAAGTGGAGCGGCTGCGGCAGCAAACCAACAGCTTTAACTCGGTGGCGATTGTCGACGCCGGCGGCTGGGTGCGCGCGATTTCCCCGGAATCGCTGATGTTGAAAGGCATGCACCTCAACTCTGCCAGCTCCCATGAGGCGCTGGAGCGGCGCGTGCCGTTGATTGGGCAGCCTGGCGTCTCGGCGGCGAATAACCTGATCGTGTTTATTTCGCGGCCGATCTGGTCGGAAACCGGCAGCTATCTCGGCTACGTTGGCGGCACGATCTACCTGAAGCGCAAAAGCATCCTCAACGAGCTGCTGCTCAGCCAGTTCTATCGCGACGGCACGCAGCTCTACGTGTTGGATCGCGATAACCGCGTTCTCTATCACCACAACAGCCAGCTGGTCGGCAAAAAAATCGCGCCGCTACTGCATCAGGAGGCGGGCGCCTACGCCAGCAGCGGTTATCAGCAGATTACCGACGAGCGGGGCGAACCGGTGCTGGCTGGCTATGCGCACGTGCCGGACTCCGACTGGACCATTATCGCCGTTAAGCCGACGCGTATCACGCTGGCGCCGCTCAGCAGCCTGCTTTTCCAGGTGGTGCAGCATTCGCTGCCGCTGGCGCTGCTGACCCTGATCGCCGCCTGGCTGCTGGCGCGGCTTATTGCGCTGCCGCTGTGGCATCTGGCGCGCAAGGCGAGCCAGATGGATGAGCAGGATGCCGCGCTGGAGATCAAGGGCGTGCGCTCATGGTATTTCGAGGCGGCGCAAATTAAACGGGCGCTGCTCGCCGGCATGGGGTTGATGCATAACAAAATCGGCCAGCTGAAATCGGAAGTGCAGACCGATCCGCTGACCGGGCTGCTTAACCGCCGCGGCCTGCATGCGGTGCTGGAGTATTTCTCCACCACCCGGCAGCCTTTCGCCGTGCTGGCGCTGGATATCGATCACTTTAAACGGGTGAACGATACCTGGGGGCATGATAGCGGCGACCGGGTGATCCAGCAGGTGGCGCGCCAGCTAAAAAGCAGCGCGCGCCAGACTGACGTGGTCTGCCGCAGCGGCGGCGAAGAGTTCCTGATGGTCCTGCCCGGCGTTGATGAAGCGACCGCGCTGGCGCTGGCGGAGCGGGTGCGCGCCGTCACGCAGCAGCAGGCGATCGACCCGGTAGGCGAGGTAACGCTCTCAGTGGGCGTGAGCTGCTGGCTTGCCGACGGCGAAGCCCTTGAAGAGAGCTTCCGTCGCGCCGACGAGGCGCTCTATCGCGCCAAGCGTGCGGGGCGCAACTGCGTGGTCGCCGCCGCTTCAGTGCCCGACGCGCGACACGTTTACCTGTAAGCGCCACCCGAGGCGCAGCACGTTTACCTGCAGGCGGCACCCGCCTTCAGGTAATTCTGTCTTCCGCCGCGCATTTCAGTACAATCGTCCACCTTGTTAATACAGGGAAGGGAATGCCATGCTGGCTCTTCTTATTCAATGGTATCGCCGCCGCTTTAGCGATCCGGAAGCCATTGCCCTGCTGGTGATTTTGCTGGCAGCGTTTTTCATACTGTTTTTTTTCAGCGATCTGCTGGCGCCGCTGTTGGTGGCGCTGGTGATCGCCTATCTGCTGGAGTGGCCAACGGTGCGGCTGGAGCGGCTGGGCTGCTCGCGCAGCTGGGCCACCACTGTCGTGCTGGCCTTTTTCGTCGGGGTACTGCTGCTGTTTGTGCTGGTGGTGGCGCCGGTCGCCTGGCAGCAGGGCATTAACCTGTTGCACGACACGCCGAATATGCTGAACAAGCTCTACCTCTTCTCTGCCGGGCTGCCGGCGCGTTTTCCGGCGCTGGCCGATGCCGGTATCGTCGATATCGTCATCGATAATCTGCGCAGCCGCCTGTCGGGCGTGGGCGAGTCGGTGGTGAAATATTCGCTGGCGTCGCTGGTGGGCTTGATGACGCTGGCGATCTATCTGGTGGTGGTGCCGCTAATGGTGTTCTTCCTGCTGAAAGATAAGCAGCAGATGCTGGATGCGGTGCGCCGCGTGCTGCCGCGCAACCGCGGCCTGGCGGGGCAGGTCTGGAGCGAGATGAATCAGCAGATCACCAACTATATCCGCGGCAAGGTGCTGGAGATGGTGGTGGTCGGCGTCGCCACCTGGATCGCTTTTCTGGTGCTGGGACTGAACTACGCGCTGCTACTGGCGGTGCTGGTGGGGCTATCGGTGCTGATCCCCTATATCGGCGCGCTGGCGGCGACGCTGCCGGTAATTTGCGTCGGCCTGTTCCAGTGGGGATTGGGTAGCGATTTCTGGACGATGATGGTGGTTTATCTGATTATCCAGGCGCTGGATGGCAACGTGCTGGTGCCGGTGCTGTTTTCCGAAGCGGTAAACCTGCATCCATTGGTGATTATTCTGGCGGTGGTGATTTTCGGCGGCCTGTGGGGCTTCTGGGGGTGTTTTTCGCCATTCCGTTGGCGACGCTGATCAAGGCCGTAGTGCATGCCTGGCCGGATACCCTGCGTACCGAGGCGTAACCGGCGTCGTGGCGTCACAGACGCCACGCGTTGCCTCAGGCGGATTTCAGGTAATCCATGACGACGTCATAATGGTTGCTGGTTTTGAAATCGTCGAACACTTTCTCAATGGCGCCGTTGGCGTCGATCAGAAAGCTGATGCGGTGAATACCGTCGTAGGTTTTACCCATAAAGGTTTTCTCGCCCCAGACGCCGAACTGCTCGCTGACTTCATGGTTTTCATCTGAGAGCAGGGTAAAGTTCAGCAGCTCTTTTTCCGCGAAGCGCGACAGTTTTTCCGGCTTGTCGGTGCTGATACCCAGCACTTCCACACCCGCTTTTTTCAGCTCATCCATGTTATCGCGCAGACCGCACGCCTGGACGGTGCAGCCGGGCGTCATCGCCTTGGGGTAGAAGTAGACCAACACGCGCTGTCCCTGGAAGTCGGTCAAATTTACTTGTTCGCCGTCCTGATCGGGCAAGCTAAATTTCGGTGCGGTATCACCGGCTTTCAGTGGATTCATCACTACTCTCCATTTTTTCGTCATGCTGAGGATAATTCACGACGCTAATAGTGCCTTGCGCATGCAGTTCTGTACATAGGGCGTGAAACGCCTGCTCAATTAATGTCGCGTCCCGATGCGCCGGGCTGTGCGCGGTGATCTGAATATAGAGTAAAGGCGGCTGGTTTTCTTGCGCCGGCTGAGTGCGCGAAACCAGTTCCGCGATATGCATCTGATGCGAGTCGAACAGATCGGTGAAGCGTTCGATGATGTGCGGCGAGTCGTTAACTTCGACCTGCACCCAAACGGTCTCCGGCATCGGCGGCCGGCTGCCGGCGTTGGTGCGCTTCATCACAATCAGCAGCTCCAGTTCGGCGCCCTTTAGCGGCAGCGTCGATTCGATCAGCGTAATGGCGTTCCAGCTGCCGGAGAGCAGCATAATAAAGGTAAACTCATCGCCGAGCATCGCCAGACGGCTATCTTCAATATTACAGCCGCAGCTGCTGACATGACGGGTAATGGTGTTCACAATGCCGGGACGATCGACGCCCAACGCCGTGATGACCAAAAAGTGTTGCGGTGTCTGCGGCAAAATAGGTCTTCCTGTGGGGTAAGCTGATAAGTAACAGTTATAACCCGTAGGTAAACATAAAAAATACCCTCTGCCAAGCGCTCCCGGCCTCTGTTCGCTTGCTTTTCCCCGCCGGTCAAACGTACCATGAAGCACTTGTTTGTCGAGGGGATGGCCAATGTTCACGGGAAGTATTGTTGCGCTCGTTACGCCAATGGATGACAAAGGTAATGTCTGCCGTGCGAGCCTGAAAAAACTGATTGATTATCATGTCGAGAGCGGAACCTCCGCCATCGTTTCTGTGGGAACCACCGGCGAATCTGCGACGCTGAGTCATGATGAACATGGCGACGTGGTGATGTTGACGCTCGAACTTGCCGACGGCCGCATCCCGGTTATCGCCGGCACCGGCGCGAACGCCACCGCAGAAGGCATCTCTCTGACCAAACGCTTCGAAAACACCGGCGTGATCGGCTGCCTGACCGTGACGCCATACTACAACCGTCCGACGCAGGAAGGGTTGTACCAGCACTTTAAAGCCATCGCGGAAAGCACCGATCTGCCGCAAATGCTGTATAACGTACCCTCGCGCACCGGCTGCGATATGCTGCCTGAGACAGTGGCGCGCCTGGCGAAAATTAAAAATATTATCGGGATCAAAGAGGCGACCGGGAACTTATCGCGCGTCAGCCAGATCCAAGAGCTGGTTGATGATGAGTTTGTGCTGGTGAGCGGCGATGACGCCACCGCGCTCGACTTTATGCAGCTGGGCGGCCACGGCGTGATCTCCGTGACGGCGAACATCGCCGCACGTGAAATGACCGAGCTGTGCCGTCTGGCGCGCGCAGGCCACTTCGCCGAGGCGCGTCATCTGAACCAGCGCCTGATGCACCTGCATCAGAAACTGTTTGTTGAACCTAATCCTGTTCCGGTGAAATGGGCCGCGAAAAAACTGGGATTAATCGCGACCGATACCCTGCGTCTGCCAATGGTTCCGCTATCCGGGGCGGCGAGTCCGGTTGTGGAGCAGGCGCTGAAAAACGCGGGTCTGCTGTAATTTAGGGAGAGTTGATGGCTTATTCAGTAAAAAAGTCCACGGTAGCGACTATCGTTGGGCTGTCCACGGTGATGCTGCTGGCAGGGTGTTCCAACGATCAGCGCTATAAGCGCCAGGTCAGCGGAGATGAATCCTATCTGCAGGCGGCTGAGCTGCAGGATCTACGCGCGCCGGCAGGGATGATCCTGCCGCTGCAAAACGGCGACTATGACGTGCCGCACACCGCCAGCAACGGCGTGGTCGGCAAGCAGCTGGACATTCGTCCGCCTGCGCAGCCGCTGGCGCTAATGAACGGCGCGCGCGCCCAGTTCAGCGGCAACACCGGCGTATTGATGATGGAAAACAGCCGCAGCGGCGCTATCTGGTCGCAGGTGGTGAACGTGGTGCAGTCTTACCACTTCCCGATCGCCAGCCGTCAGGACGCCAGCCAGCAGCTGACCACCGACTGGGTTGAGTGGAACCGCGCCGATGAAGATAACCAGTATCGCGGCCGCTATCAGATTAGCGTGCAGCAGCAGGGTTATCAGCAGGCGCTGACCGTCAAGCTGCTGCAGCTGCAGCAGGCGGGCAAGGATGTGACCTCGCCGGTGCAAATCCAGCGTTATACCGCGCAGATGCTGAACGATATCAGCACCGGCCTGGATAAGATGGAAACTGCCGCGCAGGACGCCGCCGCCAGCCGCAGCGCTTCGCAGATCGACGTGCAGAGCGGGGCGGACGATACCGGCCTGCCGAACCTGATCCTGCGCGCGCCTTTCAACGTGACCTGGCAACGGCTGCCGGCCGCGCTGCAGCGCATCGGCATGGATGTTACCGACAGCAACCGCTCGCAGGGCAGCCTGAAGGTCACTTATAAAGCGCCAGGCGACAGCACCTGGGATGAGATCGGCGCCAAAGATCCGCAGTTGCCAAACGGCGACTATACGCTGCAGGTCGGCGACCTCGATAACCGCAGCAGCCTGCAGTTTATCGATCCGAAAGGCCATGTCCTGACGCAGTCGCAAAACGACGCGCTGGTGGCGGTCTTCCAGGCCGCGCTCAGCAAGTAATAAAAAAAGGCCGGAAAATTCCGGCCTTTTTTATTGTAACTTTGGCATAATAGCGCCCAGCGACGTAAACGATTGCGTAGCGCGCTCAGGGTCTTTCACTATTTACCATGTTTGGAGTTTATCAAGATGCAAAAGCTAGCTGAGTTGTATCGCGGCAAAGCGAAAACCGTTTACAGCACCGAAAATCCGGATCTGTTGGTACTCGAGTTCCGCAATGATACGTCAGCCGGGGACGGGGCGCGAATCGAACAGTTCGATCGCAAAGGCATGGTGAACAACAAGTTTAACTACTTCATTATGCGCAAGCTGGAAGAGGCGGGCATCCCGACTCAGATGGAAGCGCTGCTCTCTGATAACGAAGCGCTGGTGAAAAAGCTGGAGATGGTGCCGGTTGAATGCGTGGTGCGCAACCGCGCCGCCGGTTCGCTGGTGAAGCGTCTTGGCGTGGAAGAGGGCATGCTGCTTAACCCGCCGCTGTTCGATCTGTTCCTCAAGGATGATGCCAAACATGACCCGATGGTCAATGAATCCTACTGCGAAACCTTCGGCTGGGTGAATAAAGAGAACCTGGCGCGTATGCGTGAGCTGACCTACAAAGCGAATGATGTGCTGAGCAAGCTGTTCGACGACGCCGGCCTGATCCTGGTCGACTTTAAGCTGGAATTCGGCCTGTTTAAAGGCGAAGTCACGCTGGGCGACGAGTTTTCGCCGGATGGCGCGCGCCTGTGGGATAAAGAAACCATGGCGAAAATGGATAAAGATCGCTTCCGCCAGAGCCTGGGCGGCGTGATCGAAGCCTATGAAGAAGTGGCTCACCGTCTGGGCGTGAAGCTCGACTGACCCCCTTTTTTCCGGCCGACGCGCAGCCGCCGTCGGCCTTCTTTCCCGCGTTGTGCCCGTCCCCGTTTTCCGTTACCCTCCCATCCCGCGCGATGCGCTCTGGTTATTCAGCGCCGCCGCGACTAGAATTTTCCATATCCGCCACACTGAACAACAGGGGAAGGTTATGCGTTGGCAAGGGCGTCGCGAGAGCGACAATGTAGAAGATCGTCGTAGTCAGTCTCCCACCGTGGGCGGCGGACGCATGCGCATTCCGCGCGGCAAAGGCGGGATAGTTTTACTGGTGATCGTGATGATCGCCGGCTACTACGGCTATGATCTGACGCCGCTGCTGACCGGCGGCGAGCCGGCGACACAGCAGCGCAGCGCGCAGCATGTCAGCCCGCAGGATGACGAGGCGGCGAAATTCACCTCCGTGATCCTCGCAACGACCGAAGATACCTGGCAAAAGCTGTTTACCCAGATGGGCAAGCAATATAAAGCGCCGCATCTGGTGATGTACCGCAACGCGACGCGCACCGGCTGCGGCACCGGCCAGTCGGTAATGGGGCCGTTTTACTGCCCGGCCGATGAAACGGTCTATATCGATCTCTCCTTTTACGATGAGCTGAAGAATAAACTGGGTGCCGACGGCGATTTTGCCCAGGGTTACGTAGTGGCGCATGAGGTTGGACACCATGTGCAGAAGCTGCTCGGCATCGAGCCAAAAGTGCGTCAGATGCAGCAGAATGCCTCCCAGACGCAGGTTAATCAGCTGTCGGTGAAGATGGAGCTGCAGGCTGACTGTTTCGCCGGCGTCTGGGGTCACTATATGCAGAAAGAGCAGATTCTGGAGCCGGGCGATCTGCAGGAGGCGCTCAACGCCGCTGAAGCGATCGGCGACGATCGGCTGCAGCAACAAAGCCAGGGCCGCGTCACGCCCGACAGCTTTACCCACGGCACCTCTGAACAGCGCTACAGCTGGTTTAAGCGTGGCTTCGACGGCGGCGATCCGGGCCAGTGCGATACCTTCGCCAGCCGCTAACCCGTGACTCTGGAGACGCTTACCGCCGGGATGCGGCGTACCGGCATCCGGCGGCTGGCGGTACTCTCCGGCGAGGCGGCCTGGTGCTGCCAGCAGGCGCAGCAGTGGCGCGCCGCGCTTGCCGGCGAGTGGATAACGCTCAGCGAGGCTGACGACCTGCCTGAGGCGCAGCCGCCTGGCGTCCTGCGCAATTTGCTGGGGCAGGAGTTCCGCCACGCCATTTTTGACGCCCGTGACGGCTTCCACAGCGAAGCCTTCGCCGCCCTCTCTGGCACGCTCAGCGCCGGCAGCTGGCTGCTGTTGCTGACGCCGCCCTGGGCGTCCTGGCCGCAGCGGCCCGATAGCGATTCACTGCGCTGGAGCGAATGCGACACGCCGATCGCCACCCCACGTTTTATCCGTCATCTGCAACAGCACTTTTTAACCGATGCCCAGATAGTGCTGCATCAGCAGCATCAGCCGCCGCGCTGGCCGCAGTCATTGCCGCTAAGCGACTGGCGGGCAGGCGGGGCACAGCAGCAGCAGGCGCTGCTGGCGCAATTGCGCCAGGCCACGCCCGGTATCCATGTGTTGACCGCCGCGCGCGGACGCGGCAAATCCGCGCTGGCCGGCATGCTGATCCAGCAGTGGCCGGGGCGTTGCCTGGTGACCGCGCCGGCTAAAGTCTCCACCGCCGTGCTGGCGCGCTTTGCCGGCGAGCGCTTCGCCTTTATCGCGCCCGATGCGCTGCTGGCCGACGATGCGCCGCCTGATGCCGACTGGCTGATCATCGACGAGGCGGCGGCGATCCCGACGCCGCTGCTACAGCGCCTGGTCACGCGCTTTCCCAGGATATTGCTCACCACTACCGTGCAGGGTTATGAAGGCACCGGACGCGGCTTTTTACTGAAGTTCTGCGCCTCGCTGCCGCAGGCGCATTTTTATCAGCTTGATGAGCCGCAGCGCTGGCGGCTGGGCGATCCGCTGGAAAGGGCAGTGAACGCCGCGCTACTGCTGGATGAGGTTCAACCGCCGCGCGTGGCCGCCGCGCGGACATTTGACGTGATCCCCTGCGAGCGCGACCGGAGCCCGGCCCGCCTGCTGCGCCTTTATCAGCTGCTGACCAGCGCCCATTATCGCACCACGCCGCTCGATTTGCGCCGCATGCTGGATGCGCCGGGCCAACGCTTTTTCACGGCGGAAAGCCCTGACGACGAAAGCACCGGCGCGCTGTGGCTGGTGGCGGAGGGCGGGTTGTCCGCCGCGCTGGCGCAGCAGGTATGGGCCGGTCTGCGGCGGCCGCGCGGCAGCCTGGTCGCGCAGTCGCTGGCCGCGCACGCCGGTTTTCCGGAAGCGGCGCAGCTGCGTTCGCAACGTGTCAGCCGTATCGCCGTCGCGCCGGGGCTGCGGCGTCAGCGCATCGGCAGCCGTCTGATCGAGGCGGCCGCCGCTCAGGCTGCGGCGCAAGGGCTGGATTATCTCTCTGTCAGCTTTGGTTTTACCGACGAGCTGTGGCGCTTTTGGTGCCGCAGCGGCTTTACTCTGGCGCGTATTGCCACGCAGCGGGAGGCGAGCAGCGGCTGTTACAGCGCGATGGCGATGTTGCCGCTCAGCGCGGCAGGGCGGCAGCTGAGCCAGCTGGCGGAGCGGCGGCTGGCACGCGATCTCTACTGGCTTCAGCCGCTGCTGGAGCAGAGGATCCCGCTGACGCCCGACGATCGTCAGTCGCTGGATGACGAGGACTGGCGCGCGCTGGCGGGCTTCGCCTTTGCCCACCGCGCTTTTGACGTCAGCCTGCCTGCGCTGGGACGGCTGCTGCTGGCAACGGAGTGTGCCGGGCGGGCGCTGCATCAGGCCATCGTTCAGCAGCGCCCGCCCGCCTCGCTGGCCGCCGCATTTGGGCTGAGCGGCCGCAAGGCGTTGTTGGCTCACTGGCGCGCAGAGGCGCAACGGCTGATGCGCCAGCGTGATGCCGGGCGCTGTGACAGCTGGCGGCGTCGCCTCGCCGAACTGCGAGGTGAGGCGGAATAACCGGGCAGCGTCAGGCCTGACGCAGAGATCAAGGCGGGCAACGGCGAATCATCATCTACGCTTAAAGGTAAGAGAGGAGATGATATGAATCTAAGCTATGTTGTCGTACAAAACCCATCCACGCCGCCGCAGCAGCTGTTTCTGCTCTATCACGCCGCCGGCGATAACCCGGTTTCGATGGGTGAAATCGGCGGCTGGTTTGCCGACGTGTTCCCGCAGGCGCTGGTCATCAGCGTCGGCGGCCCGGAGCCGGGCGGCCAGGCGCCGGGGCGTCAGTGGTACAGTGAATCCGCTCTGCACGACGCCAGCCTGCAGCAGCGAGTAGATGAAGTGATGCCGCTGTTCCTGCAGTCGGTCAGCGAGTGGCAGCGGCACAGCGGCATTGCGCCCGCGGCCACGGCGCTGATCGGATTTTCCCAGGGCAGCGTGATGGTGCTGGAAGGCAGCAAGGCGCAGCCGGCGCTGGCGGGCCGTATTGTGGCGTTCAGCGGGCGCTACGCCAGCCTGCCGGAGGAGGCGACGGCGAAAACGACCATTCATCTGATCCACGGCGAAGATGATGAGATCTATCAGGCGGAGCTGGCGCAGCAGGCGGCCGCGCGTCTGACCTCGCTGGGGGGCGACGTGACGCTCGATATCGTCGAGGATCTGCCGCACGCCATCGATCAGCGCAGCATGAATCTGGCGCTGGATCATCTGCGCTACACCGTGCCGCGCCGCTACTTTGAAGAGGCGCTCAGCGGCGGCAAGCCGGGAGAGGGGGATGTCATTACGCTGATGTAAGGCGGGAAGGGGCAGCGTTGCTGCCCCTGTGAGGGCTATTTCTTCTTCTTCGGCCAGTCGTCGTCATCGTCCCACTTATCGTTGAAATCGCGGTGGGGCGGCAGATCGGGCTTATTGGCCATATATTTCTTATGGTCGATACGCTTTAAATCTTTATAGACATTCATCAGCACGCCGACCAGCAACAGGATCACAATGATCCACCAGTACTCTTTTACCCATTCCATGATGGCTCCTCCTGAGGGACGCTTATGCGATCAGTTGTTCCATGATGCGTTGATACATACGGCTCAGCAGCTGCAGATCGGACGCCTTCACGCACTCATTGATTTTATGAATGGTGGCGTTTACCGGGCCCAGTTCAACCACCTGGGCGCCCATGCGGGCGATAAAGCGACCGTCGGAGGTGCCGCCCGTGGTCTGCAGTTCAGGCCTGGTTTCAGTATAGTGTTCAACGGCGTTGATTACCGCATCGACCAGGCGCCCGCGTGAAGTCAGGAAGGGCTGACCGGAGAGTTTCCACTCGATGGTATAGGGCAACTGGTGGCGTTCCAGCAGCGCCTCGACGCGCTGACGAATATCGCCGTCGGTCAGCTCGGTGCTGAAGCGGAAGTTAAACTGCACGAACAGCTCGCCCGGAATAACATTGTTGCTGCCGGTGCCGGCCTGAACATTGGCGATCTGCATGCTGGTCGGCGGGAAAAATGCGTTACCGCTATCCCACTCGGTAGCGACCAGTTCGTTTAGCGCGGGTAGGGCGCGATGCACCGGATTATCCGCCAGATGCGGATAGGCGACATGCCCCTGCACGCCATGGATGGTCAGGTTGGCGGTGATCGAGCCGCGCCGGCCGTTTTTTACCACGTCGCCCACCTGCACGGTGCTGGACGGTTCGCCCACCAGGCAGTAATCGAGCCGCTCGTGGCGCGCCATCAGGTGTTCCACCACCTTGACGGTGCCGTGCGTGGCGTTCGCCTCTTCATCGGAGGTAATCAGAAACGCCAGACGTCCGCGATGATGCGGATTGGCGGCGACAAAACGCTCCGCCGCCACCACCATCGCCGCCAGTGAGCCTTTCATATCGGCGGCACCGCGGCCAAACAGCATACCATCGCGGATGGTGGGTTCGAACGGTGGGTTGATCCAGCGGCTGACGTCGCCAGGCGGCACCACATCAGTATGGCCGGCGAAGGCCAGAGTTTCGCCCTGGCCGCGCCACGCCCAGAAGTTTTGCGTATCGGCAATATTAACCGGCTCGACAGTGAAGCCAATCGCCTGCAGGCGTTCAATCATAAGCGCCTGGCATCCGGCATCATCCGGGCTGAGTGAAGGGCGACGAATGAGCTGCTGCGCCAGCTCAATAACCGGACAATACATATTATGACTTCTCCTGAATAAACTGCTGGTAGTCGGTTTCGTTAAAGCCCAGCAGCATAGATCCGTCTGCGGCGGCGAGCAATGGCCGTTTGATCAACGCGGGCTGCGCCAGCATCAGTGCCGCCGCCGCTTGCGCATTATCCACCGCCGCCTTCTCCTCTTCCGACAGCGTGCGCCAGGTGGTGCCGCGCGTATTCAGCAGCGCCTGCCAGCCAAGCGAATCGATAAAGCCCTGCAGGCGTTCGGCCGTCAGGCCGTCGGCGCGGTAGTCGTGATAGTGATGTGCGACCTGTTGCGCCGCCAGGTAGCGGCGTGCTTTTTTAATGGTGTCGCAATTCTTGATGCCATACAGAGTAAAGGGAGCGGACGACGGATGCTGCGTCATGTTGGGTCTCGTTTTCAGAAAATATCGTTAATGAATAATGCATTACCTCGCGGCCAGGATCCAGAATCGATTACGGTCAGGGCGGCGGCGAGGCACTTGATAAAGCCTTTCAAACGTCAGGAATTATTTAATTAATCATTAAAGGAATTAACTAATTTGCTGAATTGTGCGTCAGCTCTCATTTTAATAAATGACTAAAGTTTTTCGGACTTTTTCCGATAGCAATATCAGAAACAGCATATTCACTTGCTGCAAAAACGGGCGTAAAATAAGCCTTAATAACAAGAGAGGTAGATATGATTGACTTAGAACTGGGGAACTGGAAAGACTTTATCGACGCGATGTTACGCAAGTAATTAAGCCCTATAAAGATACGCGTGACGACCACAGCAATCGTCTTTGCATCTGACAGTCCGTAAAAAAATAGAGAAGGCAGCCGATCCGTCGGCTGCCTTTATTATTTATGCATCCTTAATGCATTAGTATTATTTTCTTATTACGCGCTTTACGCCGGCTTTATTTTTAGCGGGAAGCGGCGTCGAATTAATACAAAAAATAACGGCACAAAAAATATCGCCAGCAGCGTAGCGGAGATCATGCCGCCCATGACGCCAGTGCCGACCGCATGTTGGCTACCGGAACCCGCGCCGTTACTGATCGCCATCGGTAACACGCCGAACACAAATGCCAGCGAGGTCATTAATATCGGACGCAGGCGCTGGCGCGACGCTTCCAGCGTGGCGGCAAGCAGATCGCCACCGCGGCTGTTGATATCGTTAGCAAACTCCACGATCAGGATGGCGTTTTTCGCCGACAGGCCGATCACCGTTAACAGCCCCACCTGGAAATAGACATCGTTTTCCAGCCCGCGCGCCCAGGTGGCGATCAGGGCGCCCACCACGCCCAGCGGCACCACCAGCATTACGGCAAACGGAATCGACCAGCTCTCATAGAGCGCCGCCAGACAGAGAAAGACCACCAGCAGCGAAAGGGTGTAGAGCATCGGTGCCTGCGAGCCGGAGAGCCGCTCCTGTAGCGAGGCGCCGGTCCACTGCAGGCCGACGCCAGACGGCAGCTGGCTCACCAGCTGTTCCATGACATTCATCGCGGCGTCGGTGCTGACGCCGGGCGCCGCTTCACCGACAATTTCCAGTGCCGCGTAGCCGTTATAGCGCTCCAGGCGCGGCGAGCCAGTTTCCCAGCTGGTTTTGGCGAACGCGCTGAACGGCACCATGCCGCCTGAGCTGTTGCGTACGTACCATTTGTTAATGTCGTCCGGCAGCATGCGATATTTCGCCGCCGCCTGCACATAGACCTTCTTCACGCGCCCCCGATCGATAAAATCGTTAACATAGGTTGAGCCCCAGCCGGTTTTCAGCGTGTCGTTGATATCGTCAATGGCGACGCCCAGCGCCTGCGCTTTACGCTGATCGATATCGATGCGCAGCTGCGGGCTATCATCCAGCCCGTTGTGGCGCACGCGCGCCAGGCGCGGATCCTGCGCCGCCAGCGCCAGCAGGCGATCGCGCATCGCCATCAGCTGCGTATGGCCGATCCCGGCATGATCCTGCAGTTCCATATCGAAACCGGCAGAGCTGCCCATACCGGTGATGGCCGGCGGGCTGCTGGCGATCACGCGCGCTTCTTTAATCTGGCGGAAGGCTTGCGTGGCGCGTTCGATAATGGCGAAAGAGGTGCGATCGGCATCGGCGCGCGTCTCCCAGTTTTTAAGGCGCACAAACAGACGCGCCACGTTCTGGCCATTGCCGCCCGGGCCGGAACCCACGGTCGCGAACACCGATTCGATATTCTCCCGTTCGTGGGTCATGTAATAGTTCTCCACCTTCTCCACGACTTTTAGCGTTTGTTGCTGCGTCGAGCCGGGCGGCAGCTGCACCTGGGTGGTAAAGATGCCGCGATCTTCCAGCGGCAGGAAAGAGGTGGGCAGGCGCAGGAACAGGAATGCCATCAGGGCGATAATCGCGAGATAGATCAGCAGCCAGCGTCCGCTCTGATGCAGAATTTTCCCCACACTGCGCTCATAGCGCTGGGTATTGCGTGCGAACAGCCGGTTAAACCCGCCGAAGAAGCCGCGCCGCTGGTGATGATGGCCAGGCGTGACCGGTTTTAGCAGCGAGGCGCAGAGCGCCGGCGTCAATATCATCGCCACCAGCACCGACAGCACCATCGCCGAAACCACAGTAATGGAAAACTGACGGTAGATAGCGCCGACCGTGCCGCCGAAAAAGGCCATCGGCACGAACACTGCGGAAAGCACCAGCGTAATCCCCACCAGCGCGCCCTGTATTTGCCCCATCGATTTACGCGTCGCCTCGCGCGGCGAAAGGCCCTCTTCGCTCATGATGCGCTCGACGTTTTCCACCACCACGATAGCGTCATCCACCAGCAGCCCGATCGCCAGCACCATGGCGAACATGGTCAGGGTGTTGATGCTGAAACCGCAGAGATACAGTACTGAGAAGGTGCCCAACAGCACCACCGGCACCGCTATCGTCGGGATCAGCGTAGCGCGGAAGTTCTGCATAAACAGGTACATCACCAGGAAGACCAGCAGCACCGCTTCCAGCAGGGTTTTTACCACGTCGCGGATAGACGCGGTGACGAACGGCGTGGTCTCATAGGCGACTTTCGCCTCCAGCCCGTGCGGAAAGTAGCGCGACAGCTCTTCAACCCGCGCCCGCACCAGCCGATCGGTCTCCAGCTCGTTGGCGCCGGAAGCGAGCTTCACGCCGAGGCCGGAGGCCGCCATACCGTTATAGCGGCTGAGGTAGTCATATTTTTCCGCGCCCAGCGCCACTTCAGCGACATCGCCCAGCGTCACGACTGAACCGTCGCGGTTAGTGCGTAGGGTAATCGCTTTGAACTGTTCCGGGGTTTGCAGGAGCGACTGCGAGTTGACGGTGGCGTTGAGCGCCTGATTATCGACCGACGGCGTGCCGCCGACCTGGCCGACCGCCACCTGGCTATTCTGCGATTGAATCGCGCTCACCACATCCTGCGTGGTCAACGCGTATTTAATCAGCTGATTGGGATCGAGCCAGATACGCATCGCATATTGGGTGCCGTAGGCATCTACCTGGCCGACGCCGCTGATGCGGCTGAGCGGGTCCTGAAGATTGCTGGCGACGTAGTCGGCGATATCCTGCTTATCCATGCTGCCGTCTGTTGAGACAAACGCCAGCATCAGGATATTGCTTTCGCCGGTTTTATTAACTGTCACCCCTTGCTGCTGCACCGCCTGCGGCAGCTTGCGCAGCGCCGACTGCAGCTGATTCTGCACCTGTTGACGCGCCTCGTCGGGGTTGGTGCCGGCGGTAAAGGTGAGGGTGATGGTCGCCTGGCCGGTGTTGCTGCTCTGTGACGACATATACATCAGGTTATCAATGCCGGTCATGCTCTGCTCGATAATCTGCGTCACCGTATTTTCCAGCGTCTCTGCCGAGGCGCCGGGGTAGTTCGTCGTGATGCGTACGTTAGGCGGGGCGAGATCGGGATACTGCTCCACCGGCAATGAGATGATCGCCAGCGCGCCGGTCAGGCACATCATTATTGCCAGCACCCAGGCAAAGATTGGGCGGTCAATAAAAAAATTCGCCATTACAGCGGCACTCCTCAATACGATGTGATCAACGGAAACCAACCTGCCGGCCGCGTTGGCGCCGCGACGGACAGGTTATGCAGGGTGATGTGTTAATCGATTCAGTGCGATCGGATGTCGCATCACTTTACGCGTCCCCGGAGGAAGAATCGTGGAGAAAAAGAGGAGAAAATGTAAATTATCGTGCCGAAACGCCGGGCATCAACGGTGTTTATTCTCCAGCCACAGCACGGTGGCGGCCACGCGCGACCGCACATCCAGCTTACGCAGGAAGTTGCGGATATGCACCTTCACCGTCTCTTCCGAAATATGCAGCGCGGCGGCGATCTCTTTGTTGGAGAGGCCGCGCGCCACCTCCTGCAGCACGTCCAGCTCGCGCTCGGTCAGCGTCTGGAACGGGTTGGCGCTGTGGGCGCGGGTCAGCAGATAATCGCGTACCACGCTGCTGTAGACATTGGCGCCCTGCGCGCCGTCGATAATTTGCTGCAGCAGCACTTCCGGCTCGCTGTCTTTCAGCAGATAGCCGTCCGCGCCGGCGTCCAGCATGGCGTAAATATCGCTGCGTGTATCGGAAACCGTCAGCACCAGAATGCGCGCCGCCACGCCCTCATTGCGCAGCGCCTTCAGCGTATCAAGCCCGGACATGCCTTTCATATGCAGATCCAGCAGGATCACGTCCGGCGACAGCCGACTGGCTTCCGCCAGCGCCTCGGTGCCGTTGTTGGCTTCGGCCACCACATCAAAATGGCGGTCCAGCTCCAGCAGCTGACGAATGCCCCGCCGCATCAGCGGGTGATCGTCGACCAGCATCACGGTAAAATGTCGATTGTCCATGGTACTCCCAGGCATAGAGCGCCAGCCTCGGCTGGCTGAATAAAAATGATAATCAGGGGATTATCCCGTTACTGTTTCTGCCGCCTGCGCGGGGAAACGCAACAGCAGCCGCGTTCCGGCCGCAGGCGTGGTCTCCATCCGCAGTGTCCCGCCGAGCCGCTGCGCCCGCTCATGCATAATTGTCAGGCCATAATGGCCGGCCGGCTCCTCAACGGAGGCGAGTCCGCAGCCGTCATCGCTGATGCTGATATGGTGTTCGCCGTTTTCCAGCGTGGCGCAGCTTACCTCAATATGGCTGGCATTGGCGTGGCGAATCGCGTTCAGCACCGCTTCGCGTACGATCTGCAGAACATGCACCTGCTGCTGCGCCGTCAGCGCGTCAAAACTTGATGCGCAGTGCAGCGCGATTTCGGCGGAGGTCTGCTGCTGCAGCGGCGTCAGCATCGCCTGCAGCGCCGCCGGCAGGCAGGCTTCATCCACCGACAGACGAAAGGTGTTCAGCAGCTCGCGCAGCTGGCGATAGGCTTCCGCCAGCGCCCGATCGAAATCGCCGATAATCTGCTGCGCCGGCTGCTGCTCCGGCGTGATGGTGCGCTTCAACAGCGTCAGCTGGATACGCAGAAAAGAGAGCGCCTGCGCCAGCGAATCATGCAGCTCGCGCGCGATAGTGGCGCGCTCCTCCATCAGCAGCAGCTGTTGCTGCTGCTTTTGCGCCTGATGGATCCAGATCGCGCGCGCCAGCAAATTGCCGACGCTCTGCATCAGCGGCGCGGGCGTCTGCCGATCCCCTTCCTGCCAGCGCAGCTCGCCGCCGGGCTGATTCTCCTGCTGCAGGGTTAAACGCTGCCAGGCTTTATCGGGCTGCGGCGTGCCCAGTGAGAACTGCCAGCTTTCGCCGGCGTCCAGCGCCAGCGCGGTCAGCTTCGCGCGCCGGAAAACAATCTCCATCACCTCGGTGATGGTCGGCTGACCCAGACTGCTGACCGCCAGCGCCTGCGACGCCTCATAGAGGATGGTCAGGGTTTGATTGGCCGCCAGCAGATCGGCGGTACGCGCCTTGACGGTGTTTTCCAGCTCGCTGTAGTGGCGTTCCAGCTCGCCTGACATGCGGTTAAAAGCATTGGCCAGCAGCCCCAGCTCATTACTCAGCGAGGTGTCCAGCGGCGGATAGTGGAAGTTGCCTTGCTCAATATAGCGGCTGGCCTGTGCCAGTTGATTCAGTGGTTTGACTACCTGACGGCGCGTCAGGCGAATGGTCCAGAAGGCGAGGGCGACGATAGCGATAAAGCCAATCGCGCTGGCCAGCGCCACCAGCTGCATTTTACGCTCCGCGTAGCGTTGCAGATCGTAGACGAAGCGATCGATTTCGCCAACGTAGCGCGCCACATGCTGCGAATAGCGCTGCGGCTCGCCGCTCAGCAGATCCGCCTGCAGCAGGGTCCAGCTGACTTTCAGCTGACCGTAGCGGTTACGCACGTTCTGCGGTACGTAAAAGCGGCTCAGATGCTGTAGCACCGGCGCGTTCAGTGACTGCTGATAGGCATGCAGATGCGCCGCCAGTTCCGGAGAGCGGGTATCGGCATCCCACGCCAGGCGATAGCTCTGCATACGCAGTGAGCCGGCGAGATTGATCATCTCCGCGTCGCGCAGGCTGCCGGCCAGGGTCAGCAGCGCCAGGCCGGTGGAAAGCACCGACAGAATGACGATGCCGGCCAGCGCACGCGCGATAGGACTGGTAACGGAACGTTTCAACATGAGAAAACTTAACTCGAAAAAGAGCGCTCATCATAGCCTGAAACGGCAGAGGACGCAGCGGTGTCAAGTCAAATTAGCAGCAGGAAAACGCGTGGCAGGCGGCTTTATCGTCGGCGGCGAAAGAGATTATGCTTCCGCGCGGGAGCGCCGCTTTGAGCAGCGCGGCACTGACCACACTTTTCGTAACCGGGCGTTAACTTGCGCGTTACTTTTCTGACGGCGCACACGATGAGATCCCGCTTTTACGCCAGCGCCAGCACGGCGTTGTCGCTTTTTAGGTTGTGCCACAAAAATTACAAAAGAGTAAAAAATTTCGCTGTTGGGGTTTTGCTTCCCCACAAGAGAACGGTTAGGATTCATCGCCGTAAATCCGCTGTGTCGCCACATTACAACACCCAGATCTTCAGCGGATTTACCCCCAGGACTCCCTGTAACGCAAACGTTTGGTTATTAAGGAAGAATGGGCTGAGCGGACAGAAGCTCCTTTATCGGACAGGACAACAGGAAAGGCAATGAAAGCAACCAAGAAAACGGCAGCGGAACAGCGCGCTGCCAGAAGACGCTGGCTGAATTCACACGATGCTGGCTACCACAAGGCGATGGGCAACCGTCAGGTGCAGATGATTGCCATCGGCGGCGCTATCGGTACCGGTCTGTTCCTCGGTGCGGGCGGGCGCTTACAGGCTGCCGGTCCGGCGCTGGCGCTGGTGTATCTCGTCTGCGGCATATTCTCCTTCTTTATTCTGCGTGCGTTAGGCGAGCTGGTATTGCACCGGCCCTCCAGCGGCAGCTTTGTTTCTTATGCGCGTGAGTTCCTGGGCGAAAAGGCGTCCTACGTTGCCGGCTGGATGTATTTCGTCAACTGGGCGATGACCGGCATCGTCGATATCACCGCGGTAGCGCTCTATATGCACTACTGGGGCGCGTTCGGCGATGTGCCGCAATGGGTGTTCGCGCTCGGCGCGCTGGCCATTGTCGGCACCATGAACCTGATCGGCGTGAAGTGGTTCGCTGAAATGGAGTTCTGGTTCGCGCTGGTGAAAGTGCTGGCGATCGCCATTTTCCTCGTGGTTGGCGTGGTCTTCCTTGGCAGCGGCAAGCCGCTGGATGGCAATGCCACCGGTTTCCATCTTATTTCCGATAACGGCGGGATGTTCCCGCACGGGCTGCTGCCGGCGCTGGTGTTGGTGCAGGGCGTGGTCTTCGCCTTCGCCTCGATCGAGCTGGTGGGCATCGCCGCCGGCGAGTGTAAAGAGCCGAAAAAAGTGCTGCCAAAGGCGATCAACAGCGTCATCTGGCGTATCGGCCTGTTCTATGTCGGCTCCGTAGTGCTGCTGGTACTGCTGCTGCCCTGGAACGCTTACCAGGCGGGACAGAGCCCGTTTGTCACCTTCTTCTCTAAGCTGGGCGTGCCCTATATCGGCAGCATTATGAACATCGTGGTGCTGAGCGCCGCCCTGTCGAGCCTTAACTCCGGCCTCTACTCCACCGGACGCATTCTGCGCTCGATGGCGATGGGCGGCTCCGCGCCGCAGGCGCTGTCGAAAATGAGCAGCCAGCAGGTGCCGTACGCCGGTATTCTGGTGACCATTGCTGTTTATGTGGTGGGGGTGGTGCTGAACTACTACGTGCCGTCGCAGGTGTTTGAGATCGTGCTGAATATCGCGTCGCTGGGTATTCTCTCCACCTGGGCCTTTATCATTGTCTGCCAGATGCGTCTGCGTAAGGCGATCAAAGAGGGCAAGGCGGATGATGTCAGCTTCAAGCTGCCGGGCGCGCCGGTCACTTCCTGGCTGACGCTGCTGTTCCTGCTCAGCGTACTGGTGCTGATGGCATTCGACTACCCGAACGGCACCTTTACCGTGGCGTCCATTCCGCTGATTGCTCTGGTGCTGGTGCTGGGCTGGTTCGGCGTGCGCAAACGCGTTCACGCGGTCGCGATGACGGAACATGAGCATCAGGAACCTGCCGCTTCAGAGCAGCAGGCCACGCTGAACGAGCATCCTTCTAAATAAGCTGTTGCTGCGGCGGACGACGAACCGGTCGTCCGCCGCTTTTCTCCCGCCTTATCCCGTTAACTTCTCCGCGCCGCTGACGGTTCCGGTGTCGGCTGCAAACACCCGGCTGCCATGTATGCCCCGGTTTATTCTGCCCGTGACCGCTGCCGCCTACGCCCCGGTTTTATTCTGCAAATACCAGACTGCCGCCTCGACGCGCGATTTCAGCTGCAGTTTTTTCAGCAGGTGTTTTACATGCACCTTCACCGTGCTTTCGGTGATGTTGAGCTTGCGGGCGATAGTTTTATTGGGCAGGCCGCGGGCAATTTGCCGCAGAATATCGTGTTCCCGGCGCGTCAGCTGCTGGATATCGCGCTGTGCTGCCGGTGGCGTTTCGCGCAGGCTGCTGATCAACACCGTGGTCAGGGCATCGCTTAACACCATCTGGCCAGCCGCCGCCTGATGCAGCGCGGTCAGTAGCGCCTCCGGCTCCATATCCTTCAGCAGATAACCATCTGCGCCGCGCTTCAGCGCGCTGACCACATCCTCTTCGTCATTAGAGACGGTAAACACCACGATGCGGCCTGACAGGTCGATGCGCCGCAGCCGGTCCAGCGTCTCCAGCCCGTTAATGCCCGGCATATTCAAATCGAGCAGAATCAGGTCGGGATCGTGCTGTTCGGCCAGCGCAATGCCCTGTTCGCCGTTGCCTGCCTCAGCAATCACCTGCAGCTGCGGATCAAGGCTGATAAGCTGCTTAACGCCATTACGCAGCATGGGATGATCGTCAATCAGAAGAATGGTGGCGGCGTCATGGGTAGTCATACTGGCTCCGGTTAATCAGGGTGTCGACGGCAGCGGCAAGGTCGGATAAAGCGTGACCAGAGATCGATTCTCAGGCGCAGGGAGGCCTGGCGACCGCTATTTTTCATTATTCTTAATGTTTTCCTTATACCTCTAAAGGAGTATCACCAATGGAACAAAATTCGCGTTAAATCCATTATAAAGGCAGGGGTAAGATTTTAATCTGTTGTTTTTTAGGCTAATAATCATGCCACAGTCGCTACTCATTTAGTAGACTGGATACAATTGCAGGCGGAAACTAACTGTTTCCCCGTTGATTTATGTCAACTCCGCACGCTAAGCGACCCGGCAGGATGTGCGCAGTTTTCATTCCTTCACCGGGGTTGTTATGTCAAATTTAGCCACGCCATCAGAAAAAAAAGCGTCGGGCGCCGTGATTCAGGACTGGCGGCCGGAAGATGCCCAATTCTGGCAGCAGTACGGTAAACGTATTGCCAGCCGTAACCTGTGGATTTCCGTATTTTGCCTGCTGTTGGCCTTCTGCGTCTGGATGCTGTTCAGCACCGTTGCCGTTAACTTAAACAAGGTCGGCTTTAACTTTACGACCGATCAGCTTTTCCTGTTAACTGCGCTGCCCTCGGTTTCCGGCGCTATTCTGCGCGTCCCTTATTCGTTTGTCATTCCCTTAGTCGGCGGCCGCCGCTGGACCGCTTTCAGCACCGGCTTTCTGCTGCTGCCCTGCCTGTGGCTCGGTTTCGCCGTGCAGGATCCGCAGACGCCATTCGCTATTTTCGTCACCATCTCTCTGCTGTGCGGCTTCGCCGGGGCGAACTTCGCCTCCAGCATGGGCAATATCAGCTTCTTCTTTCCGAAGGCGCAGCAGGGCGGCGCGCTGGGCATTAACGGCGGCCTGGGCAACCTCGGCGTCAGCGTAATGCAGCTGCTGGCGCCGGTAGCCATCTCCTTCGCCATTTTCGATTTCTTCGGCGGCCAGCAGCAGGCCACCCTCGACGGTAGCCCAATGTGGCTGGAAAATGCCGCCTGGATTTGGGTGCCGCTGCTGTTTATCGCCACGCTTGCCGCCTGGTTCGGCATGAACGATCTCGCCGCCTCGAAGGCCTCGCTGCGCCAGCAGCTGCCGGTACTGAAGCGCGCGCATCTGTGGGGGCTGAGCCTGCTCTATCTCGCCACGTTCGGATCTTTTATCGGTTTTTCCGCCGGTTTCGCCATGCTGTCGAAAACGCAGTTCCCGGATATTGTGATCATGAAGTATGCCTTCTTCGGCCCGCTGCTCGGCGCGCTGGCGCGCTCGGCCGGCGGGGTGATCTCCGACCGCTTCGGCGGCGTACGGGTGACGCTGATTAACTTTATCGCCATGGCGCTGTTTACCGCGCTGCTGTTCCTGGCGCTGCCGGCAGAGGGCGAAGCGGGATCCTTCCCGCTGTTCTTCGGCATCTTTATGGTGCTGTTCTTAACTGCCGGCCTCGGCAGCGGTTCGACCTATCAGATGATCGCGGTTATTTTCCGCAAAATCACCTGGGATCAGGTAAAAGCGCGCGGCGGCAGCGATAAAGAAGCGCAGCAGGAAGCGGTGACGGATACCGCGGCGGCGCTCGGCTTTATCTCCGCGATTGGCGCGGCGGGCGGCTTCTTTATTCCGCAAACCTTCGGCCTCTCTCTGGCGATGACCGGATCGCCGGCCGGCGCCATGAAAATCTTCCTGGTGTTCTATGTCGTGTGCATTTTGATCACCTGGCTGGTTTATGGCCGTAAAGCGGCGCGTTAACCGCCAGAAAACGGCCCTGCCGCAAAGGCAGGGCCGTTTTTGATCGCGGGTTCCACAGCCCGCAGCCTACCCCCAAATAGCCGGCAAACAGCCAGCATGGGATACCTCAGGAAAATTTAGCCCTTTTATCGATTAAATTCATGGGGTTATTAAGCGAAAAGCGTTGCCACTTTAGGGGTAGACGCCAGGGCGCCATCGGGACGGCAAATGAGCTGACTTGATCGCAATCAAGCGGCCCGCGTCGTCAGCTCAGTAGGCTGACGCCCATCAACAAAAGCAATGTCGTTTAGCCATTTATAACAACACCGAGCCTTCAGGAGAATTCCGGATGAGCAAATTTCTGGATCGGTTTCGCTACTTCAAACAGCTAGCTGAACCTTTTTCTGGCCAACACGGCCAGACACTCAACACCAACCGGGACTGGGAAGATGGTTACCGCAGCCGTTGGCAGCATGACAAAATCGTGCGCTCCACGCACGGCGTCAACTGCACCGGTTCCTGTAGCTGGAAAATCTACGTCAAAAACGGCCTGGTCACCTGGGAAACGCAGCAAACCGACTATCCGCGCACGCGTCCGGATCTGCCGAATCATGAACCACGCGGCTGTCCGCGCGGCGCCAGCTACTCCTGGTATTTGTATAGCGCCAATCGCCTGAAATATCCACTTATGCGCAAACGCCTGGTGAAATTATGGCGTGAAGCGAAGGCGCAGCACAGCGATCCGGTTGACGCCTGGGGCGCGATCGTCGGCGATGAGGAAAAAGCGAAAAGCTACAAAGTGGCGCGCGGACGCGGCGGCTTTGTGCGCTCCAGCTGGCAGGAAGTGAATGAAATTATCGCGGCGGCCAACGTCTATACCGCGAAAACCTTCGGCCCGGACCGCATTGTCGGCTTCTCGCCGATCCCGGCGATGTCGATGGTCTCCTACGCATCGGGCGCGCGCTACCTGTCGCTGATCGGCGGCACCTGCCTCAGTTTCTATGACTGGTACTGCGACCTGCCGCCCGCCTCGCCGATGACCTGGGGCGAGCAGACCGACGTGCCAGAATCGGCCGACTGGTATAACTCCTCCTACATTATCGCCTGGGGCTCCAACGTCCCTCAGACGCGTACCCCGGATGCCCACTTCTTTACCGAAGTGCGTTACAAAGGCACCAAAACCGTGGCGGTCACGCCGGATTATGCCGAAGTCGCCAAGCTGTGCGATCTCTGGCTGAATCCGAAACAGGGCACTGACAGCGCGATGGCGCTGGCGATGGGCCATGTGATGCTGAAAGAGTTCCATCTCGATCGCGAAGTCAGCTACTTCCGCGACTATGTGCGCCGTTACACCGACATGCCGATGCTGGTCATGCTGGAACCACGCGATGGCGGCTACTACGCGGCGGGCCGTATGCTGCGCGCCAGCGATCTGGTGGACAACCTCGGCCAGGAAAACAATCCGGAATGGAAAACCATCGCCATCGATGGCCTGAGCGGCGAGCTGGTGGCGCCGTTAGGCTCGATCGGCTACCGCTGGGGCGAAGAGGGCAAATGGAACCTGGAAGCGCGCGAAGGTCAGTCGCAGCGCGAAGTGGAACTGCAGCTCAGCCTGCTCGGCAGTCACGATGAGGTAGCGGAGGTCGGCTTCCCGTACTTTGGCGGCACCGAAAGCGAACATTTTAACAGCGTGGCGCTGGATGAAATTCTGCTGCATAAACTGCCGGTGAAACGTCTGCAGCTTGCTGACGGCAGCGAAGCGCTGGTCGCCAGCGTCTACGATCTCACCCTGGCCAACTACGGCCTGGATCGCGGCCTCGGCGACGCCAACTGCGCCGCCAGCTATGATGAAATCAAAGCGTATACCCCCGCCTGGGCGGAAAAAATCACCGGCGTTTCCCGCCACCAGATGATCCGTATCGCGCGCGAATTCGCCGAAAACGCTGAAAAAACTCACGGCCGTTCGATGATTATCGTCGGCGCCGGCATGAACCACTGGTTCCATATGGATATGAACTACCGCGGGCTGATCAATATGCTGATCTTCTGCGGCTGCGTGGGACAGAGCGGCGGCGGCTGGGCGCACTACGTCGGCCAGGAAAAACTGCGTCCGCAGACCGGCTGGACCCCACTGGCCTTCGGCCTCGACTGGCAACGTCCGCCGCGTCATATGAACGGTACCTCATTCTTCTACAATCACTCCAGCCAGTGGCGCCACGAAACGGTGGCGACGGAAACGCTGCTGTCGCCGCTGGCGGACAAGTCGCGCTTCCAGGGCAGCCTGATCGATTTCAACGTGCGCGCCGAACGCATGGGCTGGCTGCCGTCGGCGCCGCAGCTGGCGACCAACCCGCTGCATATCGCCGCCAAAGCGGCCGCCGCCGGCCAGACGCCGGTCGATTACACCGTGGAGAGCCTGAAAAGCGGCGCGCTGCGCTTTGCCGCCGAGCAGCCTGATAATCCGCAGAACTACCCGCGCAACCTCTTCGTCTGGCGCTCCAACCTGCTTGGCTCCTCCGGCAAGGGCCATGAGTATATGCTCAAGTATCTGCTGGGCACCGAAAACGGCATTCAGGGCAAAGACCTGGGCGAGCAGGGCAGCGTGAAGCCGCAGGAAGTGGAATGGCAGGACAATCCTGCTACCGGCAAGCTCGATCTGGTGGTGACGCTCGATTTCCGCATGTCCAGCACCTGCCTCTACTCCGACATCGTGCTGCCGACGGCCACCTGGTATGAGAAAGACGATATGAATACGTCGGATATGCATCCGTTTATTCATCCGCTCTCCGCCGCCGTCGATCCCGCCTGGGAAGCGAAAAGCGACTGGGAAATTTATAAAGGCATCGCCAAACGCTTCTCTGAAGTGTGCGTCGGCCATCTCGGCAAAGAGACTGATGTGGTAACGCTGCCGATGCAGCATGACTCCGCCGCCGAGCTGGCGCAGCCATTCGGCGTGAAAGAGTGGAAGAAAGGCGAATGCGATCTGATTCCGGGCAAAACCGCGCCGCATATCATTACCGTTGAACGCGACTATCCGGCCACCTGGGAGCGCTTTACCTCCCTCGGTCCGCTGATGGACAAGCTGGGTAACGGCGGCAAGGGCATCAGCTGGAATACCCAGACCGAAGTCGACCTGCTGAAAAAGCTCAACTACGTCAAGCATGACGGCCCGGCAGCCGGTCGCCCGAATATCGACAGCGCTATCGATGCCGCAGAGGTGATCCTGACGCTGGCGCCGGAAACCAACGGCCACGTGGCGGTGAAAGCCTGGGGCGCGCTGAGCAAAATCACCGGTCGCGACCATACGCACCTGGCGCTGAACAAAGAAGAGGAGAAGATCCGCTTCCGCGATATTCAGGCGCAGCCGCGTAAAATTATCTCCAGCCCGACCTGGTCTGGCCTGGAGGATGAGCATGTCTCGTATAACGCCTGCTACACCAACATCCATGAGCTGATTCCGTTCCGCACGCTCAGCGGCCGTCAGCAGCTTTATCAGGATCATGAGTGGATGCGTGCTTTCGGCGAAAGCCTGCTGGTTTACCGTCCGCCGGTGGATACCCGCGCCGCACAGCCGCTGCTGAACCAGAAACCGAACGGCAACCCGGAAAAAGCGCTCAACTTTATTACGCCGCACCAGAAGTGGGGGATTCACTCCACCTACAGCGACAACCTGCTGATGCTGACGCTGTCGCGCGGCGGCCCGATCGTCTGGATGAGCGAAGAGGATGCGCGCGAGCTGGGCATTCAGGACAACGACTGGATCGAAGCGTTCAACGCCAACGGCTCGCTGACGGCGCGCGCGGTGGTGAGCCAGCGCGTACCGGCCGGGATGACCATGATGTACCACGCGCAGGAGCGTATCGTGAATATTCCTGGCGCGGAGATCACCGGTCAGCGCGGCGGCATCCATAACTCCGTGACGCGCGTCTACCCGAAACCGACCCACATGATCGGCGGTTACGCGCAGCTCTCTTACGGCTTCAACTACTACGGAACGGTAGGTTCAAACCGTGATGAATTTGTGGTGGTGAGAAAAATGAACAATGTCAATTGGTTGGACGGCGAAGGCAACGATGAGTGCCAGGGTACCCGTCAGGAGGCGCAGCAATGAAAATTCGTTCGCAAGTCGGCATGGTGTTGAACCTCGACAAATGCATCGGCTGTCATACCTGTTCGGTCACCTGTAAAAACGTCTGGACCAGCCGCGAAGGCATGGAATATGCCTGGTTCAACAATGTTGAAAGCAAGCCGGGCCTCGGCTACCCGCGCGCCTGGGAAGATCAGGAGAAATGGAAGGGCGGCTGGATCCGTAAAATCAACGGCCAGCTGCAGCCGCGCATGGGCAGCCGCGTCGGCGTTCTCTCGAAAATCTTCGCCAACCCGGATGTCCCGGCGCTGGATGATTACTACGAGCCGTTCGATTTTGATTATCAGCATCTGCACAATGCGCCGGAAGGCAAGCATCAGCCGATCGCGCGTCCGCGTTCGCTGATCACCGGCCAGCGGATGAAGAAAATCGAAAATGGCCCGAACTGGGAAGAGATCCTCGGCGGCGAGTTTTCTAAACGCTCGCAGGATAAAAACTTCGATAACATCCAGAAAGAGATGTACGGCCAGTTCGAAAACACCTTCATGATGTACCTGCCGCGTCTGTGCGAACACTGCCTGAACCCGGCCTGCGTGGCGACCTGCCCGAGCGGCGCCATCTATAAGCGCGGCGAAGATGGCATCGTGCTGATCGATCAGGACAAATGTCGCGGCTGGCGTATGTGCCTGACCGGCTGTCCGTATAAAAAAATCTACTTCAACTGGAAAAGCGGCAAGTCAGAAAAATGCATTTTCTGCTATCCGCGCATCGAAGCGGGGCAGCCGACCGTCTGCTCCGAAACCTGCGTCGGCCGTATCCGTTACCTCGGCGTGCTGCTGTACGATGCGGATCGCATCGAGCAGGCGGCCGCGGTGGAAAACGAGCAGGATCTCTATCAAAGCCAGCTCGATGTCTTCCTCGACCCGCACGATCCGGCGGTGATTGAGCAGGCGCTGAAAGATGGCGTGCCGCAGAGCGTGATCGACGCGGCGCAGCGCTCGCCGGTCTACAAAATGGCGATGGACTGGAAACTGGCGCTGCCGCTGCATCCCGAATACCGCACGCTGCCGATGGTCTGGTATGTGCCGCCGCTGTCGCCGATTCAGTCCGCCGCTGACGCCGGCGTACTGGATCAGCAAGGGGTGCTGCCGGATGTGGAAAGCCTGCGTATTCCGGTGCAGTACCTGGCGAACCTGCTGACCGCCGGCGATACCGCGCCGGTACTGCTGGCGCTGAAGCGTATGCTGGCGATGCGCCACTACAAACGCGCCGAGAGCGTCGAGGGCGTGACCGATACCAGCGCGCTGGAGCAGGTCGGCCTGACCGAAGCCCAGGCGCAGGAGATGTACCGCTACCTGGCGATCGCCAACTACGAAGATCGCTTCGTGATCCCTTCCAGCCACCGCGAGCTGGCGCGCGAAGCTTTCCCGGAAAGCAAAGGCTGCGGCTTCAGCTTCGGCGACGGCTGCCACGGCAGCGACAGCAAATTCAACCTGTTCAATACGCGCCGCATCGATGCCATCGACATCACGCGCCGCACTGAACGCCGGGAGGATGCCTCATGATTGCGTTACGCATTATCGCGCGTTTGCTGGACTATCCCGATCGGGCGCTGTTCGATCACCAGGCGGATCTGGAAGCCGCGCTGACTGACGCCCGCGAGCTGAACGACGCGCAGCGCGAACAGCTGCGGACGCTGCTACGCGACTTCAGCGCCTGCTCG